>NZ_LYXF01000018.1:0-84384 GCF_001709195.1 Micromonospora sp. II | reverse complement strand
GATGCCCTGGAGGATGTCCGCGGCGCGCCGTAGCGTTTCGCGTTCGTCCTCGGTGAGCTCGGCCAGCCGGGTGGCCAGCCACTCGTTGCGGGCCCGCTCGAACTGGTCGAGTACGGCCCGTCCCCCTTCGGTAGCCGCCAGGATGACCTGCCGTCCGTCGGTCGGGTGGGGGGTGCGTTGCACGAGGCCCCGCTCCTCCAGCTTCGCGACGATCTTCGTCATCGTGGGCGGCTGCACCCGTTCGACATCAGCGAGTTCCCGTGGTGTGAGGGCGCCCGCCAGGTTGAGGCTGGTGAGCGCCGACAGCTGGGTGACTGTGAGGTCGCCGACCGGCCGGGCCTGTCGGACCCGCCGGTTGAGCCGGGTGATCGCATCTCGCAGCTGAGGGGCCAGCTGCGCCGGTGGCACGCGTTTCGCCGTCACCGTCCGCTCCGTCACGGTAGTTAGCTTAACTAATGAGCCTGGCTAACGACACGCGTTATGACCAGGCTCACCAGCGTCAGAGCAACACGGACTCGACCGGCCCGCGCAGGAAGTACACGATGAACAGCGCGGCGACCCCGTACAGGAGCGGGTGGACCTCCCGGGCCTTACCCTTCGCCACCTTCAGCAGCACGAAGCTGATCACGCCGGCCCCGATGCCGTTGGAGATCGAATAGGTGAACGGCATCAGCGCGATGGTGAGGAACGCCGGGATGGCGATCTCGTAGTCGGTCCAGTCGATCGTGCGGACCGCCGTCATCATCAGGAAGCCGACCACCACCAGGGCCGTCGACGCGGCCTCGAACGGCACGATCAACGACAGCGGCGCGAGGAACATGGCCAGCAGGAACAGGCTGCCGGTGACCAGGTTGGCCACGCCGGTCCGGGCGCCCTCCGCGACACCTGCGGCGCTCTCGATGTACGACGTGTTGCTGGACACCGAGGCGGCGCCACCGGCCGCGGCGGCGATCGAGTCGACGAGCAGGATCTCCTTGGCCTTCGGCGGGGTGCCCGTCTCGTCGAGCATGTCCCCTTCCTGGCCGATCGCGACCATCGTGCCCATGGTGTCGAAGAAGTCCGTGATCAGCAGCGTGAAGATGAACATCAGCGGCACCAGCCAGCCGACCCGGCTCCACGAGTTCAGCACGTTGAACTGGCCCAGCAACGACAGGTCGGGCACGTCCACGATCTGCTTCGGCAGCTCGGGCACGTTCAGCGCCCAGCCCTTCGGGTTCGGCTTGCCGTCGACGAAGGACGGGCCGACGTTGGCGATCGCCTCGACCACGATGGCCAGCACGGTGGAGGCGAGGATGCCGATCAGGATCGCGCCCCGGACCCGGCGTACCACCAGGACCAGCGTGATCAGCAGGCCGACCACGAAGACCAGCATCGGCCAGCTGACGATCTTGCCGTTGATGCCCAGCCCGACCGGCACGGTGGAGTTCGCCGCGTCCGGCACACGCCGGACGAACCCGGCGTCGACCAGGCCGATGATGGTCAGGAACAGACCGATGCCGACGCCGATCGCGGTCTTGAGCTGCGTCGGCACCGACCGGAACACCGCGGTACGCAGTCCGGTGAGCACCAGGATGCCGATCAGCACACCCTCGATGACCACCAGGCCCATCGCGTCCGCCCAGGTCATCTGGGGCGCGATCTCGTACGCGACGAGCGCGTTCACACCCAGGCCGGCCGCGAGCGCGATCGGGAACCGGGCCACCACGCCCATCAGGATGGTCATCAGGCCGGCGACCAGCGCGGTCGCCGCGGCGAGCGCCGGAATGGCCAGCGAACGGCCGTCGCCGTCCTTCCCGCTGCCGAGGATCAGCGGGTTCAACACCACGATGTACGCCATCGTGAAGAACGTGGCGAAACCGCCCCGAAGCTCCCGGCTCAGCGTGGACCCGCGTGCCGAGATCAGGAAGAAGCGGTCGAAGGCGTTACGTGGATGCGCGGGATCGGGCGGAGTGCCGTGATCCGGCGGTGGAGCAATGGACATGGTTCCTCATCTGGTCATCGGCCGGGTTTTGTCGCGCGCATCGTCCCAGATCACCTGGCGGGCAGGGAAGAACGATCACGTAGGCTGGGCCGGTGTCACAGGAGCAACAGCCGCGGCCGGAGCCGCTCGACCCGCCGATGGTGCCGTTCGCCGTCGCCGGGCTGATCGCCTGGGCGGTGGCCGGTCTGGTGCTACTGATCTTCTTCCGGGACTGGCTCACCGAGTCCGGGCGTCAGAACTGGCTCTGGACCTGCCTGGCCGGTTTTCTGTGGGGCTTTCCCGGCCTGGCGGTGATGATGCGGCACGACGCCAACCGGCGTCGCCGACGCGCGGCCGCCGCGCAGCGGCCGCGCTGACCGGTCAGGGGTGGCCGTACGGCTCCGCCGGCTCGGACGCCTCGACCGACCCGGGGGCCCGGCTGACCGTCATGGCCTCGACCGCGCTGTCGTCGTAGACGGTGGGCAGCTCCTCGACCGGCGTCTCGGGCGTCTCCACAAGCGTCTCCGAGTGCGCGCCGCACCCGTGGTCGGCGCTGACCACCCGGCCGTCGTCGGGCGCGTAGAAGTTGCCGCACGCGCCGAAGGCCAGTCGCAGCGCCCCGGCCAGCGGCAGGTAGAAACCGCAGGTGCCGCAGCGGGCGGCGGCCGGCGCGGCCGTCGAGATCGCGGCGTCCGGGCCGTGGTCACCGTCGTACCAGCGCTGGGCGGTCTCGGCGCGCCCCTCCCGGGACAGCACCCGGGCCCGGCCCAGCCCCAGCTCCCAGGCGGTCTCCTCGACCGCCGGGTCGTCGGAGAGCAGGTAGCCGGGCGCGAGCCGCTCGTCGTCGGCCGGGGTGGGCAGCAGGTCGCCCGGGCCCAGGTCGCCCGGCTTGAGCCGCTCCTGCCAGGGCAACCAGCCCGGGGCGAGCAGCGCGTCCGGGCCGGGCAGCAGCACCGTCTCGCAGATGGTGACGTGCCGGCTGCGCGGCACCCGGGTCACCGTGACGGCCCAGCGCCAGCCGCGGTAACCGGCCATCCGGCATTCGAAGTAGTGGGTGACGACCCGGTCGCCCTCGGCGACGGCCTGGAGATGGTCGCCGATGTCTGTCGGCTCCACCTCGGTGATGGCGTCGCGGGCCACCTCGACGGCGGCGGCGCAGACCTGGTCGAGCCGGGGAGCGCGGGCGGAGGCGGGCCTGGTCACCGGACCATTGTTCCCCATGCCGGTCCACGGGTGACAGGCACTCCCCGGAGTCGTTCTCCGCGGGTGATGCGGCGCGCGTGGATCGAATGGGCGAGGATGGGACGCATGGCGCTGTCCTCCCGCTCCGGCCGCTCCTTTCTGGGGCGGACCGTCGGCACCGGCATCCGCGCCACCCGGCTGCTGTTGCGCGGGTCTCTGCACGGCGGGCGCTGGATGACCCGCCGCGCCGGCACCGCCCGGGCCCGCAGCGCCGGCAACGAGGTGGGCATGGTCCGGCTGTTCGACCTGCACGCCCTCTCCTGCGCCGGCGACACGCTCATCGCCATCGGCCTGGYCGGGACGATCTTCTTCGACGTGCCGCTGGGCGAGGCACGCAACAAGGTCGCCCTCTACCTGCTGGTGACCATGGTCCCGTTCGCCATGCTCGCCCCGGTGGTCGGCCCGCTGCTCGACCACTTCCGCCACGGCCGGCGGTACGCGCTGGCCACCACCATGCTCGGCCGCGCGTTCCTGGCCTGGCTGATCTCCGACTACATCGGCGGCTTCGGGCTCTACCCGGCGGCGTTCGGCGTGCTCGCGCTCTCCCGGGCGTACGGCGTGGCCCGCTCGGCAGCGGTCCCCCGGCTGCTGCCCGAGGGCCTGGGACTGTCCCAGGTCGGGGCGCGGGCGAGCGTCTACGGCACGGTGGCGGGCGCGCTCGTCGCGCCGATCGGGCTGGCCGCGTTCTGGTTCGGGCCGCAGTGGCCGCTGCGGGTCGCGTCGGTGATCTTCCTGGTCGGCATGGTGATCTCCCTGCGGCTGCCGCCGAAGGCCGACTCCGAGCCGCCGGAGCGGATGCCGCACCCGCTGCGCGCGATGCGCCGCCGTGATGGCGAGCGCCCGCTGGGCCGGGGCCGCCCGGCCGGCCGCCTGGTGATCGCCACGCTGATCGGCGCGGCGGCGCTGCGCGGGCTCTACGGCTTCCTGCTGCTCTTCCTGGCCTTCGCCATCAAGGCCGGCGACCTGACCACCGATTTCTTCGGCCGTGACCTCGGCGCCCAGGGCGCGCTGGGCCTGGTCGGCGGCGCGCTGGCCGTCGGCACGTTCCTGGCCACCGCGATCGGCACCCGGCTGCGCATCCACCGGCCGACCGCGCTCCAGTCCAGCGGCACGATAGTGGTGGCCGGCGTGGCGGTGCTCGCCGCGCTGAAGTTCTCCCTGCCCATGGTGGCGCTGCTCTGCCTGGTGGCGGCGATGATGAGCGGGATCGCCAAGCTGACGGTGGACGCCTCGATCCAGGAACGCATCCCGGAGCGGCTGCGGGCCAGTTCGTTCGCGCACTCGGAGACCGCGCTGATGCTCGCGTTCGTAGCCGGGGGCGGGCTCGGGCTGGTGCCGTTCACCGGGCTGATCGGGGTGACCGTCGCCGCCGTGGTGGCCGCGCTGGTGGCCGTACGCGGCGTGCTGGTCGCCGGCAAGCTGCGGGGTGAGCACCTGGTCGGCCGGCCGCTCGGCGACGAGGAACTGGCGGCGGAGCAGGCCACCCGGGCCGCGGAACCGGCCACCACCTCGTTCGACGACCCGGCGCCCACGTCACCGGCGCCTCAGCGTGCCGGCCCGCCGGAGGACGACGGGCTCGCGCCGCCCGGCTTCCACATCTACCGGCCCTCCTCATCGGTGGGCGGTTCCGGCGTCGAGGACACCGAGCGGCGCGACCCCCGGGGGCCGGTGGCGTGACCGGGCTGCTCGTGGTCACGGCGGTACCCGCCGAGGCCGAGGCGATCCGCGCCGGCCTGACCGCATCCGCCGCGCCGGACGGGACGGCACCGCCGGACGTGACGGTGCTGCCGGTCGGTGTCGGCCCGGCTGTCGCCGCTGCCGCCACGGCACGGCTGCTGGCGCTGGCCGAGGCGGCCGGGCGGCCGTACCGGGCGGTGGTCAGCGCCGGCATCGCCGGTGGCTTCGTCGGCCGGGTCGCGGTGGGCGGCACGGTGCTCGCCGACCGCAGTGTCGCCGCCGACCTGGGCGCCGAGTCACCCGGCGGGTTCATCCCGGTCGAGGACCTGGGGATGCCCCCCGAGCTGCTGGGCGGCGGCCGGATCGTGCCCGCCGATCCGGGCCTGCTGGCCGGGCTGCGGGCCGCCCTGCCGGGGGCGGCTGTCGGCACGGTACTCACCGTGAGCACGGTGACCGGCACCGCCGCGAGCACGGCGGCGCTCGCGCAACGGCACCCGGACGCGGTGGCCGAGGCCATGGAGGGGTACGGCGTGGCGGTCGCCGCCGCCCAGGCCGGTGTGCCCTTCGCCGAGCTGCGTACGGTCTCCAACCCGATCGGTCCGCGCGACCGGAGCGCGTGGCGCATGCGCGAGGCGTTCGCCGCGCTGACCAGCGCCGCAGCCGCCCTCCACTGATCTTGTCCACCTGTGGACAACCCTGTGGACAACTCGCCGGGCTGGGGACGACGGCCTCAGATGGTGACGACGACCTTCGCCCGCGCGTGCTCGGTTTCGAGGTAGCGGATGGCGTCGGGCACCTCGTGGAGCGAATAGGTACGGTCGATGGCCACGGTGAGCCGGCCGGCCTCGGCGTGCTCGCGGAGCGCGTCCAGGTGCGCCCGGCCGGGTGAGGTGGCGAGCGCGACGATGCGCTGCCGGACGAAGGGCGCCGTCAGCCGTCCGCGGGCGAGCAGCCCGACCGGTCCGATGAGGCTGCCGCCGCGGTAGACGCCGCCGCCGGAGAGCACGAGCGTCCCGGTCGGCGTCAACGCGCGCCGCAGCGCGCGCAGCGAACGGTTGCCGACCAGGTCGAACACCACGTCGTACCGGCACCCGGCGCGGGTGAAGTCGTCGCGGGTGTAGTCGACCACGTGGTCGGCGCCGAGCGAACGGACCAGGTCGACGTTGCGGGTGCGGCACACGCCCGTCACCGTCGCGCCGAGCGCCTTGGCCAGCTGGACGGCGAGCGTGCCGACGCCGCCGGACGCCCCGTTGATCAGGACCCGGTGGCCGGGCCGGACCTGCCCGGCGTCGCGCAGCCCCTGGAACGCGGTGACGCCCGCGAGCGGCAGGGCGGCGGCCTGCTCCGGGGACAGGTTCGCCGGCCGGGGCGCGACCAGGCGTTCGGGTACGCACACGTACTCGGCGAACGCGCCGTCGGCCTCGCCGAGGTCGGCGAAGACGGCGTCGCCGGGACGTATCTGCCGTACCCCGGCGCCGACGGCCTCGACCCGCCCGGCCACGTCGCGGCCACGGATGCGCGCCCGGGGCCGCGTGAGGCCGAGCGCCAGCCGCGACAGCCGGGGATCGCCGCGCATGACGTGCCAGTCGTACGCGTTGAGCGCGGCCGCCTCGACCCGGACCAGCACCTCGTCGGCGGCGGGTACGGGCGTGTCGACGTCGGCCAGCGCGAGTGTCTCGGGTGGGCCGTACCGGTCCTGGACGATCGCTCTCATGGTCCCGCTCCCTCCCAGGTGTACGGCGTACACCTCGATGGGACCAGGCTAGGTGTACGCCGTACACCAGTCAAGGCGGATACTGTGACAACCGCCCCCGGGAAGGCGAGGAACCACATGCCGAAGCAGGCGGAGAAGGTGCGCCGGGCACCGCTGAGCAGGGACCGGATCCTGCGTGCCGCCGTCGCGCTCGCCGACGGGACCGGCATCGAGTCGCTCAGCATGCGCAACCTCGCCCAAGACCTGGGCGTCGTGCCGATGGCGCTCTACAAGCACGTGGCGAACAAGGACGAACTGGTCGACGGCATGATCGACGTCGTGGTCGCGGAGATCGATCCGCCGGAGCCCGGCGACTGGAAGCAGGCGATCCGGCGGCGCATCCTCTCGGCGCGACAGGTGCTGCTGCGCCACCCCTGGGCGCCGCTGGCGATCGAGTCCCGCAGCACTGCGACGCCGGCCGTGCTGGCGTACCTGGACTCGACGGTCGGGGCGCTCCGCGCCGGAGGGTTCTCCACCGACCTCGCCCACCACGTGATGCACGCGATGGGCAGCCGGCTGCTGGGCTTCAGCCAGGAACTGTTCGACGCCACCCGGCAGGCCGGCCGGTCCGGCGCTACAGTGCCCGAGCCACCGGCCGACCTGCCGCCGGAGATGGCCGCCCGGTTCCCCAACCTCGCGGCGATCGCCACCGCGGCGTCGCACGACGGCGACTCGGTCGTCGGGCCGGGCTGCGACGACCAGTTCGAGTTCGAGTTCGCGCTGGACCTGCTGCTCGACGGCATCGAACGGCTGCACCGGAACGGCTGGACGTCACACCGGACGCTGTGACGGGCGGCCCGGCCCCCGGGGTTACGGTGGGGACGTGGCGCTCTCCCTGGCGATCTCCCCCTGCCCCAACGACACGTTCGTCTTCGACGCCCTGGTGCACGGCCGGGTGCCCGGCGCGCCGCCGGTCGAGGTGACCTACGCGGACGTCGACGTGACCAACACGGCCGCCGAGCGGGGCGCGTTCGACCTGGTGAAGGTCAGCTACGCGGCGCTGCCCTGGCTGCTGGACGACTACCACCTGCTGCCCTGCGGCGGCGCGCTCGGCCGGGGCTGCGGCCCGCTGGTGCTGACCCGCGGCGACCGGACCGACCTGTCCGGCGCGACGGTGGCGGTGCCCGGCGAGCGGACCACCGCGTACCTGCTGTTCCGGCTCTGGGCGGCCGACCAGGCGCCGGCGCGCATCGAGGTGGTGCCGTTCCACGAGATCATGCCGGGCGTGGCCGCCGGCCGGTACGACGCCGGCCTGGTGATCCACGAGGCGCGCTTCACCTACCCGCGGCACGGGCTGACCGCGCTCGTCGACCTGGGCGAGTGGTGGGAGGGCGACACCGGGCTGCCGATCCCGCTGGGCGCGATCCTGGCCCGCCGGGGCGCTGTCGACCCGGCCGTGGCCGCCGCCTGGATCCGCGAGTCGGTACGCCAGGCGTGGGCCGACCCGGCTGCGAGCCGCGAGTACGTCCTCACGCACGCGCAGGAGATGGAGCCCGACGTGGTGGACCGGCACATCGGCCTCTACGTCAACGAGTTCACCGCCGACCTGGGTGAGGCCGGCTTCGCCGCCGTGGAGGCGCTGCTGGGCCGGGCCGCCGACGCCGGGCTCGTCCCTCAGACCTCCAGCTCGCGCGCCACCGCGTGGACCAGCTGAGCGATCTTCTGGGAGGTCTTCCGATCCGGGAAGCGACCCCGGCGCAGGTCCGGCTGGACCTTCGCCTCCAGCACCTTGATCATGTCTTCGACCAGGCCGTGCAGTTCCTCGGCCGGCCGGCGGCGCAGCTCCGCCACCGAAGGCGGCGCCTCCAGCAGCTTGACCCCCATCGCCTGGGCGCCCCGCCGGCTGTCCACGACGCTGAAATCGACCCGCTGGCCACCCTTCAGGTCGGCGACACCCGCCGGTAGCGCGCCCTTCGGCAGGAACACGTCGCCACCCTCGTCACTGGTGACGAACCCGTACCCCTTGGCGGCGTCGTACCACTTCACTCGACCCGTCGGCACCTGTTGAACCCCGCTCCACTCGAACCGTCTACCCCTCCAAGGCTAGCCCGATGATCCGGTCCAGCGCCCTCGGGAATTCGACGAGATCATCAAGCACCAGGTACGCCCCGGCCTCGGTCAATTCGTCGGCCGAGCACGGGCCGGTCGCCACTGCCACGCCTGGGATTCCCGCAGCTCGCGCGGCGGCCATGTCGGCCACATGGTCACCCACGTAGAGCGTCGCGCCGTGCTCGCGCAACGCGACCGCCTTCTGCTCGGCGAACACGTCCCCGGCCAGCTCGTCCACCGGCAGCCCGAGGTGGTCCAGGTGCAGCTTCGCCAGCCGGCCGATCTTCGCGGTCACCACCATCGTCCGGCCGCCGCGCGCCTGCACCGCGCGCAGCGCGGCCTCCGCACCCGGCATCGGCACGGTCGGAGTGATCGCGTACGCCGGATACAACTCCCGGTAGAGCGTCACCGCCTCCTCGATGCGCTCCGGCGGGAACCAGTGCGCCAGCTCGGTGCGCAGCGGCGGGCCCAGCCGCGACACCGCCAGATCCCCGTCCACGTGCACGCCGGTCCGCGCGGTGAGCGCCCGGAACGCGGCGGCGATCCCGGGGCGGGAGTCGACCAGTGTCATGTCGAGGTCGAAGCCGACCATCAGCGGAGGCATGCCGAGAACCTACCCAGCGGGCTAGCGTGGTACGACGATGACCACCTCACTCGCCGACCACCTGCGGGCCCTCCCCGACGAGTCCCTCGCCGCGCTGCTCCAGCTGCGGCCGGACCTCGTCGTACCGGTGCCGGCCGACGTGTCCGCCCTCGCCCTGCGCGCCCAGTCCCGGGTCTCCGTGGCCCGGGCGCTCGACGGGCTGGACCAGTTCACCCTCCAGATCCTCGACGCCGCCCGCCTCACCCGCGGCCCCGAGGGCGCCACCTCCACCGACCAGATCCTGGCCATGGCCACCGCCGGGCCACGGCCCCCCGCGCCCACCGCGGTCCGCGCCGCCGTCGACCGGCTCCGGGCCCGGTTCCTGCTGTACGGCCCCGAGCACGACCTGTGCGTGGCCGGGGGCATCGACGAGGTGTCCCCGTACCCGGCGGGGCTGGGCCGGCCGGCGGCGGAGCTGGACCCGCGCGTGGCGGCCCTCTGCGCGGACCCGGCGAAGCTGCGGCGGACGCTGCTGTCCGCCCCGCCCTCGGCCCGCGCCGTCCTGGACCGGCTCGCCGCCGGACCGCCGGTCGGCACCGTCGCGCCGGGCGCGTTGGAGGCCCCCGCGACCGGCGCCGAGGACGTGCTCCCGCCAGACCTGGTAAACGGCGGCGCGCCGACCGGGTCCCCGATCCGCTGGCTGGTCGAGCACCGGCTGCTGGTGCGGATGTCCGGCGGCCGCAACGGCACCGTCGAGCTACCCCGCGAGGTGGGGCTGGTGCTGCGCCGCGACTCCGGCCCGCTCGGCCCGCTGCGCACCAGCCCACCCGTGGTGTCCGGCCCGCCCCGCGAGGTCAAGTCCGTCGACTCGGCCGGGGCCGGGCAGACCATGGAGGTGGTCCGGCACACCGAGGCGCTGCTGGAGGCGCTGATCGTGGAGCCGGCCCCGGTGCTGCGCTCCGGCGGCGTCGGCGTCCGCGACCTGCGCCGGCTCGCCCGTGGACTCGGGCTGGACGAGACGACCACCGCGCTGCTGTTCGAGGTCGCGTACGCGGCCGGGCTGACCGGTGAGATGGAACTGACCGGCGCGGCCACCACCCGCTACGGCGGCGACCAGCAGATCCTGCCCACCGGCGGGTACGAGGTGTGGCGCGCGGCGTCGCTGGCCCAGCGCTGGGAGCAGCTCGCCCGCGCCTGGATGTCGATGCCCCGCCAGGCCGGCCTGATCGGGCAGCGCGACGACCGGGACCGGCCCATCTCGGTGCTCTCCGCCGAGGCGGAACGAGCCGGCGCGCCGGCCGCCCGACGTGCGGTGCTCGCCGTGCTCGCCGACCTGCCGGCCGGCACCGCGCCCACCCCGGACGAAGTGCTGGAACTGCTGGACTGGCGCGCGCCCCGGCGGGCCCGGGGGCGGGAGACGGCGCACCGGGAGGTGCTGGCCGAGGCGGCCTCGCTGGGCGTGACCGGGCTCGGCGCGCTCACCACGTACGGGCGGCTGCTGCTCGCCGAGCTGACCGACGCCGACGAACGCGGCGACGACCCGCTCGGGCTGCGCTCCGACGCCGAGTCGGGCGACCCGTCGACCACCGTCCGCGCGCTGGACGGGCTGCTGCCCGCCCCGGTCGACCACGTGCTGGTGCAGGCCGACCTGACAGTGGTGGTGCCCGGCCCGCCCGACCCGGCGCTCGCCGCCGAACTGGACGTGGTGGCCGAGCACGAGTCGGCGGGCGGTGCGAGCGTGCACCGGGTCACCACGGGCAGCATCCGGCGGGCGCTGGACGCCGGCTACACCGCGGAGGACCTGCACGCGCTGTTCCGCCGCCGGTCCCGTACCCCGGTGCCGCAGGGCCTGACCTATCTGGTCGACGACGTGGCCCGTAAGCACGGCGGGCTGCGCGTCGGGTCGTCCGGCGCATACGTGCGCAGCGACGACGAGGCGCTGCTCACCGAGGTGCAGGCCGACCGGCGCCTGGAGCCGCTGGCGTTCCGCCGGCTCGCACCCACCGTGCTGGTCACGCCGTACCAGGTCAACCGGATGCTCACCGCGTTGCGCGACGCCGGGTACGCCCCGGTGCCCGAGGACGCCAGCGGAGCGACGGTGCTGGCCCGGCCGAAGACCCGGCGGGCGCCGGCCCGTACCGGGATCGGCCGCGCGGTGGACCCGCTCGCCACGCCGAAGCTGCCGATGCCCCGTCTGCTCGGCGTGGTGGAGCAGATCCGCCGGGGCGACGCGGCGGCCCGGGCGGCGCGGCGGGCCCCGGCGGTGGTCCGGGGCGGCGCGGCGGCGGGCGGTCCCGCCCCGGTGCCCGGTCACGGTGACGCGCTGGCGGTGCTTCAGCAGGCGGTACGGGACAAGGCACTGGTCTGGGTCGGCTACGTCGACGCGCACGGGGCGACCGCGTCCCGGCTGGTCCGGCCGGTGTCTATCGGCGCCGGCTACCTGCGCGCCGAGGACGACCGGACGGAGATGCTGCACACGTTCGCGCTGCACCGGATCACCGCGGCCGTGCTGGAGGAGTGAGGCGTCACTCCCCGTTGCGGCGCAACGTGCCCACCACCGACACGGCCAGCAGCAACGCGAACGCCGCGCCGGCCGACTCGCCGACCGAGTCCACGAAGCCCTGCTGCTGCACCAGCAGCCCGAACAGGAACCAGCCGAACACCCCGACGGCGGCGGCCGCGTAGCCGAACAGGACCGCCGTGGGCACCTCCTGCTGCTGCGTCCGCTCCTCGTCGGGAAGCACGTCCTGGTCAACGGTCATGGCAGTCCCTCCCCGTCCCGGCTTGGACCCGGCTTCCAGAGTGGCACCTGCCGGACCGGGCGGACAGGGGTTAAAACCCTGATCCGGGCCGTCCGGTCACGGGTGAGGGCGGGTTCCGGGCCGGTTCAGGTGCCGGGGCGGCGGCCGATCACCACCACGCGGGTGCCGACCGAACCCAGCTCCCACAGGCGTACCGCGTCGCGGTGCAGCAGGTTCACGCAGCCGTGCGAGCCGATCGCGCCGTTGTGCAGGTACGTCGTGGTCTCGTGGAAGCCGATCCCGCCGTTGAACTGCTGCCAGTACGGCAGCCACACCTCGTACGGGTTGGACCACTCGCGCGGGTTCTTCCGCCCCACCGAGTACGTGCCGGCCGGGGTGGCGTAGCCGGACATGCCGGTGCGGGTCACTGTCGGGCCCATCACCACCTCGCCGCCGCGCATCGCCCAGACCGTCTGCCGGGTCAGGTCGACGCAGAACGTCAGCCGGGAACCGGCCTTGCACCGCGCGGTGTCGGTGGCGGCCAGCCGCTTCGCCACGTCGTACGTGGTGGGGCCGGCGCGACCCGAGGACGGGCTGATGCCGTACCGGACCTGGAACTTCTTGATCGCGGCGCAGTCGGCGGCGGACTGCTCGCCGTCCACGGTCAGCGTCCCGAAGCCGCCCAGCCGGGTCAGGTACGTCTCCACGGCCCGCTGGTGCTCGCCCTGCGGGCACCCGGCGGACGCGCTCGGCTTCGGCTTGGGTTTCGTCGTCTTCGTCGCCTCCGGCGATCGGGAGGGTTTCGGCGAGGCCGTCCGGCTCGGCTGCGCCGACGGGGACGTGACCGGCTGCTCCGGCGTGGGCGACGCGCTCGCCCCCGATGCTCCCTCCGTCAGCCCGACCGGGCCGGGGGTGCTCCCCCCGGCGCCGTCCGCCTGCGGATCGAGCGCGCAGGCGCCGACACCGACCAGCACGACCACCGCCAGGGCGGTGACCCGGGCGAGAAACCGGACACGCTGCATGGGCCCTCCCTGGACAGTCGTCCCGCTTGCTAGACGTGTGGGACGAGTATGACGTTGCCTGTCCAGCCGGACTTTTTTACGCAGCCCTCCGGCGTGCAACACTGGTTGGTCGGCCTCCGGCAGGTCAGCCGGGGTGCGGCGGGGTTCCGGGCAGCGGGGTTCCGGGCGATGCGAGAGGACGCTGGCGTGAGCGGTGGACCACTGATCGTTCAGTCGGACAAGACGCTCCTACTGGAGATCGACCACCCCGACGCGCAGGCGTGCCGGATGGCCATCGCGCCCTTCGCCGAGCTGGAACGCTCCCCCGAGCACGTGCACACGTACCGGCTGACGCCGCTGGGCCTGTGGAACGCGCGGGCCGCCGGCCACGACGCCGAGGGCGTGGTCGACTCGCTGATCAAGTACTCCCGCTACCCGGTGCCGCACGCGCTGCTGGTCGACGTGGCCGAGACGATGGACCGGTACGGCCGGCTCCAGCTCGCCAACGACCCGGTGCACGGCCTGGTGCTGCGCGCGCTGGACCGGGTGGTGCTGATCGAGGTCGCCAAGAGCAAGAAGCTCGCCGGCATGCTCGGCGCGAAGCTCGACGACGACACCATCGCGGTGCACCCGTCCGAGCGGGGCCGGCTCAAGCAGGCGCTGCTCAAGCTGGGCTGGCCGGCCGAGGACCTGGCCGGGTACGTGGACGGCGAGGCGCACCCGATCGAGCTGGCCGAGGCCGGCAAGGACGGCGGCAAGCCGTGGACGCTGCGGTCGTACCAGCGGGAAGCCGTCGAGGCGTTCTGGGCCGGCGGCTCCGGCGTGGTGGTGCTGCCCTGTGGCGCCGGCAAGACGCTGGTCGGCGCGGCGGCCATGGCCGAGGCGAAGGCGACCACGCTGATCCTGGTCACCAACACCGTGGCGGGACGGCAGTGGAAGCGGGAGCTGATCGCCCGCACGTCGCTGACCGAGGAGGAGATCGGCGAGTACTCGGGCGAGCGCAAGGAGATCCGCCCGGTCACCATCGCCACGTACCAGGTGCTCACCTCGCGGCGCGGCGGCGCGTTCACCCACCTGGACCTGTTCGGCGCCCGCGACTGGGGCCTGGTCGTCTACGACGAGGTGCACCTGCTGCCCGCGCCGATCTTCCGCTTCACGGCGGACCTCCAGGCCCGTCGCCGGCTCGGCCTCACCGCGACTCTGGTACGCGAGGACGGCCGCGAGGGCGACGTGTTCAGCCTGATCGGCCCGAAGCGGTACGACGCGCCGTGGAAGGACATCGAGCAGCAGGGCTGGATCGCCCCGGCGGAGTGCACCGAGGTACGGGTGACGCTCACCGACGCCGAGCGCATGGCGTACGCGACGGCGGAGGCCGAGGAGCGCTACCGGATGGCGGCCACCGCCCGCACGAAGCTGCCGGTGGTCCGCGCCCTGGTGGACCGACACCCGGACGAGCAGGTCCTCGTCATCGGTGGGTTCCTCGACCAGCTGCACCAGCTGGGCGAATACCTCGACGCGCCGATCGTGCAGGGCTCCACCACGAACAAGGAACGCGAGCGGCTGTTCGACGCGTTCCGCTCCGGCTCGTTGCGGACGCTGGTGCTCTCGAAGGTCGGCAACTTCTCCATCGACCTGCCCGAGGCGGCGGTTGCGATCCAGGTGTCCGGCACGTTCGGCTCCCGGCAGGAGGAGGCGCAGCGGCTCGGGCGGGTGCTGCGCCCGAAGGCCGACGGGCGGCAGGCGCACTTCTACACGGTGGTCTCCCGGGACACCATCGACACCGAGTACGCCGCGCACCGGCAGCGCTTCCTGGCCGAGCAGGGGTACGCGTACACCATCGTGGACGCCGACGACGTGCTCGGGCCGACGCTGCCGACTGTCGACTGACCGGCGCGCGGCCGGGCGGGCCGCCGTGGTGCGGCCCGCCCGGTCTCGCGGTCAGCCCTTGCCGCTGGCGCGGAACGCGACCCAGGCGTCGCTCATCCGGTCGGCCTGGCCCGGGGTGAACATGTTCATGCAGGAGTCCTGCGTGTAGTCCATGAAGTTGTGGATCGGGTCCAGCCCCGGCGCGGTGCAGGTGTCCGCCCCGATCGGGCAGTTGAACTGCGGCGCCGCCTCACGCGGCGTGTCCGCCACGAAGTCGCCGGACGCGGAGCAGCCGTGCGCGAACGTGTGCTCCAGCATCAGCCAGTGCCCCACCTCGTGCGTGAGCGTGTCACCGAGCGCGTACTTGCCGGCCGTACCGCCCGGCATCGACTCGTCCAGCATCACCACGCCGTCGATGTAGTCGCGGCCGTTGTTGTAGCCCTTCGGGAAGTACGCCCAGCCGAGCAGCCCGTCACCGATGTTCGCCGCGTAGACGTTCAGGGTGCGGGAGTCGCCGGTGTAGAGCGCCTTCTTCATGTCCCGCTCGTTCTTGCCCGGCACCACCGTGTACCAGGTGCTGTTGACGGTCCACGTGGTGTCGACCAGCGAGAAGCGGAACGGCGTGTCCGAGGCGTCGGCCGCGGTACGACCCGCGAACGAGTCGTTGAGCACCGTCATCTGCGCCGAGATGAGCGTGTTCCAGCGGGCCTTCTCGGCCGCGCTCAGCTCGTGGTCGGAGATCATGTGGAAGACCGTCGGCACGGTGACGCTGCCGTTGGCGAGGCGCGGCGAGTCCTTGATGACGCCGTACGCCTTGGCCTCGTTCGTCGAGTAGAGCGCGGGCTCCTTGGCGGTGGCGCCCTCACGTACCCGGGCGGCGCTGTGGTTGTCCGCGCCCGGCTCGCACTCGGCGGCGGCGGGAGAGGCGGCCGTGGCCGCGACGGGGGCTCCGCCGGCGGTCAGGAAGGTGGCGGCGGCAGCGACGAGCACTGCCAGGTGAATCGTCGGTTTCCTGTGCATCGTTGCACCTTTCGGAAGGCATGAAAGGAGTACCGACGCGGGGTTGTCAAAGCTGCGGATCGATGACGTCGTCGTCCCGCCATAAGACCACGTCAATGGGCATCGGCAACAGTCCCCGGCAGGGACCGCTCCGGACGGGTCAGGCGGCGCTCAGCTTCCTCAGCAAGTACTGGTTCAGGCTCATGCCTTCCTCGGCGGCGTGGATGGCCAACTCTCGGTGCAGGCTCTCGCCGACCCGCAGGTTGAACTTGCCCGAGTACCTGCGCTCGGACAGCGGCTCAGCGCCGCCAGCCCGCGCAGGAATCGCCTCCCGCGCCGGGTCAGCCACGCAGGTAGCGGGCGCGGCGGCCGAAGTCGCGGAAGCCCAGCCGCCGGTACAGCCCGGCCGCCGGGTTGTCGTCGTTGACGCAGAGCCACGCGGCGTCCGCGCCCGCGTCGGCGAGGCCGCGCAGCACGCGCGCCACCAGGTACGCGCCGACCCGCCGCCCGCGCCAGTCCGGCACGACGCCGACCTGGTCGATCCAGTTGTCGAGCACGGTGACGAATCCGGCCGCCACGCCGTCCGGGCCGCGCGCGAGCAGCGTCAACTCCGGCCGGAAGTCCTCGTCGTCGCGCAGGTCGCCCAGCCACTCGTCGGCCTCCGGCTTCACGAAGCCGGGCCGGTCGGCGAACGACGCGCGGTAGGTGGCGAACAACTCCGGCCCCAGCGTGGCGGGCTCCACTGTGACGCCGTCCGGCGCGGTGACCTCGGGCAGCGCGTCGAGGTCGTGCCGCAGCACCCACTCCAGGAACGTCCGCGTGTAGCCGCGCTTGGCGACCAACTCCTCCGCGCCTACGTTCCACGTCTCCGTGGTGAGCAGCAGCCCACCGTCGCCGGAGTGCTTCTCGGCCCAGTCGAGCAGCGCGCCGCCGAGCCCGCGCCCGCGCCAGGCCGGGTGCACCAGGCCGGTGGCGGTGGCCGGCGTCCGCCCGGCGCCGACCCCGACGGCCGCTACCAGGTCGTCACCCGACCACGCCCCGTGGGTACGCGCCTGAAGCAGCCGCGCCCGCACCAGCGGGGTACGCCCGAACAGCGGCAGCCCGCCGTCAGTGGCGAGGCACGCCTGCGCCAGGCCGGTCAACGCGGGCAGGTCGTCCTCGCCGACTTCCCGCCACACAAGCGCACCCGTCCCGCCCACGCCCACTCCCGTCCCCCGCCCGACCCCACGGCCCGGCACCCCGACGCAGTAGGCCAAACCCCGTCCCTCACGGTCAACCGGATTCCCCACCCACCCACCCACCCACCCACCCCCCGCGTCGATCTTGGAGTTGTGGCGCCTCAGATGCCCGCTTCGCGGCTTACGCGAGGCACCACAACTCCAAGATCGGCGCGAGCGCGTGGGCAGCGCAGAAGAGGGCCGTGCGCGACTACCCCGCGCGCCCGCAACATGAGACGAGCGTTTCGCTCACTGGGACTCGCGGAGATCTTGGAAGGAGAGGGCCCTCATGACGACCGCTTCCTTCCAAGATCTCTGCGTGGATCGACGCGAAACGCCAGGAACGCCGTTGATCATGCAGTTGCGGCCCGGGCAAGAGCCGCAAAACGGGCACCCGAGGGGCCGCGACTGCAAGATCAGCGAGGCGAGGAGGCGGATGCGGAGGCGGAGTTGGCGTGGATCAGGACCGTGGCGCCCGCGGAGAGGGGGGCCAAGAGCCACTTCAGGGGCTGCTCGTCCTCGGTCGGGTCCACCCGGAGGCGGTCGCCGGGGTGCAGATCGAGCTGGGTGGCGATCTCGGCGGCCAGGCGACGCCACGCCCCGAAGCTGGTGCCGTCCGCCGTGGCCGGCCCGGACGGGTCGACTGCCGTGTAGTCCGGCGGATCGGTGGGGTGCCGCAGCACCTCGGCCGACCAGTCCAGCCAGCCCGGCGGCACCTCGCCGAGCGGCCCCGGACCGGTGCCCACCAGGTAGCGGTGCGTCCCCTCGGGCACGCCCTCCAGCCAGTCGTCGAGGCGTTCCGGGGTCACGAACACCGCGTCGTACGGCCGGTCCGCGCCCGGTTCCAGCACCGGCAGGCCAGCCAGCGCGCGGGGACGGAACGACACCGTCAACCCGACCGACCAGGCCCCGAGCAGCACCGCCGCGGTACGCCAGTGCGGCGGCAGCAGCACCGCCACCCGGTCACCGGGGCGCAGCCCGCAACCGTCGCGGAGCAGCCCGGCGCTGCGGGCCGTCCACTCGCCGAGCTGCGCGGCGGTCAGGTCGGTGCGTTCGCCCGTCCCGTCGTCGTGGTAGCTGAGCAGCGGGTACCCGACCGCGTCGGGCGCGACGGCGACGGCTGCCTGGTGGGCCATGCGCGAAACTCCTGTCTGCCGGTCCGCTCACCCTAACCGTCCGAGCCGCCCGTCCGGAGCAACCGAAGCAGCCCGGATCAGCGCACGGGCAGCTCTGGACCACCGTCGAGCAGCGGCGCCAGCAGGTCGCCCTGCTTCTCCACCCGCTTGAGCACCTCCCCAGCGGTGTACGGCCGCGTCGACGGCCGCTTCCCGGCCGCCCCGGCCTCCACCTCGTCCCAGGTCAGCGGCGTCGACACGGCCGGCACCGGCTGGGCCCGCAGCGAGTACGGCGCCACTGTCGTCTTCGCCGCGTTGTTCTGGCTCCAGTCGATGAAGACCTTGCCGGGCCGAAGGTTCTTCGCCATCTTCGACACGACCAGCTTCGGGTGCGCCTGCTCCAGTTCCTGCGCGATCCGCTTGGCGTAGTCGGAGACGATCTCGGCGTCCTGCGTACCGGCGATCGGGCAGCACAGCTGCATGCCCTTCTTCCCGGACGTCTTCGGGAACGAGGAGATCCCGTCGGAAGCCAGCCGGTCGCGCATCAGCAGCGCCACCTGGCAGCACTGCTTGAGCGCGGCCGGGGCGCCCGGATCCAGGTCGACCACCATCATGTCCGGGTGCGCGCCGATCTTCCACTGCGGAGTGTGCAGCTCCAACGCGGCCAGGTTGGCCAGCCACACCAGCGTGGGCAGCTCGTCGCAGACCACGTAGTCGATGGTTTCCCGCCCCTTCGTGGAGCCGGGGGCGGGCAGGTTCTCGGTGCGTACCCAGCCGGGCGTCGCGGCGGGCGCGTTCTTCTCGAAGAACGAGCCGCCGTCGACGCCGTTGGGAAACCGGATCCGGGTCAGCGCGCGGTCGTGCAGGTGCGGCAGCAGCACCGGGGCGATCCGGGTGTAGTAGTCGATCACCTCGCCCTTGGTGAAGCCGGCCTGCGGGAACAGCACCTTGTCCAGGTTGGACAGCTCCAGCGAGCGCCCCTCGACCTCGACCTTGAGCCGGTCAGCCGGCATCGTCGACCTCCTCGGGCGGCTTGTCCGGGCGCAGGCGCAGGATGCGCGGGAAACGCAGCCTCCCGTCCGGCGTGCGCTGGCCGTACTTGACCTCCACCACGATCCGGGGAGTTACCCAGATCGCGCCGCGGGCATCCTCGCGCGGCACCCCGGCGGCGAACGGCGACGCGGTGGCCCGCAGCGGTTCCAGCTCACGCAGCAGTTCCCGTTCGATGGCCGCGCCGATCCCGCCGCCGACCCGCCCCCGGTAGATCAGCCGCCCGTCCGGGCCGGGCACGCCGACGAGCAGACCGCCGACGCGCCGCGCGCCGGGCCGCCAGCCGCCGACCACGAAGTCGCCGGTGACCTCCAGCTTGACCTTCACCCAGTCCGGGGAGCGCACGCCGGGCCGGTAGAGCGAGTCGACCCGCTTGGCCATCACCCCCTCCAGCCCGTGCTCGCCGGCCGCCGCGTAGGTGGCCGGGCCGTCGCCGAAGACCGGCGGCACCGCCCACCGGGCGGCGCCGAGCCCGAGCGACTCCAGCGCCGCCCGCCGCTCCCGCCACGGCCGGGCGGTCAGGTCCTCGCCGTCGAGCCGCAACAGGTCGAAGATCATGTACGTGACGGGTACGGTCGCCGCCAGCCGAGCCGCCTTGGCCGGGTTGCGCACGTGCATTCGTTCGGCGAGCGCGGTGAACGAGGGCTGCCCGTCGGTGAAGAGGACCACCTCGCCGTCGAGCAGCGCGTCACCGACCTGCTCGGCCAGGTTGAGCAGTTCCGGGTACGCGGTGGTGATCTCGACGCCGGAGCGGGCGTAGAAGTGCCGGTCGCCGCGGGAGATGTCGGCGAGCGCGCGGACGCCGTCCCACTTGAACTCGTACGACCAGGCGGCGCCGGCCGGGAGCTGCCCGGTCGTCGCGAGCATCGGCTTCAACGGCGCGCCGGGCACGTTCCGACTGTAGTTGGGTGCGGAAGCGCGTGCGTCCCGTTCGATCGTTTGCGATTCTGGTGGTCAACCGGGGAGAGGAGCGCGGGTATGCGGGCGATCTGGAAAGGAGCGGTGTCGTTCGGCCTGGTGTCGATCGGGGTGAAGGTCTACTCGGCCACCGAGGAGAAGGACATCCGTTTCCACCAGGTGCACCGTGAGGACGGCGGCCGGATCCGCTACAAGCGCACCTGCTCGGTCTGCGGCGAGGAGGTCACCTACGACGACATCGCCAAGGGGTACGACATCGGTGGTGGCGAGATGGTCATCCTCACCGACGAGGATTTCGCCGACCTGCCGTTGAGCACGTCGCACGCGATCGACGTGCTGGAGTTCGTACCGGCCGAGCAGGTCGATCCGATCCTCTACAACAAGGCGTACTTCCTGGAGCCGGAGGGCTCGGCGACGAAGCCGTACGTGCTGCTGCGCGACGCGCTGTCCGACTCGGAGCGGGTGGCGATCGTCAAGGTGGCGCTGCGCCAGCGGGAGCAGCTCGCGACGCTGCGGGTCCGCGAGGGCGTGCTGCTGCTCAACACCATGCTGTGGCCGGACGAGATCCGCCGGCCCGACTTCGGTTTCCTGGACGAGGACCTGAAGGTACGCCCGCCGGAGCTGGCGATGGCCAGTTCACTGATCGACTCGATGGCCGGCGAGTTCGAGCCGGACGCCTTCACCGACGACTACCGGGCGGCGTTGCAGGAGGTCATCGACGCGAAGGTCGAGGGCCGCGAGGTGGTGCAGCCGGAGGAGGAAGAGGCCGCGCCGGCCGCCGCGGTGGACCTGATGGCCGCGCTGAAGGCATCCGTGGAGCGGGCCCGGGCGGCCCGGGGCGAGGCGCCGTCCGGCGGTGGGGCCGAGCCGACTCCGATCTCGTCGGCCCGATCGGCGAAGAAGGCCGCGAAGAAGGCCCCGGCCCGGAAGCCGGCCGAGAAGAAGGCCGAGCCGGCGAAGAAGACGGCCGCCAAGAAGACCCCCGCGAAGAAGACGGCGGAGAAGAAGACCGAACCGGCCAAGAAGACCGCCGCCAAGAAGACGACGGCGAAGAAGGCCGCCGCGAAGAAGAGCGCCTGACGCGCGTACGGCCGGGGCCCCGCCCTCGGTGGAGGGCGGGGCCGGACCGCTCAGCCTCGCCCGAGCTTCTCGGTCGGGGTGACCCGGACGATGACGCGCTCCTCGCCGGGGCGCCGCCACGGGTACGTGTCCTGGCCGAGGTACTTCTTCGCCAGCCGGTCGATGTGCTCGTCGGCGCCCTCGGTGACGAACTCGACGGTGCCCTTGATCCAGAGCGTGCGGAAGTCGTCGGCCTTGTCCGCCACCGACACCGCGACCACCGGGTTGCGGGCCATGTTCAGGTACTTCTGCCGCCCCTTGGCCGTGTTGAACACGATGTGCTCGCCGTCGGTGTCGACCCAGACCGGGGTGACGTGCGGGGTGCCGTCGGCCTCGATCGTCGCCACGTGCGCGAGCTGCGGCTCGCCGAGCAGGGCCAGGTCTTCTTCACTGAGGATCGCCATGCCCGAAACGTACCCTGTGCGGTGCCCCCGTATCGGTCTCCGTGTCCTGATCGGTGCGGGCGTATGGGCACGCTGGGGCTCCGGGCGGGTACCGTGTGCGCTGGCCTCGGCGGCGGCCCGCCGGGGGCGCACCCACCCACCCTGCAGGGAGTCGACGTGAGCGAGCGTGTGGAGAACCGGTCGGAGGGCCAGGCCGCCCCGGCCACCAAGGCAGGGCGGCGGCTGGCCGCCCAGCTGGCCGAGAAGAAGGCCGCCGAGGCGCGTCGCCGCCGGCAGTCGATGCTCGGCGCGGCTGTCGGCGTGCTCGCCGTGGTGGCCCTGGTCGGTGGCCTGGTCTGGCTGAACAGCGGGGACGACGACAAGGCGGCCACCGTCGGCTCCTCGGCCAGCCCCACCGCCCCGGTCGAGCCCACCGAGATGCCCGCTCCGGAGCTGCCCGCCGGCATCGACCCGGCGCTGAAGACCAAGCCGACAGTGCAGGCCGGCACCGGCGAGCTGACCAAGCTCACCGTCACCACGCTGGTGAAGGGCACCGGGCCGGCGGTGAAGGCCGGGCAGAACATCACCACCAACTACGTGGGCGTGTTCTACTCCGACGGCAAGCAGTTCGACGCGTCCTGGGACAACGGCCAGCCGGCCACCTTCCAGATCGGCGTGGGCCAGGTCATCAAGGGCTGGGACCAGGGCCTGGTCGGCGTGCCGGTGGGCAGCCGGGTGCAGCTGGACCTGCCGGCCGATCTGGCGTACGGCAACGACGCCGCCGGTGGCCGCCCGGCCGGGCCGCTGCGCTTCGTCGTCGACGTGCTGGCTGCGCAGTAGCTCACTCCAGGCTTCCGTCCGGTCACCCTGCGGCAGTAGGTTCATGGTCACCGCGGGCGGCACATCCGTCCGCGGTGATCTGCTCACCGACGCGGAGGTGCACGTGGCGGCGCTGGACGGGGCCGGGGCGACCCGGCAGATGTGGACGCTGTACGAGCCGGTCCACGCGGTGACCTACTTCCACCCGCGGGCCCGCGCCGCGTTCGAGGCGGTCGGGCTGCGCGGCTACTGGCGCGGCTACTTCGCGGGGCGGGCCGCGCCGCTCGGCGCGGTCGACGCGCCCGCCGTGACCGCGGCGTTCTTCAGCTTCGCGCCGGCCATGGTGGCCCGCGCGCTGCCGTCGGTGTGGCGTCTGGCCACCCCGGAGGAGGCGCTGCGGGCGCGGCTCACCGGTGGTGTGCAGGCGCTCGCCGAGTTCACCTACGAGCTGCCCGAGTCGCATCTGGTCGAGGCCGCCGACCTGCTGGAGGAGGCGGCCGGGCGGGTGGACACGGCCGGGCGGGTGCTCGGCGCGGTGAACGCCGCCCTGCCCCGGGGCGAGTACCCGCTGGCCCGGCTCTGGCAGGCCGCCACCACGCTGCGCGAGCACCGCGGTGACGGCCACGTGGCGGCGCTGGTGACGACCGGGCTGGAACCGGCCGAGGTGGTGGCCTGGCGGTGCCGGGTCGACCAGTCCCGCGAGTTCCACCAGCCCGCCCGGGGCTGGACCGACGAGCAGTGGGCCGCGGCCGAGGAGCGGCTGGTGGAGAAGGGCTGGCTGACCGCCGACCGGACGGCCACGCCGTACGCCACGGAGACGTTCCGCGCGGTCGAGGAGGCCACCGACCGGGCCGCTGCCGGGCCGTGGCGGGCGCTGGGCGCGGAACGTACCGCCCGGCTGCGGGACCTGCTGCAGCCGATCGCTACCCGCTGCCGCACGATCATCCCGGCCAAGGCGCCGATCGGCCTGCCGGCGCAGCGGTCGGTCGGAGCCGCGCTGCCACGGTGAGCCGGGCCGCCGGCTGGGGCAGGATGGCGGCATGGTGGACGCGGTGCTCTTCGACCTGGACGGCGTGATCGTGGACTCCGAGCCGGTCTGGGAGGAGGTCCGGCGCGCGTACGTGGCGCAGCACGGCGGCACCTGGCAGCCGGACACGCAGCGCCGGCTGATGGGCATGAGCACCGGCGAGTGGGCCGAGTACCTCAGCGGTGAGCTGGGCGTCGACAGGTCGGCCGAGCAGGTCGCCACCGAGGTGGTGACCGAGATGGCCCGCCGGTACGCGCAGCGCGTACCCGTGATCGACGGCGCGGAGGAGGTCGTGCGCCGCATCGCCGCGCGGTGGCCGCTCGGGCTGGCCAGCTCCTCCCCGACCCGGCTGATCGCGGCGGCGCTGGACGCGACGGGCCTGGCCGGCTCGTTCGGCGCGACGCTGTCGACGGAGGAGACCGCCCGGGGCAAGCCCGCGCCGGACGTGTGGCTCGCAGTGGCCGGGCGGCTGGGCGTCGACCCGGCCCGCTGCGTGGCCGTGGAGGACTCGTCGAACGGGGTCCGTTCGGCGGCTGCCGCCGGGTGCCGGGTGGTGGCGGTGCCGCACGGGTCGTACCCGCTCGATCCGGACGCCGAGGCGCTCGCGACCGTGCTGCTCCCCTCGATCGGCGCGCTCACGCCCGCTGTGGTGGCGGGGATCGACTGAACCACCCACCCGCCGCCACCACCCGGCCTACGGTCGGTGACATGAGGGCTGTGGTGTACGAGGGGCCGCACGAGGTGGCCGTCAACGAGGTCGACGACCCGCGGATCGAGGATCCGAACGACGTGGTCGTCCAGGTCACGACGACCGCGATCTGCGGTTCGGACCTGCACATGTACGAGGGACGGACGGCCGCCGAACCGGGCATCGTGTTCGGCCACGAGAACATGGGCGTGATCGTCGAGACCGGGCCGGGCGTGACGAGCCTGCGCGTGGGTGACCGGGTCTCGATGCCGTTCAATGTGGCGTGCGGGTTCTGCCGCAACTGCCGGGAGCAGCGCACCGGGTTCTGCCTGACGGTGAACCCGGGCTTCGCCGGCGGCGCGTACGGCTATGTGTCGATGGGGCCGTACCGGGGTGGGCAGGCGGAGTACCTGCGGGTGCCGTTCGCCGACTTCAACTGCCTGAAGCTGCCGCCCGGCACCGAACACGAGAACGACTACGCGATGCTCGCCGACATCTTCCCGACCGGCTACCACGGGGTGGCGATGACCGGGCTGCGGCCGGGCGAGAACCTGACCGTGATGGGCGGCGGGCCGGTCGGGCTGATGGCGGCGTACTCGGCGGTGCTGATCGGGGCGTCCGAGGTGTTCGTGGTGGACCGGGTGCCGGACCGGCTGCGGCTGGCCGAGTCGATCGGCGCCACCCCGATCGACTTCAGCGCGGGCGACCCGGTCGAGCAGATCCGGGACCAGACCGCCGGGGTGGGGACCGATCACGGCGTGGACGCGGTGGGATACCAGGCGTCCGCGCCCAGCGGCGAGGAGCAGCCGGCGCTGGTGCTGAACACGCTCGTGGAGGTGGTGCGCGCGACCGGGGCGATCGGCGTGGTCGGGCTCTACCTCTCGGCGGACCCGGGCGCCCCGGACGAGCACTCCGCCTGGGGTGAGCTGCTGTTCAAGGTGGGCAAGCTGTTCGAGAAGGGCCTGCGGATCGGCACCGGGCAGGCGAACGTGAAGACCTACAATGCGTACCTGCGAAACCTGATCATGGCGGGGCGGGCGACCCCGAGCTTCGTGGTGAGCAAGGAGTTGCCGCTGGACGCGGCGCCGGAGGCGTACCAGCGCTTCGACCGCCGCGAGCCGGGCTACTCCAAGGTCGTGCTCAAGCCGGCCGCCTGACGAGCCGTCGTACGGTGGCCGGGTGTGCCCGGGGCCGCATGTTCGGGCGGCTGCCGGGTAGCGCACCCGGAAGGACGGCGGAGGGACGGCGATGAAGGCGATCGTGTACGAGCGCAGCGGGGACGCCTCGGTGCTCCAGGTGGTCGAGCGGCCCGTGCCGGAGCCCGGCCCCGGCGAGGTGCTGGTGCGGATGGCCGTGTCGGGGGTGAACCCGACCGACTGGAAGGCCCGGCAGGCGTGGTCGCTGCCGAGCGGCTGGCAGATTCCGCACCAGGACGGCGCCGGGGTGGTCGAGGCGGTCGGTGAGGGCGTGGACCGGACGCTGATCGGCGAGCGGGTCTGGGTGTGGGAGGCGGCGTGGCAGCGGCCGTGGGGCACCGCCGCGGAGTACACGCTGGTTCCGGTCCGGCACGCGGTGCCGCTCGGTCCGGCGTCGTTCGATCTGGGGGCGGCGCTCGGCATCCCGTTCATGACGGCGCACCGCTGCCTGACCGCGGGTGAGTACATGCCGGACAAGCTGCACGCGGGCGCGCTGAGCGACCATGTGGTGCTGGTGCAGGGCGGCGCGGGCGCGGTGGGCAACGCGGCGATCCAGCTCGCGAGCTGGGCCGACGCCTGTGTCATCGCGACTGTGAGCAGCCCGGAGAAGGCGCAGCTAGCGGCGGCGGCCGGGGCCGACTTCGTGATCAACTATCGCGAGCAGGACGTGGTCGAGGAGGTCCGCAAGGTCGCGCCCGACGGGGTGCACACGATCGTCGAGGTCTCCGCCGCCCGCAACGCCGCCGCCGACGTGCGGATGCTGCGTACCGGCGGGGCGGTCTGCGTGTACGCCGACGACGGCGGCGACGAGATCACGTTGCCGATCCGGCCGCTGATGGTTCCGAACGCGCGCTGGCAGTTCGTGCTGATCTACACCGCGCCGAAGGTCGCCAAGGCGCAGGCGGTCACCGACATCGCGGCGGCGGTGGCGCAGGGCGCGATCCGGGTCGGTGAGGACGCCGGGCTGCCGCTGCACCGGTATCCGCTGGCGGACGCCGCTGCCGCGCAGCAGGCGGTGCAGGACAGCGTGGTGGGCAAGGTGCTGGTCACCACCGCGGACGAGTAGGTGACCGGATTTCCCCGACAGCCGGACAGACGCGAACAAGTTTCGCAACAATGACGGTGCGGGTCAGCCCGTAACGGACGGGCGGCCCCGGCGCGGTGCGAACGCCGGGGCCGCCCTCTGGGAGGAATGCCCGTTGGAAACGTGTTCCTGCCCGTGTAGGCGACGGTACGCCCCGAAACGTTACGACGCGGTCAGTTCCCGTACGTCGAGCCCGCCGTCGGCGTACCGCGAGCGCACCACCTTCTTGTCGAACTTGCCGACGCTGGTCTTGGGCACGGCGTCGATGAACGCCCAGCGTTCCGGCAACTGCCAGCGGGCCACCGAGCCGGCCAGGAAGTCCCGCAGCTCCTCGGCGGTCACCGAGGCGCCCTCGCGAACCACGACGGTGGCCAGCGGGCGCTCGTCCCAGCGCTCGTCCGGTACGCCCACCACGCACGCCTCCAGCACCGCCGGGTGCGCCATCAGGGCGTTCTCCAGCTCGACCGAGGAGATCCACTCCCCGCCCGACTTGATCACGTCCTTGGCGCGGTCGGTGAGCGTGATGTAGCCGTCCGGCGAGAGCGTGCCGACGTCACCGGTCCGCAGCCAGCCGTCCCGGAACTTCTCCTCCTCCGGCACGTCGTCGCCGATGTACCGGGCGGTCACCCACGGCCCGCGCACCTCCAGCTCGCCCACCGACGTCCCGTCCGCGGGCAGCGGCTCACCGGCCGGACCGACGATCCGCGCGGTCACGCCCGCCGGTACGCGGCCCTGCGTGTAGCGGTAACGCCAGGCGTCGTCGCCGGTCGCGCCGGCCGGCGCCCGGGACACCGAGCCCAGCGGCGACATCTCGGTCATGCCCCAGGCGTGGATGACGTCGATGCCGTAGCGGTCGTGGAAGGCGTGCATCAGCGCCGGCGGGCACGCCGACCCGCCCACGATGACCTCCTTCAGTGAGGAGAGGTCCACCTCGTGCGCGTCCAGGTAGGCCAGCAGGTCGGTCCAGATGGTCGGCACCGCCCCGGCCAGCGTGGGGCGCTCGGCGGCGATCATCGCGGCGATCGGCTCGGCCTGGAGGAACCGGTCCGGCATGATCAGCGAGGCGCCGGAGAGGAAGGCCGCGTACGGCAGGCCCCAGGACATGGCGTGGAACATCGGCACGATGGCCAGCTCGCGGTCGTTCGGCCCGAGCCCGAAGCCCTCCGGCATGCAGACCTGGAGCGAGTGCAGGTAGATCGAGCGGTGCGAGTAGGCGACGCCCTTGGGGTGGCCGGTGGTGCCCGAGGTGTAGCAGAGCGCGGCCGCGTCCCGCTCGTCCACCTCCGGCCAGTCGAAGTGGTCGGGGCGGTCGGCCAGCAGCGCGTCCCAGTGGTGCACGGTGATCCGGTCACCGGCGGCGGCCAGCAGCGGGGCCGGGTCGCCGCCGCCGACCACCACCACGTGCGCCACGGTGGTCATCTCGCCGATCACCCGGGCGAGCAGCGGGATGAGCGTGGTGTCGACGAGCACCACGCGGTCCTCGGCGTGGTTGGCGATGTAGGCGACCTGGTCGGGGAAGAGCCGGATGTTGAGCGTGTGCAGCACCGCCCCCATGCTCGGCACGGCGAAGTACGCCACCAGGTGCTCGTTGTTGTTCCACATGAACGTCGCGACCCGCTCGTCGCCGGTCACGCCGCACTCGTCGCGCAGCGCGTGGGCCAGCCGGGCGGCGGCGCGGCCGACCTCCGCGTACGTCATCCGGCGCGGTTCGGCGCCGGTCCAGGTGACCACCTCCGCCGCGCCGTGCACGGTGGAGCCGTGTTCGAGGATCCGGGCGACCTGAAGGGGGGCGTCCATCATCGTGCTACGCATGGGTAACAACGTAGTGGCGGCGGTCACATCTACGGAACCCCCCGGAACCACCGAGGTGATCACGGATGATGCGTAGATTGTCCGGGTGAGCATCTCGTGGGCCGACTCGTACGTGGGGCAGCTCCGCGCCCTGGCCGGTGACCGCACCCTGATGTTCGTCGGCGCCCGCGCCGTGGTGCGCGACAACGCCGCCCGGGTGCTGCTGATCCAGCGCTCCGACAACGGCCAGTGGGCGCTGCCGGCCGGCGCCATGGAACTGGGCGAGTCGATCGCCGACTGCGCGGTTCGCGAGGTGCGGGAGGAGACCGGCCTGCGGGCGCTGCGGGTCAGCGCGTTCGCGCTCTACACCGGCCCGGACCGCACCCACACCAACATGTACGGGCACACGTACCAGGTCTTCACCACCGCGTTCCGGGTCGACGAGTGGGACGGCGAGCTGGACCGGTTCACCGACGAGACCACCGACGCCGCCTTCTTCCGTCCGGCGGACTTCCCGCACCCGCTCTCGTCGAGCGTCCACGAGACACTCGCCGACCTGGACGTGTTCGAGCAGACCAACCGGCTCATCCTCAAATAACGCCGGTCACAGCATCGTCTGCGACTTCGCCTCCATGTCGGCGGCGGCCTCCTCCTTCGACTCCTTCGTCAGCGGCTTGCCACCGGGTGCCGGCGCCTTGCCGCCGATCGGGTCGGCGCCGCCGGTGGCGCCCTGCGGGCCGGTGCCGCGCAGCTGGTGGTTCGGCATGGCCAGCGTGACCAGCACCGCGACGATCGCGATCAGCCCGGTGGTCAGGAAGACCAGGTGCAGCGACTCGACGAACGCGGCCTGGACGGCGGCGCGTACCGGGGCGGGCAGGGCCAGGATGGCCGCCGGGTCGTTGATCGAGAAGTTCCCGCCTGCAGACACCGCGGCCCGCTGCTCCGGCGGAAGCTGCGCGAGCGCGCCCGGCAACCGGCCGGCCAGCTCGGTGGTGAGCCGGGACGACAGCACCGCRCCCAGGATGGCCACGCCGAACGAGCCGCCGAGCGACCGGAAGAACGTGGCCGAGGACGTGCCCGCGCCCAGGTCGCGCACGCTCACCGCGTTCTGCACGGCGAGGATCAGCGACTGCATGCACAGGCCCAGCCCGATCCCGATCACCACCATGTAGCCGAACGCGGCCCAGAGCGAGGTGGCCACCCGCAGCTGCTGGAACAGCAGCATGCCGACCACCAGCACGGCCGCGCCCGCCACCGGGAACCACTTGTACCTGCCGATCCGGCTCATCGCCCGGCCGGTGACGATCGAGGTGATGATGACGCCGGCCATCATCGGCAGCATCAGCAGACCGCTGCGCGTCGGCGAGGCGCCCTTGACGATCTGGAGGTAGAGCGGGATGAAGATGATCGACCCGAACATCACCAGACCGAGGACGAAACCCGCCGCGTTCGCCAGCGCGAACGTGGCGCTGCGGAACAGCCGCAGCGGCAGGATCGGCTCCTTGGTCCGCGCCTCCTGGACGACGAACAGCACGCCCAGCACCGCGCCCGCGGCGAACAGGCCGACGATCACGCCGGAGCCCCAGGCGTACTCGGCGCCGCCCCAGCTCAGCGCCAGCAGCAGGCAGCTCACGCCGGCGACCAGCAGCGCCGCGCCGATCCAGTCGACTGTGTGCTCCCGGCGCTCGAACGGCACCAGCCGCATCACGTGCCAGCAGACCACGATGGCGAGGATCGCCAGCGGCACGTTGATGTAGAAGATCCACCGCCAGTTGGTCTCCGCGAAGTAACCGCCGACGAGCGGCCCGGCCACCGAGGAGACGCCGAACACCGCGCCGAACAACCCCTGGTAGCGCCCGCGCTCCCGGGGCGAGACCACGTCCGAGATGATGGTGAACGCCAGCGTCATCAGCCCACCCGCGCCGAGACCCTGCACGCCGCGCGTGACGATCAGCTGGGTCATGTCCTGCGACAGCCCGGCCAGCAGCGAGCCGAGCAGGAACATGCCGATCGAGAACAGGAAGACCGGCCGGCGTCCGTACAGGTCGGCCATCTTGCCGTACAGCGGCGTCGAGGCGGTCGACGCCAGCAGGTACGCGGTGACCACCCACGAGTAGTGGTTGATGCCGCCCAGCTCCCCCACGATCGTCGGCAGGGCGGTGCCGACGATGGTCTGGTCGAGCGCCGCCAGCAGCATCCCGGTCATCAGACCGAACATCAGCAGGCGGATCTGGCGGGCGGGCAGCGCGGGCGGGGCGGTCTGGGCGGTCATCCCGCTTCCTATCCCACCGGGGGCGGATCATGCCCCCGGTGGGCCTGTGACTTTCCTCAGGCGGCGTGCCGACCCTCGGCGAACTCCTCCACGATCTTGGCGCAGAACGCCGGCAGGTCGTCCGGCTTGCGGCTGCTGACCAGCCCGTTGTCGGTGACGACCTCCTTGTCGACCCAGTTCGCGCCGGCGTTTGTGAGGTCGGTGCGCAGGCTCGGCCAGGAGGTGATGGTGCGGCCCCGCACCACGTCCGCCTCGACCAGCGTCCACGGGCCGTGGCAGATCACGCCGACCGGCTTGCCGGCGTCGAAGAACGACTTCACGAACCGGACCGCGTCCGGGTCCGCGCGCAGGAAGTCCGGGTTCGCCACGCCACCGGGCAGGACCAGACCGTCGTACGCGCCGGCGTCCGCCTCCTTGACGGTGACGTCGACCCGGTACTGCTTGCCGTGGTCCAGGTGGTTGAAGGCCTGGATCGAGCCGGAGTCGAGGGAGACCAGCTCGACCTGCGCGCCGGCGTTCTCCACCGCCTCCCGGGGCTGGGTGTACTCGACCTCCTCGACGCCGTCGGCGGCCAGGAAGGCGATGCGCTTGCCCTGAAGTGTCGCTGCCATGCTCTTCTCTCCTCTCCGGGGTATGTCTGCACCGTTCCCCCGGCCGATGCGGCGAAACCGGGCGCACCGGGTGGCCCGCGTCGCGTTTGGCCCGACGGCGCGGGGGGATCCGCAGAGGCATGGCAGGAGCAGCAGCGGAAGAGCGCCGGCTGGCCACCGTGGTGGCGAGCTGGCAGCAGCGTCCCGTGCTGGTCGTCGGGGACGCCATGCTGGACGAGTGGCGGTTCGCCGAGTCGGAGCGGCTCTGCCGCGAGGCGCCCGCGCCGGTCCTCACCCTGCGGCGGCGGATCTCCGCGGCCGGGGGCGCCGCCAACACGGCGGTCAACGTGGCGGCGCTCGGTGGACGGGCGGCGCTCGTCGCCCCGGTCGGCGCCGACGTGGCCGGTGACGAGCTGCACGACTGCCTGGACCGCGCCGCGGTCTGGGACCGTACGGTGAGCCAGCCCGGTCGGCCCACGCCGGTGAAGCGGCGGATGCTCGCCGGCAACCAGATCCTGCTCCGTGAGGACTCCGGCGGCCCGGAGGACGCGCTGGACGACGACGGGGTGGCACGGCTGCTGACCGCCCTGCACTGCGCCACCGAGGAGCTGCGCGCGGTGGCCCCGGGACAGCCGCTCACGCTCGTGGTCTGCGACTACGGCCTGGGCGCCCTGCCCTCGGCGGTACGCGCCTGGCTGGTCGCCAACCGGGACCGCTACGGCACCGTGGCGCTGGACGCGCACGACCTGGCCGACTGGCGTGGACTGAACCCGACTGTGGTGACGCCGAGCTTCGCCGAGGCCACCCGGCTGCTGGCCCGCGCCGCCGCCGGTTTCGCACACGGCGAGCGCAACGCCGTACCCAATGGGGGTGACCTGCACCTGGACCACCCGGCGGAGGCCGACGGCCCGTCCGAGCTGATGGTCGGCGCGGCGCCCGGCGGGTCCGGCGACCGCGCGCCGGGCAGCCCGCACCCGACCTCGGGCGCGCCCGCCGCAGCGACGTCCGGCGGCTCGACCGGCCCGACCGGCGAGCCGACGCCCGGCGAGGAGCGGGTGGCGCTGACCGGGGACGGGCTGAGCGTCACCGGCACCGGCGTGACGGTGAGCGCGACCGCCGGCACCGGCGTGGACCGGGCCGTGCTGGCCGAGTCGCGCCTGCCCGAGCTGCGCGCGCACACCGGCGCGGACGTGGTGGCGGTGACCCTGGACACCGAGGGCGCGGTGGTCGGCGGCGCCGAGGGCGAGCCCCGGCGCAGCCACAGCACCCCGGTCCCGGCCAGTCACGCGGTGGGCGCCGGGGACGCGTACCTGGCGGCCATGACGCTGGCGCTCGCCGCCGACGCCGGCCTGCCCACCGCCGCCCAGCTCGCGCAGCTCGCCGCCACCATCACGGTCGCCGACACCGGCACCTGCGTGTGCCGCCGCGAGGACCTCCTCGCCGCGCTCGGCACCGGCCCGGACGACGGCGGGCACCCGGCGCTGGTCGGCGCCGACGAACTGGCCGCGCTGGTGGACGAGCACCGGCAGGCCGGGCGGTCGGTGGTGTTCACAAACGGCTGCTTCGACGTGCTGCACCCGGGGCACGTCCGCTACCTGACTCAGGCCCGCGCGCTCGGTGACCTGCTGATCGTGGCGGTCAACTCGGACGGCAGCGTCCGCCGGCTCAAGGGCGCGGACCGGCCGGTCAACCCGGTCGAGGACCGGATCGCGCTGCTGGCGGCGCTGGCCTGCGTCGACCACGTGGTGGTCTTCGAGGAGGACTCCCCGGCCCGGCTGATCGAGGCGGTCCGCCCCGACGTCTACGTCAAGGGCGGCGACTACCCGCCGGAGATGGTGCCGGAGGCGCCGCTGGTGCGGCGGCTGGGCGGGCAGGTACGCACGCTCGGGTACGTGCCGGACCGCTCCACCTCGGCGATCATCGACCGGATCCGCGCCCAGTCGCTCATGAGCGAACGCACCGAGCGGAGCGAGGACAGCCCCGTGGGTGAGGGCAGGCCGGCGTGACCCGACCGCTCGACCCGGGCACGCCCGGGCAGTTCCGGCAGTGCCGCCGCCTCGACGTGCTCATTCCCACCCGCAATCGGCCCGCCGAACTGGCTGTCACGCTGTCCGGGCTGGCCGCGCAGGAGGGCGTACCCGGGTTCGGGGTGGTGGTCAGCGACCAGTCCGACGGCGAACCCGCGTACGCGCACCCGGCCGCCGCCACCATGGTCCGGGCGCTGCGGCACCGGGGGCATCCGGTGCTGCTGACCCGGCGGCTGCCCCGTCGCGGCCTGGCCGAACACCGGTGCTACCTGCTGGCCCAGTCGGCCGCCGACGCGGTGCTCTGCCTCGACGACGACGTGTGGCTGGAGCCGGGAACGCTGTCCCGGCTGATGACCGCGCTGGACGAGCTGGGCTGCGGGTTCGTCGGCAACGCGGTGCACGGGCTCTCCTACGCCGACGACGTCCGCCCGGAGACGCACCAGCACTACGAGGAGTGGGCCGGACGGCCGGTGCCGGAACGCATCATGCCGGGCACGCCGGAGTGGCACCGGGCGTCGATCCACCCGGCCGCGAACCTGCTGCACGTCACCGAGAAGCTGAACCTGCCGCCCGGGCAGTGGCGGGCGTACAAGGTCTCCTGGATCGGCGGCTGCGTGCTCTACGACCGGACGAAGCTGGTCGAGTCCGGTGGCTTCGACTTCTGGGAGCGGCTGCCCGACCGGCACCAGGGCGAGGACGTCGCCGCCCAGCTCGCCGTGCTGGAGCGCCACGGCGGCGCCGGCGTGCTGCCCAGCGGGGCCTACCACCTGGAGTCGCCGACCACAGTCACCGAGCGGGACGTGGAGGCGTGGGAAGTGGTGCTCAGCGAGTCGACGGCGGAGGTGTGAGCAGCTCGCGGGCCGCCTCGATCACCTCGGCCGCCGGCACGTCGGCCACGAACGACACCCGGTGCGGGCACTCCCCGTCGCCGGGCCGGTGCGGGTAGATCCCGGGTGTGCAGTCGACGCCGCAGACCGGGCAGTGGGTGGTCCAGGCGGCGATCGGGCGGTGCCGCCCACGCAGCGGCGACGCCCCGTTGATCAGGTTGCCGACCCAGAACACCCCGACGGTCGGCGCGCCCACGGCGGCGGCCAGGTGCAGCGGGCCGGTGTCGTTGGAGACCACGAGCGCGCAGTCCGCGTACGCGGCGGCCAGCGCGCCGAGGCTGAGCGTGCCGACCTGCGGACGCACCGGCACGCCGGCCGCCGCCACCACAGCGTCCACCGTCTCCTGCTCGGCGGGGGTGCCGGTGACCAGCACCTCGTACCCGTCGCCGGTGAGCGCGCGGGCGACCTCGGCGAAGCATTCCGGCGGCCAGCGGCGTCGCGTGTCGGTGGCGCCCGGGTGCAGCGCCGCACGGGGCCGGGTGGGTTCGCCGAGCACGGCGGCGGCCTCGGCCCGGTCGGCGGCGGTGACCGCCAGCGACGGGGTGATCGTGGTGGCGGGCGCGCCGACCAGCGCGGCGACCTCCAGGTAGCGGATCACCTCGTGCTGGTAGTAGACGTAGCGCAGCCAGCGGTCGAGCGGCGGCGCGCCCTCGGCCCGCAGGCCGGCGGTGACCCGCGCGCCGAGGCCCGCCACCAGCGGGTTGGAGTTCGCGCCACCGCCGTGCACCTGCAACGCCAGGTCGAACCGCTCGGCGCGGGCCGCGGCCAGGAAGCCCGGCACGTCGCCCGGCGACTCGCCCGGGCCCGGATCGCGGATGCCGGGCGCCGCCGGCACCACCAGCACCCGGTCCACCGGGCCGGGCCGGTCGCGCCAGAGCGCCGCGTGCCACGGCGCGCCGAGCAGCACGATCTCCGCCGACGGGTACGCCGACCGCAGCGCGTCCAGCGCCGGCAGCACGAAGATGAAGTCGCCGAGCGCGTTGGCGCGCAGAACGGCGATCCGCTCGACGTCGGGCACACGCTCGCCGACCGGGCCGAGCAGCGACGGCTCCGGGTCGCGGCGCGGCGGGTCGGAGTCACCCGACGGGCTGGTCACGCGGCCCCTACGGCCTGTCGATCTCGTCGAGCGCGGTGTCCGGGTGGTGCAGCTCCCGGTCCGCGGCCGGGTCGGCCGGCATCGGCGTACGGTCGACGCCCGCGCGCGGGCCGGTGCGGCCGACGGTGATGGTGCGCGGCGCGGGCCGGGCCGCCCGGGGCAGCCGCACCCGCAGCAGGCCGTGGTCCATCACCGCGTCGATCCGGTCCGGGTCCACCCGGGACGGCAGGTCGACGCGGTACTCGAAGCCGCGCGTGGTGAACCCGCCCGGGATGCCGTGGTCGGCATTGACCTCGGCTTCCGACCGGGCGCGTACGCACAGCTCCCGGTCGTCCAGCTCGACGGCCACCTCCTCCGGCGCCACACCGGGGAGCCGGACGACCACTTCCCAGCCGTCCGCCGTCTCGGCCAGATCCACGTCCTGGCTGCCGGAGCGTCCGCCGACCAGCCGGCTCAGCTCGGAGCGCAGCGACTGGAGCTCGCCCATCGGGTCCCAGCCCTGCTGGCGGCCACGCCAGCCCCGTCCGCCGCTCTGTTCCGTCATCGCGCGTCTCCGATCCGCTGGGTCGCCGAGGGGGGTCGCAGCGAGCTGGGCGCGTTGAGATCGTGCTCCGGGTCGACGCCGACGCCGAGGCGGTCCACCAGTTCACCGCCGAGCCACGCGCTGACGCCGAGGATCGCCAGGGCGACCACCTCGATGGCGACGAGCGCGCCCCCGGCCGCCCGCGAGTCGGCGTTGAGCCGGACCACCCAGACCGCGGCGAACAGCAGGATCACCGCCACGTTGGCGGCGGCGTGGGTGACACCGACCCGCTTGGCGCGGGTGCCGGCCGGCAGGGCGAGCAGGTCGAACGCCCCGGCCGCCGCGGCCAGCAGGCCGCCGATCAGACCGACGGTGATGTTCCAGTACGCGACTTCGGCCAGGAAGCCGGGCCCGCCCACGGTGTCCACCACGTCGAAGATCACGGCGGTCACGAAGAGCGCCACCGGAAACATCACGAGCATCGGGTGCACGGGATGGCCGAGCACCTTGAGCCGGCTCTCCATCTCGGCCTCCATCCGTCACGTCCGGCCGCACGCTGCGAACCGGTCCCTACCCGCCGGCCTCGGGGGCAAACCCGACGCTCGACGCGCTCTCCTAGGCTGACCATGGCGGAACGCGGCCCGTCGCGGGCCGGAACCGTCGTGACGATCAACGGACGGGGGAGGAAGACGTGACGACCCGGGAGATCACCAGCGAGGCCGAACTACGCGAGCTGATCGGCACGCCGATGCCGCGCGCTGCCGCCAAGGACCGCCGTACGCTGCACGAACGCGACCGGGAGTGGCTCGCCGCGTCACCGTTCTGCCTGATCGCCACCGCCGGCGCGGACGGCACCTGCGACGTCTCCCCCAAGGGTGACCCGCCCGGCTTCGCGCTGGTGCTCGACGACACCACGATCGCGATTCCGGAGCGGCCCGGCAACCGGCGGGCCGACGGCTACCGCAACATCCTGGCCAACCCGCACGTCGGGTTGATCTTCCTGATTCCCGGCCGCACCGACACGCTGCGGATCAACGGGCGCGCCCGGCTGATCGCCGACGCGCCGTGGTTCGCCGACATGGAGGTCAAGGGCCACCGGCCGGTGCTGGCCGTCGAGGTCGCGATCGAGCAGATCTTCTACCACTGCGCGAAGGCGTTCCTGCGCTCCGAGTTGTGGCAGCCGGAGACCTGGCAGCCGGACGTGCTGCCGACCCGGGCCCGGCTGATCAAAGAGGTGGAGGCCCCGGCGGAGAGCCTGGCCGACCTGGAACGCCACTACGGCCCGGCGTACCTGGAGACCCTGTACCGCTGAGTCCCGTGGTCAGGGCCGGACGTTGCGCTTGCGCTTGCCCCGGCCCACGTACCCACGACCGCCCGTCGCCGGCTCCACCCGGCGCGGCCGGTCGCGGCGCGGCGGGGTGGCACGCCGACGCCTGATACCGGACAGGGCCAGCACCACCCCGACGCCCAGGGCGGCCAGCCCGACCACGCCGAGGACGCCCTGCACCCGGCCGCGGTGGCCGCTGAGCTGACCGAAGTCGGTGACGAAGTCACCCGGGTCCGCCGGGTTCACCCAGATCGACACCTCCGCTCCGGCGGCCCGGCACACCTCGAAGCAGGCCACCTCCTGCGCGTGCGTCCGGCCGTCCACGTCGTAGCTGAAGTACATGGTGCTCGACGAGGGACTCCGGTTGCCGCCGCTCTCCGTCACCTGGTCGACGACGACCGCCCGCGCGGGCGTACCCCGCTCGCGCAGCGTCACCGCCCAGTCGTCCAGCTCCATCTGGGTGTGGAACGGCAGCCATAGCAACGCGCCGCCGCCGACCACCAGCAGTACGCACGCGAGGCGGATCAGGAACGACCGGCGGATGATCACCCGGCCATCGTCGCCGGGGCCCGCAACCCCGGGACCGGCACCGGATGGGGTTGAATCGGCTGCGTGGCGAAGACCTTGACGATCACCACCCGGAACGCGAGCTTCCAGCAGTGGCAGGCGCTGCTGACCAACCGCAACAAGCGCCAGCGTGCCGGGGAGTTCCTGGTCCAGGGGGTACGCCCGATCACCGTCGCCCTGGAACAGGGCTGGGAGATCCGGGCGCTGCTGTACCCGGACCGGCAACAGTTGTCCCGCTGGTGCCGGGAACTGCTCGACCGCACCGACGCCCGGCGGGTGGCCCTCGCGCCCGAGCTGATGCGGGAACTCAGCGGCAAGGAGGAGGAGTCCCCCGAACTGCTGGCCGTGGTGGCGCAGCCCGATGACGACCTGGCCCGCATCCCGGTCGGGCCCGACATGCTCGTGGTGGTCTTCGACCGCCCCAAGACCCCGGGCAACATCGGCACGCTGATCCGGTCCGCCGACGCCTTCGGCGCGTCCGGCGTGGTGGTCACCGGTCACGCCGCCGACCCGTACGACCCGAAGGCGGTACGGGCCAGCACCGGGTCGCTGTTCGCCGTACCGGCCGTGCGCGTCCCCAGCCACCACGCCGTCCTCGACTGGGTCGCCGCGGTGCGGAAGGCGGGACCACAGATCCAGATCATCGGTACGGACGAACACGGCGACGTGGACGTAGCGGAGCACGACCTGACCGGGCCCACTCTCCTGCTCGTCGGCAACGAGACGCACGGACTCAGCAAGGGCTGGCAGGAGGCGGCCGACCGGATCGTACGCATTCCGATCGTCGGGGCGGCCAGTTCGCTGAACGCGGCGGCGGCCGGGACGGTGGCGCTGTACGAGGCCGCCCGCCAGCGCGCGAAGCAGCGCTAGCGGCCGGCGTCCTCCTCCGGCGCGCCGAAGCCGGGCTGGAACCGCTCGGACGGCGGCCCGACCTCGGCCCACCACCGCCCCCGGCGTACCTCCAGGCCGGGCACACCAGCAAACACCCGGTCCGGGTCGACCAGGCCGGCGACCGACTGCGCCAGATCGCTCCGCAGCTCGGCGACCGCCTCGTCCAGGGTCTCCTGCTCGCCCGGCCAGTCGACGTCGGCGCTCCGCAACTCCCGTTCGGCGGCCTCGAACACCGCCTCCGGGTCGTCGACCCTGATCTCGAAACGGCAGTAGAGCTGCACGACTGTCGACTCGTCGTCGGTCACGGACGGGAGCCTCCCATGTCCTGCCGCTCGCGTCCCCACGCGGCCAGCGGTTCGAGCGCATCGTTGAGGCGTACGCCGTCCTCGGTCAGCGAGTACTCGACGCGGGGCGGTACCTCGTCGTAGGAGACGCGGCGCACGACGCCGTCCGCCTCCATCTCGCGCAGGTGGGCGGCCAGCACCTTCTCGGTGATCCCCGGCAGCAGCCGGCGCAACTCGCCGAAGCGGCGGTACGGGTGCTCGTGGAGTGCCCAGAGGATCAGCACCTTCCACTTGCCCCCGATCACCTCCATCGCGGCGTCGATCCCGCAGACATGGCCGTCCGGTGCGCCCGGCCGGTTCAACGTCGTCATACGCCCGCCCTTCCGACCTGCTCGCTCACCTCAGAGTAACCACCTACTCCGAAGTGCGTACTTGTTCACCTGCGGGCCTGCGACAAGCCTGATCGGCATGGCACACGAGACTGTGGAGAAGACGCCCGTCACGCTGCTGGGCCTCGGCGCGATGGGCGCCGCGCTGGCCCGCGCCTGGCTCGCCGCCGGCCACCCGCTCACCGTCTGGAACCGCACCCCGGCCCGCGCCGCGGCGATCTCCGCCGAGGGAGCGACGGTCGCGAACAGCGCCGCCGAGACCGTCGCCGCGAACACCCTTGTCGTCGTCTGCCTGCTGGACGACGCCTCGGTCGAGGAGGTGCTGGCCGGCGCCGACCTGGCCGGCAGGGATCTGGTCAACCTGACCACGGGTACGCCCGCCCAGGCCCGCGCCCGAGCCGACTGGGCCCGCGAGCGCGGCGCCCGCTACCTCGACGGCGGAATCATGGCCGTCCCTCCGATGATCGGCGTGCCGGACGCCGGCGGCTACGTCTTCTACAGCGGCTCCCGCGAACTGTTCGAACGGCACCGGGAGACGCTCGCCGTCCCGGCCGGCACCACCTACGTCGGCCGGGACGCGGGCTTCGCCGCCCTGCACGACATCGCGCTGCTCAGCGCCATGTACGGCATGTTCGCCGGGGCAGCGCACGCTTTCGCCCTGATCCGCCGGGAGGACATCGACCCCGCGTCGCTGGCCCCGCTGCTCGCCGACTGGCTCGTCGCGATGGCCCCGACCGTTCACCAGACCGCCGACCAGCTGCGCAGCGGCGACTACACGAAGGGCGTCGTCTCCAATCTCGCCATGCAGGTGGCCGGCACACCGACGTTCCTGCGCACCGCGGCAGAGCAGGGCGTCAGCCCGGAACTGCTCAGCCCCTACTTCGAGCTGATGCGCCGCCGCCTGGCCGAGGGCAGCGGCGAGGAGGACCTGACGGGCGTCATCGACCTGCTGGTGCGCTGACCGCCGCGGACCGAGACAACCCACGTGGACAGCCGATACGCCGATGGCGATCTCGGCTGTTCCCCTGATGAGAATTCCCAGCGACGCAATGACGATCGTGCGATGCGACAGAAGCATCCGCAGCGCGTACCCGATCGCGCCGGCCCGACCGGCGGCGAGGGCAAGGTGCCGGTCGCCCGCTGGCGGCGCGTCCTGGCGGTTCTCGCGCCGGTGATCGCGGCGGTGCTCGGCGCCGCGATGGCCACGCAGTGGGAGGTCGGCGGCGGCCGCGCCGTCAGCTCCCTACCCGCTCCGTCGCGATGGATGGCCGAGAACCTGCCGTTGTTCGACGGTGGGGAGCCGGCGTGGATCTGGCGCGGGCCCTTCTTCGTGTCCGTGCTGCTGGCGCTGCCGCTCGTCTGGACGGTCACCGGCCACGCCACCGCGATGCCCCGCCGCCTCACGAGGTACGGGCTCCTCACCGCAGGCATCGCTATCGGCCTGGAATACAGCACCCCCGGGTACGGGTGGTTGTTCGACCTCGTGGCCCTGTTGACGGCGCTGGTGGGCACCGTCTGGTGCGGGCTGCAGGGGCTGCGTCGCGGCGTGCTGCCGCGCCGCGTCGCATGGGCGCTCGTCGCGGCACTGCCGTTGACGCCACCAGCCGGCTTCCTCACGTTCTGGTACCTGCCGCCCGGCCTGACCATGGGCTTGCTGCTGGCCTGGGCCGCTGCCGCCGTCTTGTCCGGCTCCCCCGCACCATCACCTGGACGTGTACGTGGCTCTGTTCGGTGACGACCTGGACGCCGTCGCCAACCGGCTGGGCGAGGCGGTCGCAACGCGGGATGCGGATTGGATGCGGGCCGCTCACCTCGGGCTCGTGGGTCTGCGTGGGGTTGCTCTGACCGGCCAACTGCGGCGCACCGTAACAGGCGGTTACGACATGGGTCGGGTGCCGTCAGCGCCTGCGGCTTTCTTGGCTGCACGGATGGCTGTAGAGCCATCGGCCGCCCCAACGATCCGCTGACACGTTGTCGCTCCCTCCCCGTAGCCTGCCCGGCAGAGTCCGTACGACGGAGGGTGCGTTGTCTGCTGTCGCGTCACTGACCCTGGTTCCCAGGAGAAGCATCCCCGAGTTGGCCCACCTCGCCCGCACATCGTCGTCGTCATTCGGCTCCTACCTCGCCGAACACGGACGCGAGCCGCGGGAGGAGTACGACTGGTCCGGGTACTGCATGCTGCACGTCTTGAGCTATCTGGAGGAGCGCGACGTAGACCTGGAGCAGTCGGAGTTCGATGCCGAGTCGGCGGCCATCAACAAGGTGCACGACCTGACCGTGCTAATCACTCCCGCACACAAGCGGTTCCTGGATCAGCTCGACCCCGCCGGGCACCGCGAGGCGGAGTTGGCCGCCCACTTCGAGGAAATGGGGCTGGACTTCGAGGAGAGCGGCACGGCCGGTTTGGATGGGCTGAGGCTGTTGCGCGACAGCATCTCCGAACTCCGCGACGACCAGGTGTTGCTGCTGCGCATCGGCTGAGGCCAGAGGCGCCAGATCCGGTCGAACCACCCGTGACGGTGATCACCTGTAGCACTTGACGCGGTGCTGCACATGTCTGTCCTGGATGCAGTCGTGTATCCAGGACAGGAGCAGAGTATGACGACCGCGGTGCTCGACCGCGCGCCGACGCCGCCGCCCGTCAGCAGCCCTCCCGGGCGGGCGCCCCGGTTGTACGTGCTGGACGGGTTGCGGCTGATCTGTGCTCTTGCGGTGGCCGGATACCACTTCGGCGACTCATGGAGGTTGGACGGCGTGCGCCCGCCGGCATACTTCCTGCCGGACGCGGCACCGGTGCTGATCTATGGCTTCCTCGGAGTCGAGACGTTCTTTCTGATCAGCGGATTTGTGATCCTCATGAGCGGCTGGGGACGTACCGTTCGCGAGTTCGCTGCCTCCCGCGTCGCGCGACTCTATCCGGCGTTCTGGGTGTGCGTGCTGACCACGACAGCCGTATCGGCAGTGCTGCCGATCAGCGGCGGGCTGCCTTTCCCACCTCTGCCGGACGGGTGGGGCGTGCTGGTCAACCTGACCATGTTGGCGGAGCCCCTCAACACGCCGCTTGTCGACACCGTGTACTGGACCCTCTGGATCGAGCTCCGGTTCTATCTGATCGCGGCGTGCATTCTTGCGGCCAAGCCGACCGAGCGGGGAGTAAAAATATTCGCTGCCGTGTGGCTGGCCGTCACCGTGGTCATGCCCGTCTTCCGGGGCGCCGCCCTGGACGAGGTCGTGATGTCCGACTTCGCGCCGTACTTCATCGCCGGAATCACCCTGTTCCTGCTTCGCCGCAACCGATCCGATCCATGGCTGTGGGTGCTGCTACTCGCCACGTGGCTGGTCAGCCTGCAGCGCGTGTACGGGCGGACCCTGGAGTTGAAGCCCGGCTTCGAGGTGCCCGTCTGGCCGGCACCGGTACTGCTCACCGGGGTGTACCTTCTGATGCTCGTCATCGCGCTCGGCTACACCGACCGGGTGAGAATGCGCTGGCTGGCCATTGCGGGTGCCATCAGCTACCCCTTCTACCTCTTGCACCCGCGCATTGGATACAGCGTGATCCGCAACGTGTACGAGGAAACCAACCTTCCCGCGTCGATACTGATCGGCGGCACCGTGCTTGGGCTGCTGGCGGCAGCCTGGCTTGTCCATCGCTTCGTCGAGCGCCCACTCGCACCCTTGATCCGCGGCTTCGTATTGGACCGGCGACGACTATGAGCACCAGACGCCACGCGCCGAACACGAGGAAGGGTGTGGATCCGACGACCGCGGAGGCCGATTCCGCCTTCCGCGAGCTGTTCGAGGCCGCGTACGACGATTTGCTGCTCTTCGTCGAACGCCGTGCACACCTCGCCGTTGCCGAAGACGTGGTCGCCGAGACGTTCTTGATAGCGTGGCGCCGCTTGGACGAAGTACCGAAGTCACTCGGCGAGGCCCGCGCCTGGCTGTTCACCGTCGCCCGCAACGTTCTGCACAATCGGCAGCGCAGCGACCAGCGGCAGCAGAGCCTCGCGCTTCGCGTCCTCCAGGAACCCGATGCTCCGAGCAGCGCCGAGGCCGACCTCGCGGCTACCCGCGTCGACCTGGTGAAGGCTTGGCAGCGCCTGTCATCGGCCGATCAGGAAGTGCTGACGCTGACCGCGATCGAAGACCTCACCGGGCCGCAGGCAGCACACGTACTGGGCATTTCCCGGCCCGCGTTCAGTTTGCGCCTGCTGCGCGCCCGTCGCCGCCTGCGTCAGCATCTTGGTCAGCGGCCGATCAGCGAACCCACAAGCGTCCCTGCACCGGCCGGCCCTTCACGACGCGGAGGCTCCGCATGACCCACGACGACGTCCTCGCCCGGACAATCCGCTCTGCCGCCGTCCCGGTGCCCGCACGCGTCGCGCAGGAACCCGCGCGAGAATTGCTCGAGCGGATCGTCGCCACTGATCGGCGACCGCGCCCGGCACCAGCGCGCACACCGCACCGTCGGCCTCGCCTGGCGATCGCCGGCGCGGCCGGAGCGCTCGCCGCCGCTGTCGCCTTCACCCTGACATTTCTCAACGCTGGTCCCGCGTTTGCGTCGTGGACGCCCGAGCCGAGTCCGATCTCGGATACCGAGGCACGCGACATCGCCGGCAAATGCCTGCCTGCCCAGGACGCGAGCGTCGCAAGGGTGGTCATCGGTGAAAAACGCGGCGAGTACGCATACGTGAACGCCGTGTCGCCGGCTGGAAGCCAGACATGCTTCCGCGATCGCAACGGGGACGTGACGAATACCAGCATCCTGACCGTGCTGACCAGCACCGAGCGGCTCGGCGCCGGGGGTGTCGAGCTGTACTCGTGGGGTCAGCTACGCACCGACGAAGGCTACGTCCGGATCATGGCGGGACACGTCGGCTCACAGGTGACGAGCGTGGAGATCAACTTGCGGACCGAGGATGGCGATTCGTCACGGACGGCGCGGGCAACCGTTCGCGACGGTTACTTCGGCGCCTGGTACCCCGAAGGCCTCGATGAGTCGAGCAGCAACACCACCACACTGACCGTCCGCCTCGCAGACGGCAGCGCGGTGATCCTGTCCGCCCGCGAACTGTACGAACAACCGAAGCTGGACTGAGGGTGGCTCGGCAGGCCCCGCCCGCCCACGTGCTGGCCGGTTTGCTACCGATCAGTGACGGGCTCATCACGCCACCGGAAGCGCGCCTCGTCCCCTTCGATGACCAAGATGAACCATGGCACCTCGCGCCCGGTCGGGTCAGTCATCGTCACGGCCGGATAGATGGCCTCGTGCGCCTGGCGCAATGCCTCAACATCCCCGGAGTTCACGGCCTCGATCCATGCCGCGAAAATCGGTCGCAGTGGTCGGAAAGCAGGCTCTGGCCGAAAGCGGCCGCGGATCCAGGGGAAGTCGAGCTCCCGCTCATCGACCTCACCGACCAACTCGCTGCGGTGGTGCACCCGCCAGACCCTGCCCACCTTCATTCCGGCAGCGTAGGCCGCGCTGCCGCCAACCACTCCTCTTCCGGAAGCCCATCTCCGTCGAAGGGCGCTGTTGTCCGCCCCGGAAACGGCGAATCCCAGGCCGATGACCTGGGATTCTGTACCGAGCCGCCTGACGGAATCGAACCGTCGACCTACGCATTACGAGTGCGTCGCTCTAGCCGACTGAGCTAAGGCGGCAACGATCGTAAAGTGTACGGCACTCCCCGGCCGAAGCCGAACCGGATCCCCCCGCCTCCGAACCCGGACACCGAGCCACATCCGCCCCGTCACGGGAGAGACTTCGCGCCGCGTCCCGACTACCCTGCGGCGGGTGACCGACGAACCGCCGCGGCCAGCGGCCCCCGAGGCGCATCCCGGCGAGCGCGCCACCCGCCGCCCCCGCAAGATCGACCCGCAGGAGTTGGGCTTCACCCCGCGCCGGCCGGTGCCCTGGCTCGCGCCGCTGCTGTTGATCAGCACCGGCCTGCGTACGCTGCTGGCGATGCTGTTCGGGGCGTACCTGGACAAGCGCGAGCTGCAGAACGCGTTCGGCGACGGCACGTTCCGGCAGGTCGGGCCGGACGGCGGGCTCTGGCTCGACTACGTGGCCGACCTGGGTGACGGCTTCGACGCCACGTACTCGGTGGCGTACCTGCTCGCCCAGCCGGAGCTGACGGTGGACGGGCACCGGCTTCCGCGGGCGCAGACGCTGGTGATGGGTGGTGACCAGGTCTACCCGGCGGCGGGCTACGAGGCGTACGAGGACCGCTGCAAGGGCCCGTACCAGTCCGCGCTGCCGGTCGCTCCGCCGGAGAAGCCGACGCTGTTCGCGGTGCCGGGCAACCACGACTGGTACGACGGGCTGACCGCGTTCCTGCGGCTGTTCGTGCGCACCCGGGACCGGCACTTCGGCGGCTGGGGCACCGGCCAGTCCCGCTCGTACTTCGCGGTCGAGCTGCCGGCCGGCTGGTGGCTGCTCGGCCTCGACGACCAGTCCGGGTCGTACCTGGACGACCCGCAGCTCACCTACTTCGACGAGGTGGCCCGCAAGCTCACCCCGGAATCCAAGGTGATCCTGGCGGTGCCGGCGCCGACGTGGGTCAAGGCCGTGGACCACCCCAACGCGTACGACTCGATCGACTACTTCATCCGTACCCTCGTCGCGCCGACCGGCGCGCAGGTGCGGGTGCTGGTCTCCGGCGACCTGCACCACTACGCCCGTTACGCCGGGGCGGACCGGCAGCTCGTCACGTGCGGCGGTGGCGGCGCCTACCTCTACCCCACGCACCGGCTGCCGGAGAAGCTGGAGGTCCCGCCGCGTGACACGCTGACCCGGCGGGCCAGCAACACCCGGGAGTACGACCTGGCCGCGCGCTACCCGGACAAGGCCCGCTCCCGCCGGTACGGCTGGGGCATCTTCGCCCGGCTGCCGTTCCGCAACCCGGGCTTCACCACGCTGCTCGGCACCCTGCACACGCTGCTGATGCTGGCCATGGCCGGCGTGGCGGTGCAGCGGGTGGGCACCACCGAGCAGCGGCTGTTCAGCGTGCCGCTGGCGATCATGCTGGTGGTGGCGATGATGGGCGCGGTGTTCTTCGCCAAGCCGCCGACGGCGGGCGGGAAGCGGCACGCCCGCCACTGGATCCTCGGGGTGGCGCACGGACTGGCCCAGATAGCTCTCGCCGCCGGCGGCACGTGGGTCTGGTTGCAGCTGCCGTTCTACGACTGGCCGTGGCCGCTGCCGGCGGTCGCCGCAGCGGTGCTCTACGGGCCGGTGAGCGGTCTGGTCGCCAGCCAGCTCGTCGCGCTGTACCTGCTGGTGGCCGGCGCGTTCGGGGTCAACCTGAACGAGTTGTTCGCCGCCCAGGGCATCGAGGACTCGAAGGCGTTCCTGCGGTTCCGGATCGACCCGGACGGCACGTTGACGATCTACCCGATCGCCGTGGACAAGGTGTCCCACGACTGGCAGCTCAACCCCGACCAGTCCCCCACCGCCTCCTGGCTGACCCCGAAGACCCCGCTGACCCCCCGCCTGGCCGAACCCCCGATCGTCATCCGCTGACCCCTGATCGCCGCCGAAGGGGCGGGAGGGTCAGGGCTGGGGGTAGTGCTGGTCGTGGGCCTGTCTGGGGCCGCAGACCGACGCGCGGGAGCACATCGAGCGGGAGCCGTCGGCGTCCAGGCGGACCGTCACCGCGTCGCGCGGGACGCTGTGGCCGACCACCTTGCCCTCACCCTGCGGCGTGGACACCCGGCTGCCGACCGCGGGGGCCGTCTCCTGGAACTTCTGGTACAGCGGGTGCTCGTACTTCAGGCAGCACATCAGCCGCCCGCACGCGCCGGAGATGCGCAGCGGGTTGAGCGGCAGGTCCTGGTCCTTCGCCATCCGGATGGTCACCGGCTCGAAGTCGGTCAGGAACGTGGCGCAGCACAGGTCACGCCCGCAGGAGCCGATGCCGCCCTGCACCCGTGCCGAGTCGCGGGCGGACAGCTGCCGCAGCTCGACCCGGCAGTGCAGGGTGGCGCCCAGGTCCCGGACCAGGGAACGGAAGTCGACCCGGTGCGGCGCGGTGAAGTAGATGGTGGTGCGGTCGCTGCCGTTCTCCGGCGTGGCCAGGACGTGGTCGACGGCTACCACCTTCATCGGCAGGCCGTGTTCGCGGATCAGCCGCTTGGCGGCCACCTTCGCCTCGGCCTTGCGCCGGCGCAGCATCTCGTCGCGGCGCAGATCGTCGTCCTCGGCGAGCCCGGCGAGTTTCGGGAATCCGTCGGTGTCCTCGGTGACCCACTGGGCCGCCCAGACGCACTCGGCCACCTCGGGTCCCTCGTCGGTGGGCACCAGCACCCGGTCGCCCACCTGCGGGCGCAGCTCGCCCGGGTCGAGGTAGTAGAGGCGCCCGTACCGGTTGAAACTGACCGCGCAGAGCATGCCCATGCGCCCCACCCTACGCGGATCGGGGCCCGCCGTACGGCGGCCGGTCGCCGTACGGTCACCGACAGCGGCGATCGGCTCCGTCGACCCGGCCGAATCGCCCCTTCGCCTCGCCCGGACGGCTGAAACCTCGCCCGCCGCCGGGACAAGCGTCTGCCGACAGCGTTGAGTGAAGACATACCTGCGGGGGGTGCAGGGGAAGTCCACGGCGTCGCCGCCGTTGCCCGGCCACGGCCGGTCCGGCGCGCGGCGCCGTGGACCGTCAGTAGCCGATTCGGGTGGTGCCGCCGTAGTGCGGCGCGACCGCCGGCCGATCCCGCCAGACCGTCTCCGCGAGGCTCGGCCCCCACTGACGCAGCAGCGTCTCGGCGCCGTCGTAGGCGACTCCGAGCACGCCCAGGATCCGGGTGGCGATCTCGGCCGCGGCCGACGCCCCGGCCGGTCCGGCGTGGACGCCGGGCCGGGTCGCCGCGTGCACGGCGACCGCTTCGGACGAACCCAGCACCTCGGCCAGCGCGCGGGCCAGCGCGACCCGGCTGCCCTCCACCCAGCCGGCCAGCGCGTCCGCGTAACTCGCCGTCGACTCCAGCCGCCCGACCAGGCTCTCCGGCCCCTCGTCCAGGTGCCGGAGCAGTGTTGCGCGCGCCTCGTCGTACGCCGACGCGGCGGCGCCGGACCAGGCGACCTGGTCGCCGAGCAGGGCGCAGGTGTCGTCGTACCCCCGGACGAGCCGGCGCACGGCGTGGCCGGCGTCGGTCAGCGGCGCGGGGTGCAGGTCGAGGAACTCGCGCACGGCCGCGCCGGGGAGCACCTGCATGCGGCGCAGCAGCGGCCAGAGGCGGTGGCCCTCGGGTGCGCCGGCGGCGAGCAGCGTGTCGACGCGGGCGAGCAGGTCGAGCCCCGGCTCCGCGAGGCGGTCGAGCGCGTCCATCAGGCCTCCCGGGCCAGCCGCCGGGCCACGCCGTCGTCGGCGGCGGCATAGCGGTCGGCGGCGCTGCGCAGCGCCGCCGCGGCGGCGGCCAGCCGGACGGCGGCAGCCTGTGCCTCGCGCGCTCGGTCGGCGGTGGCGGCGGTCCACTGCCGGTGCAGCGCGCGGCCCACCTCACCGGGCCGGCCGGCGGCGTGCGCGCCGAACGCGGGGTGCGGCGGGTCGGTGGCGGTGACCGTGCGGGCCAGCGTGGCGAGGGTCGCGCCGGCCTCGTCGAGGCGGGCGGCCAGGGCGCGCAGCGTCTCCATGTCAGGCTCCCGCCAGCGGCCGGTAGGCCGCGAACGTCTCGTTGTGCAGCTTCTCCCGCGCCCACTGCGCCGCGTCGGCGGCGGCGGTGACCGCCGCCTGCACCGACCCGGCCACGTCACGTGGGCTGCGGTGGTGCAGCGGCCCGAGGAAACGCACGTCGGTGATGCGCCCACCGGCTGTCACCACCACCTCGACAAGGCCGTCGGGCGAGCGGACGGTGACCTCGACAGTGGCCACCGCCTGGTCGAACTCGGCCTGCAGGTTCTCGATGCGGCGGTAGCGCCGCACCGCCTCCTCGATCCAGGCCTCGTCGATCTCGCCCCGCGGCATCGGCGGACTCCTCCCGGCCGGTCGGCCCCAACATCACTGAGCGTGCCGCCTCGATCACGGCGGCATCACCGGGGACCGTACCGCACGCCAATCGCGCGTGTCGATGCCCTGTGGACAGCGTGGAGCGGGCGTGGGTCAGCCGCGCCAGAGGGCGAGCATCATCGCCTCCACCGCGATTCGCGGCTTGACGTTCGCCTCGATCGCCGCCCGGCACTCCAGCACCGCCTCCAGGCGGCGCAGCGAGCCCTCGGCGTCCCACTTCTGCGCGCCCGCGCCGGCCAGCGCCGCGGTGTCGGTGTGCACCGGGGCGACCGGCGCCCGCAACGCCATGGTGAGCGCATCGCGGTAGAACCCGGCCAGGTCGACCAGCGCCCGGTCGAGCGCGTCCCGCTGGGCACGGGTGGCCCGCGACTTCTGCCGCTTCTCCAGATCCTTGAGCTGGCCGGCCGCGCCGCGCATGGCGCCGGCCGCGCCCCGGCCGGTGCCGCCCGCACCGAGCGCGGTCTGCAACGCCGTACGCTCCGCCTCGTCGATCTCGACGACCGAGGCGGCGGCCTCCGCCTCGGCGGCCTCGATCAGCGCCGAGGCGGCGTCGAACGCCGCGCCCACGCCGGTCAGCCGGCGCGGCACGGCCAGCACCGCGTCGCGCCGCTGCCGGGCCTCCGGGTCGCGGGCCAGCCGCCGAGCCCGGCCCACGTGCCCCTGCGCGGCCGCCGCGGCCCACTCGGCCACGTCCGGCGCGATGCCGTCCCGGCGGACCAGCACCTCGGCCACCGCGGCCGGCGGCGGCTGGCGCAACGGTACGACGCGGCAGCGCGACCGGATGGTCACGGAGATGTCGTCGGGGTGGGTGGACGGGGCGCAGAGCAGGAAGACGGTACGCGGCGGCGGCTCCTCGATCGCCTTGAGCAGCGCGTTGCCGGCGGCCTCGGTGAGCCGGTCGGCGTCCTCGATGATCACTACCTGCCACCGGCCGCCGGACGGCGTGCTCGCCGCCCTGAGCACCAGCGCGCGCATCTCGCCGACACCGATGGAGAGCCCGTCCGGAACGACGAGGCGCACGTCGGCGTGCGTGCCGGTGAGCGTGGTGTGGCAGCCGGGGCAGCTGCCGCATCCGGTGCCGTGCACGCACTGCAGGGCGGCGGCGAACGCGCGGGCGGCCACCGACCGGCCGGATCCGGGCGGCCCGGTGAAGATCCAGGCGTGGGTCATACCGGCGCCGGGATCGGCTTCAGCGGCGGGTGCCGGAGGCGGGTCGGCGTCGGTGCCGTCGAGCTCCTCGGCGAGCGCGTCGAGGTCGTCGTACCCGCCCGCCGGCGCGCCGGCCGCGACGGGCACGGCGGCGCGCAGCAGCGCGGCGGCCGAGGCGGCGGCCCGCCGCAGCGTGTCCACCGCCTCGTCCTGCCCGACCAGATCGCCGAAGACGTCGGTCATCTTCGGGGTTGCTCCATCGTCACCAGCTCCGCGTCGGATAACTCAGGCTGGACCGAGGTGTCCGGGCCCTGCGCCGGACGCGGGTGCACGATCCCGCCCGGGTCGGCGAGGAGCTCACCCACCCGGCGGGCCACCGCGTCGGCGATCTCGTCCACCGGCCGGGACGCGTCGAGCACGAGGTAACGCTTCGGGTCACCGGCGGCCAGGTCGAGGAAGGCGTACCGGACGCGCTCGTGGAACGTCAGCGACTCGGCCTCCAGCCGGTCGGCCCCCTCGTTGCGCGTCTCCACCCGGCTCAGGCCGGTACGCGGCTCGACGTCGAGCAGCACCACCAGGTCGGGCTTGAGGCCGCCGGTGGCCCAGGACGAGAGCCAGGAGACCTCGTCCACCGGCAGCGTCCGGCCGGCGCCCTGGTAGGCCAGTGACGAGTCGACGTACCTGTCGCTGATCACCACCGCGCCGCGCACGAGCGCCGGGCGGACGACAGTCGCGACGTGGTGCGCCCGGTCGGCGGCGTAGAGCAGCGCCTCGGCGCGCGGCGACGGCGCCTCGTCCGTGCCGGTGTCAAGCACCAGCGAGCGGATCCGCTCACCGACCGGTGTGGCGCCCGGCTCGCGGGTGACCACCACGTCCCGCCCCTGCGCGCGCAGGCGCTCGGCGAGCACGGCGAGCTGGGTGGACTTGCCGGCGCCCTCGCCGCCCTCGAAGACCACGAAGAGACCGCTGGAGACGAACGGCTCGGCCGGCATCAGCGGGCGGCCCCGGATCGAGCCCCACAGGTCGGCGAGGACCGGCACGCCCTTCTTGTCGTCCATCTGGCCGAACGCGCTGATGCCGGCGATGATGCCGGCCGCGCCGGCGGCGAGCAGCAGCAGGCGCGTCGAGGAGATGGAGATGCCCAGGTCGGCGATGGTGAGCTGGCGGGAGCCGCCGACGCCGACCAGGAGGCTGCTGAGCGCGATGGCGAGGATCAGCACCAGCCGGGTGCCGATCTGCACCACCGCGAAGACGCGCCCGCGTACCTCGTCGGCGACCTCGCCGCCGAGCAGCGTGGTGCCGGCCAGGAACGCCATGCCGGCGCCCGCGCCGACCAGGATCGCGCCGAGGATGGCCATCGACAGGTGGATGGCGAACGCGAGCACCAGCACCGAGGCGCTGGCGAGCACGATGCTCATGCCGAACCAGCGGCGGCGGGACATGTCCCGCACGATCATCGGACCGAGGCCGATGCCGAGCGCCAGGCCGACGAAGATCGCGCCGAAGAGCAGCGAGAACGCGGCGTCACCGGCGCCGAGCGAGTTGGCGAAGAACTTGGCCGTGCCGACCACGATGCCGCCGCCGGCGAACGCGCCGAAGATGCCCAGCACCAGGCCGCGGACGAGCGGGGTCTGGCCGATGTACTTCCAGCCCTCGGAGAACTGCCGGAACATGCTCTGCTCGGAGCGCTCGGCCTCGCCGCGCTGGGCGTGGCTGATCTCCTTGATCCCGAACGCCACCACGAGCGCGGTGGCCAGCCGGGAGAACGCGTTGAACCAGAGCGCGAGCTGGGCCGGCTCGGCCCAGTTCGGCAGGTCGCCGCCGACCGCGCCGCGGACGCCGCGGTCCAGCACGGCCAGCGCGATGGCCGCCGCAACCGGCGTGAGGCCGTACGTGGTGATCAGCGTGAGCTGGTTCGCCGCTTCCAGCCGGGTACGCGGGATGAGGTTGGGGACCGCCGCTTCCTTGGCCGGGATCCACATCAGCGTGATCGACTCGATCAGGAACGTGGCGATCAGCGCCCAGCCGACCACCAGCCCGCCGGCGGCCCCGGTCAGCGCGTAGAGCGGGATCGAGGCGAACAGCACGAAGCGCAGCAGGTCGCAGATGACCATCGTCCACCGGCGGTCGAACCGGTCGGCGAACACGCCCGCCACCGGGCCGAGCACCAGCGCCGGGAGCAGCCGGATCGCTGTCACACCGCCGAACGCGGCGCCCTGGGCGGTGCTGCCGGAGACCTGGGAGGCGGCGAACAGCGCGGTGGCGAGCAGACCGAGCCAGTCGCCGAAGGAGGCGGCGCTGAGTACGATCCACAGCCTGCGGAACGGCCGGATGCGCAGCACCGAGCGGATGGCGGCGACGCCGGAGTGGTCGGCGGCTGTCCCGGGCGACGACACGCCGGGCGACTCGCCGTTGTTCTGGCTTTCGATGGCCGTACCTCCACGTGCCGGCCCAGGTCTGGGCATCCCCGGTGGAACACTCTAGTCGCGCGGGAGGAGCAGGCCTGCGCGACATTCACCTGCTCGCTGAGCCTAGGCCGCCGGGACCACCGCCCGCAGCCCGGACAGACGCGAGGGTATTTCGCATTCTCGCCCAGACAGTTAGYGTGCAGACGTGGCCATCGACCGTGACAAACTTCGCGAGCGTCTCGACCGGGCGACCGCTCACCTCGACCCGCCGTACGCGGTGGTCGACCTCTCCGCGTTCGACGCCAACGCCGGCGCGCTGACCGGCCGGGCCGACGGCAAGCCGCTGCGCGTGGCGAGCAAGTCGGTACGGGTCCGCGAGCTGCTCACCCGCGTGCTCGGCCGCCCCGGCTGGCAGGGCGTGATGGCCTTCACCCTGCCCGAGGCGGTCTGGCTCGCCCGCTCCGGCGTCAGCGACGACGTGCTGGTGGCGTACCCGACGGCGCACCGGGCCGGCCTCGCCGAACTGGCCGCCGACCCGGCGCTCGCCGACGCGGTGACGCTGATGGTCGACGACCCCGCCCAGCTCGACCTGATCGACGAGGTCTGCCCGCCCGCGCGCCGCCCCGCGCTGCGGGTCTGCCTCGACCTGGACGCCTCCTGGCGGCCGCTGCGGGGCCGGGTGCACGTCGGCGTGCGCCGCTCCCCGGTGCACAGCGCCACGGCGGCCGGCGCGCTCGCCGCCGCCGTCGCCGCCCGGCCGGGCTTCCGGCTGGTCGGCCTGATGTCGTACGAGGCGCAGATCGCCGGTCTGGGCGACGCGCCACCCGGGCAGGCGGTGCTCGGCTCGGCGATCCGGGTCGCGCAGCGCGGGTCGTACCGGGAACTGCTGGCCCGCCGCTCGGACGCGGTCGCCGCGGTACGCGAACACGCCGACCTGGAGTTCGTCAACGGCGGCGGCACCGGCAGCGTGGCCGCCACCAGCGCCGACCCCGCGGTCACCGAGGTCACCGCGGGCTCCGGCCTGTACGGGCCGACGCTGTTCGACGCGTACCGTGCCTGGCGGCCGACCCCGGCGGCGTTCTTCGCCTGCGCAGTGGTCCGCCGCCCGGCGCCCGGGCTGGCGACGGTGCTCGGCGGCGGCTGGATCGCCTCCGGCCAGGCGGCGAGCAGTCGGCTGCCCCGGCCCTGGCTGCCGGACGGCCTGAAGCTGCTCGGCGCGGAGGGCGCCGGTGAGGTGCAGACGCCGCTCGCCGGGGACGCCGCGGACGGCCTGCGGGTCGGTGACCGGGTGTGGTTCCGCCACGCCAAGGCCGGCGAGATGTGCGAGCACGTCAACGAGGTGCACCTGGTCGACGGGGACGCGGTGGTCGCGACGGTGCCCACCTACCGGGGCGAGGGCCACGCCTTCCTCTGACCCGCCGCCGGCGTGACGACGGCGGGGCCCCGGCGCACCCGGGAACCCGCCGCTCGGCGTGCCGCTCAGCCCTGGGACACGGCCTCCGTGGGAGCGTTGACCTGCCGGTGCAGGTACTCCCGGATGAGGGCCTTCGCCTCGACCAGCACCCGCTCGTCGCCGTCGGTGCGGCGGCGGAAGGCCAGCTTGATCAGGGCGTCGGCCGCCTCGACCGCGACCTCCAGGTGGAACCGCAGGTCGGGCACCCCGGCCAGGCCGAAACGCTCGGTGAGCACGCGGGCGAGCTGCTCCGCGATGACCCCGTTGTTGTCCCGCTGGTCGTCCAGCAGATGCAGGTCGACCACGTCGCCGAAGTGCAGGGTACGGAAACCGGGGACGGTGCGGTGCATCGAGATGTACTCGTCGATCGCCGCGTCGACGCCGTCCCACCAGTGCGTCAGATCGTCCGACGCGAACCGCTCGTCGAGCCGCTGGAGGTAGGACTCCATGGTCCGCAGCGTCAGCGCCTGCACGATGGCCCGCTTGTCCGGAAAGAACTGGTACACCGACCCGATCGCCACCTCGGCGCGCTCGGCGAGCAGGGTCGTGGTCAGCCCTTCGTACCCCACCTCGTCGACGAGCTCGGCGCAGGCGTCCAGCATCCGCTGGACCCGCGCGACACTTCGACCCTGCACCGGTACCCGACGCAGCGGCCCGGTCGTGGCGGCTGGTGTGGACACTCGGCGCCACCCCCCTTCGACGGATGAACATATCTGCACGTCACGAGTCTGTGACTACCGGTACAACGAGCCGGGCTCGATTGCGGTATTTACCAGGCACAACGTTCCTGATATGAATTCAGTTCATATTCATGTCGAGGAGTGGCCGCGATGACCGGTACCACCGCCACCTGGTCCAACTGGGCCGGCAACCAGCACAGCTCCGCGCTCCTCACCGTGCGCCCGCGTAGCGTCTCCGACGTCGTCGAGGCGGTCCGTCAGGCCGCCGCGGCGGGCCGGACCGTCCGGGCCACCGGCAGCGGCCACTCCTTCACCGCCACGGCTGTGGCCGACGGGCACCGCATCGACCTCGCCGAACTGGAGACAGACGTCACCGTCGATGTGGCGCGCCGCCTGGTCACCGTACCGGCTGGAATGACGTTGCACACGCTCAACGAACTGCTCGCCGGGCACGGCCTGGCGATGCCGAATCTCGGCGACATCGACGCCCAGACCATCGCCGGCGCGCTCTCCACCGGCACCCACGGCACCGGGGCGAAACTGGGCTGCCTGTCCACCTTCGTGGCTGGGCTGACGCTCGTCACCGGCACCGGCGAGGTGCTGCGCTGCTCGGCCGAGGAGAACCGCGACGTCTTCGACGCCGCCCGGGTCGGGCTCGGCGCGGTCGGCGTACTGGTCGAGGTCACGCTGCGCTGCGTCGACGCCTTCGTGCTGCGCGCGCACGAACGCCCCGCCCCGCTCGCCGAGGTGCTCGGCGACCTACCCGGCCTGTACGAGGCGCACGACCACGCCGAGTTCTACTGGTTCCCGTACACCGACCGGGTGCAGGTCAAGACCAACGACCGGGTACCCGCCGACGACCAGCCGCTGCCCGGCTGGCGCGGCTGGCTCGACGACGAGTTCCTCTCCAACACCGTCTTCGCCGGCGCCTGCCGCCTCGGCCGCGCCGTACCCGCCCTCGCCCCCACGATCAGTGCCGTCTCCGCCCGCGCGCTCACCGAACGCACCTACACCGGCCGTTCCGACCAGGTCTTCTGCACACCACGCCGGGTCCGCTTCGTGGAGATGGAGTACGGCCTGCCGCGCGAGACGCTGCCGACGGCGCTCACCGAGCTGCGCCGGATCGTGGAGCGGCTGCCGTTCAAGGTGCTGTTCCCGGTCGAGGTGCGGTTCACCGCCGCCGACGACATCTGGCTGTCCCACTCGTACGGGCGGGACTCCGCGTACATCGCCGTGCACCAGTACGTGGGCATGCCGTACGAGCCTTATTTTCGCGCGTTCGAGCAGGTGGCGACGGAGCTGGGTGGTCGCCCGCACTGGGGCAAGCTGCACTGGCGCGATGCGGAGTCGCTGGCCACCGCCTACCCGAGATTCACGGACTTCCAATCCGTCCGCACCCGCCTGGACCCCCACAACCTTTTCCAGAACCCGTACTTGACCCAGGTCCTGGGCTCCTGAAGATCTTGGTACGAAGACGCCCATCGAGGGGCGTCTTCGTACCAAGATCTCGGCGGTTGTCCACAGGGGCAGCGTGACGGGTGCTGTTCGGGTGGGGTTGCCGGTGTGGAGATGCCGGGGGACGACGCGGGGGAACTGAGCTGGTTGCTCTTCCGTCAGGCGCGAGTGCTGGGTGCGGCGCAGGCTCGGCGGTTCCTGTCCGAGAAGACGATCCGGCACCGCATCGCCAGCGGGCGCTGGCGGCAGGTGCACCCCCGGGTCTACGTCACGCACGACGGTCCCGTCGGCCCGGATGAGCGGCGCTGGATCGCGGTGCTGGCGGCTGGACCGGCCGCGACATTGGGCGGACTCACCGCAGCCCAGTGCTGGGGGCTCAGGCGCTACGAGAGCCGACTCATCCATCTGCTGCTGCCGGCCCGGCACCAGACCCGGGCGATACCACCTGGCGTACGGGTCCACCGCACCACAGTGCTACCGCCGGAGGACGTGCTCGCGATCGGCCGGCCCCGCCGGACCATGCCGGCCCGCTCGCTCGTCGACGCGGCGCAGTGGGCAGCGACCGACGAGGAGGCACGGGCCGTCATCGCGGCGGGCTTCCAGCAACGCCTGGTCTGGGGCGACGACCTGCACCGGGTGCTGGAACGGCTTCCCCGGGCGCGTCGCCACCGCCTGATCCTGACGACCGCCACCGACGCGGCGGGCGGCGCCCACTCCCTCGCCGAACTCGACTTCCTCGATCTAGTCCGGCGGGCCGGGCTACCCGAACCGTCTCTCCAGGTCGTGCGGCGAGACGCCACCGGGCGGCGCCGCTACCTCGACGTCTGGTTCGAGCGGTGGCGTGTGCACGTCGAGATCGACGGCGGGCAGCACTTCGACCCGAGGACCGCCTGGGCGGACATGCAGCGGCAGAACGACGTCTGGTCCACCGGTGACCGGGTGCTCCGCTTCCCCGCCTGGGCCGTCCGCAACGACCCCACCCGTGTGATCACCCAGTTGCGTGCCGCCCTGCGATCCGCAGGCTGGCCCGGCTGAGATCTTGGTACGGAAACGCCCTTCCAGGGGCGACTCCGTACCAAGATCACTCGTTCGGGGTTGAGGTCGCCTTCTTGGGGGCCGCCTTTTTCGCGGGGGCCTTCTTCGCCGCGGTCGTCTTCTTGGCCGCCGTTGCCTTCTTGGCCGGGGCAGCCTTCTTCGCGGCCTTCTTCTTAGGCGCCGGGCCCTTCGCGCGCTTCTCGGCGAGCATCTCCGACGCCTGCTCCAGCGTCAGCTCCTCCGGCGTCTGCCCGCGCCGCAGCGACGCGTTGAACTCGCCGTCCGTGACGTACGGCCCGAAGCGCCCGTCCTTGATCACCAGCGGCTTCTCGGTGAGCGGGTCGTTGCCCATCTCCCGCAGCGGTGGCGCGGCGGCCCGGCGCTGGCGCGTCTTCGGGGCGGCCAGCAGCGCCAGCGCCTCGTCCAGCGTGACGGTGAACATCTTGTCTTCCGAGTCCAGCGAGCGGAACTCGTCACCGCGCTTGACGTACGGGCCGTAGCGGCCGTTGTTGGCGAACACCTCGGTGCCGTCCGGGGCCACGCCGATCAGCCGGGGCAGGCGCAGCAGCTGCAACGCCTGCTCCAGGGTGAGGCTGTCCGGCGACTGCGAGCGCAGCAGCGACGACTTGCGCTCACCGCTGGCCACGTACGGGCCGAACCGGCCGGACTTGAGCAGGATCGGCTCGCCGGTCGACGGGTCGTCGCCGAGCTTGCGCTCACCGCCGCCGCCGAGGAACAGCTCGTGCACCTTCTCCGGGGTCAGCTCGTCCGGCGCGAGGCCCTCCGGGATCGGCGCCCGGTCACCCTGCGAGCCGCCCTCCTCGCCCTCGCCCTCACCCGAGGCCGAGCCCGAAACCGAGGCCGTGCCCGAAACCGAGCCGGGGAGCGCCCGCTGCAGGTACGGCCCGTACCGGCCGACCCGGACGACGACCTCGCGGCCCTCGTCGTCGGTGAACAGCGGGATCGAGTTGACGCTGCGCGCGTCGATCTCGCTGAGGTTCTCGGTGACCAGCTTCTTCAGGCCACCGGCGTGCGCGATGGCCTGGTCGCCGGCGCCGTTGGTGCTGCCGAAGTAGAAGGAGGTGAGGAAGTCGACGGCGGCGTGGTCGCCACCGGCGATCTCGTCCAGCTCGTTCTCCATGCTGGCCGTGAAGTCGTAGTCGATCAGGCGCGGGTAGTGCCGCTCCATCAGCCCGATCACCGCGAACGCCAGGAACGTGGGGATCATGGCCTGGCCGCGCTTGGTCACGTACCCACGGTCCTGGATCGTCTGCATGATCGACGCGTACGTGGAGGGGCGGCCGATGCCCAGCTCCTCCAGGGCCTTCACCAGCGACGCCTCGGTGTAGCGCGACGGCGGCTGGGTGTGGTGGCCCTGCGCGGCCAGCTCGTCGGCGGTCAGCGGCTGATCCTTGACCAGCGTGGGCAGCCGCCGCTCGGCGTCCTCGGCCTCGGCGTTCTCGTCGTCGCTGGACTCGACGTACGCGCGCAGGAAGCCCGGGTCGGTGATGGTCTTGCCGGTCGCCCCGAAGTCGGCCTCCTCCTGGGCGGAGGAGACGGCACGGATGCGCACCGACACGCTGGAGCCGACCGCGTCGGTCATCTGCGAGGCGATGGTGCGCCGCCAGATCAGCTCGTAGAGCTTGTACTCCTCGGCGGACAGCTCCTTGGCCACCTCGCCCGGGGTGCGGAAGTTGTCGCCCGCGGGGCGGATCGCCTCGTGCGCCTCCTGCGCGTTCTTCACCTTGCCGGTGTAGCGGCGCGGCTCCGGCGGCACGCTGCGCTCGCCGTACAGCTCGACGATCTGTCGGCGGGCCGCCGCGATGGCGGTCTCGGACAGGTTCACCGAGTCGGTACGCATGTAGGTGATGTAGCCGTTCTCGTACAGGCGCTGCGCGGTGCGCATCGTCTGCTGCGACGAGAACCGCAGCTTGCGGGCCGCCTCCTGCTGGAGCGTGGAGGTGATGAACGGCGCGTACGGGCGGCGGCGGTAGGGCTTCTCCTCGACCCGGGTGACGGTGAACGGCCGGTCGGCCAGGCGGGCGGCCAGCCCCCGGGCCCCGCCCTCGTCGAGGTGGACGACACCCGCGCCGGCGCGAACACGACCCGTGGTCGGCTCGAAGTCCTTGCCGGTGGCGATCCGGTCACCGTTCAGCGCGACCAGCGTGGCGTTGAACGTGCGCGGGCCCTCGCCCGGCTTCGCCACCGCGAGCGTGGCCAGGATGTCCCAGTACTCGGCGGTGCGGAACGCCATCCGCTGGCGCTCCCGCTCGACCACGATCCGGGTCGCCACTGACTGCACCCGGCCCGCCGACAGCTTCGGCATGACCTTCTTCCACAGCACCGGCGATACCTCGTACCCGTAGAGGCGGTCGAGGATGCGCCGTGCCTCCTGGGCGTCGACCAGGTCGCGGTCGATCTCCCGGGGGTTGGCCACCGCGGCCTGGATGGCCGGCTTGGTGATCTCGTGGAAGACCATCCGCTTGACCGGCACCTTGGGCTTGAGCGTCTCCACCAGGTGCCAGGCGATGGCCTCGCCCTCGCGGTCCTCATCCGTCGCCAGGAAGATCTCGTCGACCTCCTTGGCCAGCTTCACCAGCTTGCTGATCTGCTGCTTACGGTCGGGCGACACCACGTAGAGCGCGTGGAAGCCGTTGTCGACGTCGACGCCGAGACGCGCCCAGGGCTCACCCTTGTACTTCGCCGGGACGTCGGCGGCGTTGCGGGGCAGGTCCCGGACGTGGCCGAAGCTGGCCTCCACGACGTACCCCGGGCCGAGGTAGCCCGAGATCGTCTTGGCCTTCGCCGGAGACTCGACGATGACCAGACGGGTGGTTCCAGCGTTGCTCGGCACGTCTCTCCCCGACCTCACTCCTACGCCATGCCCGCTTCGGGCCGTGTTGCGCCACCCGGACCACGGGCGGTCCGGATGTCCAACGTAACGCGCCGTCCGCGTTCCGGGTTTCGTGGGCGGCAAACGGGCCGCTCTCCCGGCGACCGCCGGCCGCACCCTGCCGGACGGCGTCACGGTACACCGTGGGTAGGGCGGCAGGCGTGTCACTGTGACGATCGCGTACACCCGGCGGAGCCGTCGCCGGGTGTCCGGGTTCGGACACCGGACGGTCAGCCGGGCGCGCCCGGCCACTCCGCCGCCGGCGCCGTGACCGGCCGTTCCCCCACCAACTCGGCCAGCCGCGACATGCGCCGCCCGCCGATCCGGAACGCGGGCCCGCCCTCGTCCGGCTCCACGAACGCGGCCGGCAGGCCGACCGCCGCCAGCGCGGCGCGCACCACCGGCCAGCACGGCTCGTCGGCCGGTCCGAGCCGCAGCCGGAACCCGGCCGGCTCGGCCGTGCCGGCCGCGGCCGCCCAGAGCCGCAGCCGCCGCCCGTCCAGGTGGAATCGGGCCGGTGGCCGCTTCACCGCCCCGCGCAGCCAGGCCCGCGCGAGCGGCGCCAGCATGCTCGTGTACGCGGTGCGCACCCGGTGCCGCCCGTCCTCGGTCGGCTCCCAGCTCGCCGGCACGCCCCGGGCGCCCAGCTCCGCCACCAGCACGTGCACCCGCCAGGCGGCGTCCACCACCACGGAGATCCGGGCCGTGCCGCCCATCCGCCCCACCTCACCCGGCCCGGCGAGCAGGCCGGCGAGATCCGCCAGCGCGGGATCGGCCGCCTCGGTGGAGAACAGCGAGGGCTGGCGGGCCGGTTTCGGGGTGGGAGGGGTCAGCGACACTCCGGGACCTCGTCGAAGGCCTCTTTCAGCTCGGTCGAGTTGAGCTTGCTGGTGTCCAGCGCGCTCGCGTCGTACTCCTTGTTGAGCGTGTCCACGGCGGAGCGCACGCCGTCGTAGAACGGACCGGCCTGGGCGGTGTCGAGCCCGTCGATGGCGGACCGGGCCCGGCCGTACGCGTCGCGCATCTTGCTCAGCGACCCCAGGAACCCGGCGGACACCTCGGCGCCGCGCTCGGCCTCGGGCACGCCCGCCTCCTCGACCTTGCGCCGGGCCGTCTCGCTGGCCTGCTCGGCGCCGGCGAAGAGCCGGACCAGGTTCTCCTTGGCCTGCGCCGGAGTGGTCTGCGCGGTCATCTGCTGCTGGGTGCTGCTGGTCAGCTTGGAGATCTCCGCGCGCCACGGGGTGAGCGCCTGGCACACCGACGCGGCCCAGACCCGGGGGCTCGGGCCGCCGCCGCACCCGGCGACGACGAGGACCAGCGTGGCCAGGACCACCGTGAGCTTTCCGGCGGTTGCCGCCCGGCGCGTACGCATGCGTTGCAGCGTACGACCTCCGGGCGGAACCGCCACCGCTCAGGTTTGCCGGGCACGGGGCTCCCGGCCGGCCGGGACCGGCCGGGAGCCGTCGCGTGGACCTCAGGCGTTGACCGTCTCCGGGCGCTGGTCCGGCTTGCCGGCGTCGCTGTCCGAGTCGGTCATCGCCACGCCCTTGCGCTTGCTGAACACCACGGCCCCCGCGATGATCAGCGCGGCGACCACGGCGATCGTGATGCGCAGCGGGTTGTTCTGGTCGTTGCCCACGCTCCAGGCCACCACGGCGGGCGCGATCAGCAGCGAGACCAGGTTCATCACCTTGATCAGCGGGTTGATCGCCGGGCCGGCGGTGTCCTTGAACGGGTCGCCGACGGTGTCGCCGATGACGGTGGCGGCGTGCGCGTCGGAGCCCTTGCCGCCGTACGCGCCGTCCTCCACCAGCTTCTTGGCGTTGTCCCAGGCGCCACCGGAGTTGGCCAGGAACACCGCCATCAGCGTGCCCGCGCCGATCGCGCCGGCCAGGTACGCGGCCAGCGCGCCCGGGCCGAGGCCGAAGCCGACAGCGATCGGGGCCAGGATGGCCAGCAGGCCGGGGGTAAGCAGCTCGCGCTGCGCGTCCCGGGTGCAGATGTCCACGACCTTGCCGTACTCGGGCCGCTGGGTGCGGTCCATGATGCCGGGCAGCTCACGGAACTGGCGGCGTACCTCCATCACCACGGCGCCGGCCGAGCGGGACACCGCGTTGATGGCCAGGCCGGAGAAGAGGAAGACCACCGCGGCGCCGATGATGAGGCCGACCAGGTTGCGGGGGTTGGCGACGTTGAGCGAGTTGAGGATCTCGTTGCCGACGTCGTTCACGCCCGCGTCCTCGTACGAGGAGCGCAGCGTGTCGGTGTACGAGCCGAACAGCGCGGTGGCGGCCAGCACGGCGGTGGCGATAGCGATGCCCTTGGTGATCGCCTTGGTGGTGTTGCCGACGGCGTCCAGCTCGGTGAGCGTCCGCGCGCCGTGCTCGTCGATGTCGCCGGACATCTCGGCCACGCCCTGCGCGTTGTCGGAGATCGGGCCGAACGTGTCCATGGCGACGATGACGCCGACGGTGGTGAGCAGGCCGGTGCCGGCCAGCGCGACGGCGAACAGCGACAGCGTGATCGAGCTGCCGCCGAGCAGGAACGCGCCGAACACGCCGGCGCCGATCAGCAGCGCCGAGTAGACGGCCGACTCCAGACCGACGCTGATGCCGGCGAGGATGACGGTGGCCGGGCCGGTCTGCGAGCTCTTGCCGATGTCCTGCACCGGGCGCCTGTTGGTCTCGGTGAAGTAGCCGGTCAGCGCCTGGATCGCGGCGGCCAGCACGATACCGATCACGACCGCGCCGATGGCCACCAGCCGCGGGTTGCGGTCGACGTCGGTCAGCCCGCCCTCCAGCTCGGCGAACGTGGCCGGCAGGTACGCGAACGCGGCGATCGCGACGAGCACCGCGGCGATGAGCGCGGAGAGGTAGAAGGCCCGGTTGATGGCGGTCAGGCCGTTGCGGTCGCTGGCGCGCAGCCGGGTGATGAAGACGCCGACGATCGCGACGAGCACGCCGATGGTGGAGATGATCAGCGGGAAGACCAGGCCGGTCTCACCGAACGCGGCCCGGCCGAGGATCAGCGCCGCGACGAGCGTGACCGCGTACGACTCGAACAGGTCGGCGGCCATGCCGGCGCAGTCGCCGACGTTGTCGCCCACGTTGTCGGCGATGGTGGCGGCGTTGCGCGGGTCGTCCTCCGGGATGCCCTGCTCGACCTTGCCGACCAGGTCGGCGCCGACGTCGGCGGCCTTGGTGAAGATGCCGCCGCCGACCCGCATGAACATGGCGAGCAGCGCGGCGCCGAAACCGAAGCCCTCCAGCACGGTCGGGGCGTCACCCCGGTAGATCAGCACGACGAGCGCCGCGCCGAACAGACCGAGGCCGACGGTGAGGAAGCCGACCACGCCGCCGGTGCGGAAGGCGATCTTCATGGCGCCTTCGCGTCCGCCTTCGCGCTCCCGCGCGGCCGCTGCCACCCGCAGGTTGGCGCGGGTGGCCAGCCACATGCCGGCGCCGCCGATGAACGCGCTGAACAGCGCACCCACCACGAAGAACGCCGAGCGGCCGAGCTTCACCAGCGTTTCGTTGCCGTCGGTGTCGTGCACCGGCAGCAGGAACAGCAGCACGACGGCGATCACGACGAAGATCGCCAGCGTGCGGAACTGCCGCAGCAGGTACGCCGACGCGCCCTCCTGCACCGCGCCGGAGATCTCCTGCATGTTTGTGGTTCCCTTACCGGCCGCCAGGACCGCCCTGGTGAGGGCGGCCGCGAAGACGAGCGCCACCAGCGCGATGACCGCGGCGATGACGACGTACGTCACGTTGGCTCCGGTAAGGGACAGTGCGCCGCCGTCAGCGGCCAAGGTCCCGGACATCTATGTCCTCCTGTACCGAACAACTCGCGCCGGCCGGTGGAGACGCACGGGCCGACGCCTGGATGCGGACTCGCAAGCGCGCGCCAACCCACTCCGGCGGACCGTTCCCGCTGGCTACGGGACGGGATCACTTGCTGACAACCCGGGTACTGTAGCCCTCCGGCGTGGCGAGGGTCACAGGCAGGGGGCACCGTATCTCGATGATCTTCGTAACTGTGTTATACGAAGAAATCTGATATATGGCCCGGTCAACACGACGAGGCCGCGCTCCCCGTGCGGGGAACGCGGCCTACGTGAACGGAAAGGTCAGGCGCGTCCGGCCGGCCAGGTCATCCGGACCTCGGTGCCGACGCCCTCGTCGACCGGGCGGACCTGGAGGTCCTCCACGAAACCGGCGAGCAGCGCGAAGCCCACCCCGGTGGTGAGCGCGTCCTCGCTCAGCGACTCCTTGGCCAGCTCGTCCGGCCCGAGCGCGGCCAGGCCGAGGCCCGCCTCGATCGGCGCCCGGTCCACCACCCGGACCGTGTAGCCACCGGTGTCGGACATCTCCACGTACACCGGGTCGACCAGGCCGTACTGCCGGTGCAGCGCGACCGCCCGCGTGCACGCCTCACCGATGGCCAGGCGCACCTCGTCCAGCAGGTCCTCGCGTACGCCGGCCCGCCGGGCCACCGCGACGCCGACCAGGCGTGCGGTACGCACGTGCACCGGGGCCGGAGAGAAGGAAAGCTTGACGGTGGCCATCACGCGCCGGTGGAGTCGGCGGCGATGGCCGCGTCGACCGTCGGATGCAGCGGGAAGACCTGGTCCAGGGCGGTGATCCGGAAAATCTTGAGCAGCGGCTCCTTGTCGCAGACCAGGGCGAACGAGCCGCCGGCCGAGCGCAGCCGCTTGAGCGCGCCGACCAGCACGCCCAGTCCGGTCGAGTCGAGGAAGTCCACCCGGCCCAGGTCGACCACCACGTGGCGGGCCCCGCCGTCGATCAGCTCAAGAAGCCGTTCCCGCAGGCGGGGGGCGGTGTAGACGTCCACCTCACCACCGACCTCGAGCACCGTGTGCTCCCCCACGGCGCGGGTCGCCAGCGACAGCTCCATCGGCCCCTCCTCGGTAAACTCTCCAGGGCATCTAACCATCCCCCGTGCGGCCCTCTCGGATCACCGGCCACGCCCCTCCCTTACCCCCACCCTGCGGTTCCCAATTCCGAACACCAGTGCGAGAGTGCAGGACGTGACCGACCACAGCCCCGGCCCGCGGCGTGCTCCGGGTGAGCTGCTGCGCCGGCTGCGGCTGCGGCACCCCACCGACCCGGTCACCCACGTCGAGCGCGTCCCGGCGCGGGCCGGCGAGCCGGTCGGGTGGCCCGGCTGGGCGCCGGAGGAACTGCGGGCGGCGTTCGCGCGGCGCGGCGTCACCGCCCCGTGGCGGCACCAGGCCGAGGCCGCCGAGCTGGCGTACGCCGGCAATCACGTCGTGGTGGCCACCGGCACGGCGTCCGGCAAGTCCCTGGCGTACCAGCTGCCCGCGCTGAGCACGCTGCTCGCCGACCCGCGCGCCACTGTGCTCTACCTGGCGCCGACCAAGGCGCTCGCCGCCGACCAGCTCCGCGCCGTCGCCGGTCTCGACCTCGACGGGGTACGCCCCGCCACCTACGACGGGGACACGCCGCGCGCCGAGCGGGAGTGGATTCGGCGACACTCCCGGTTCGTGCTGACCAACCCGGACATGCTGCACCACGGCATCCTGCCCGGTCACGCCCACTGGTCCGGGTTCCTGCGCCGCCTCGCGTACGTGGTGGTCGACGAGTGCCACACCTACCGGGGCGTCTTCGGCTCACACGTCGCGCACGTGCTGCGGCGGTTGCGGCGGCAGTGCGCGCGCTTCGGGCGTACCCCCGTGTTTCTGCTGGCCTCGGCCACGTCGGGTGACCCGGCGACGGCGGCCGGGCGGCTCACCGGTCTAGCAGTCACCGCCGTCACCGAGGACACGTCGCCGCGCGGCGGCGTGACGTTCGCGCTCTGGGAGCCGCCGCTGCTGCCGCCCTCCGACTCGGCTCCCGACGCCGACCTCGTCCAGGTCCGGCGCTCCGCGCTGCGGGAGACCGCCGACCTGCTCGCCGACAGCGTGGTCGAGGGGGTACGCACGCTCGCGTTCGTGCGGTCCCGCCGGGGCGCCGAGGTGGTCGCCGCGAACGCCCGGCGGTCGCTGGACGAGGCGGTACCAGGGCTGGGCGAGCGGGTGGCCGCCTACCGGGCCGGCTACCTGCGCGAGGAACGCCGCGAGCTGGAACGGGCGCTGCTGCACGGCGACCTGCTCGGGCTCGCCTCCACGAACGCACTCGAACTCGGCGTCGACCTGGTCGGGCTGGACGCGGTGCTGATCTGCGGCTGGCCCGGCACCCGCGCGTCGCTGTGGCAGCAGGCCGGGCGGGCCGGGCGTTCCGGCGACGAGGCGCTCGCCGTGCTGGTGGCCCGCGACGACCCGCTCGACACCTATTTGGTGCACCACCCGGAGGCGCTGTTCGGGCGGCCGGTCGAGGCGACGGTGCTCGACCCCGCCAATCCGTACGTCCTCGCGCCGCAGCTCGCCTGCGCCGCCCACGAGTCCCCGCTCACCCCCGCCGACCTTGACCTGTTCGGTGAGGGCGCGAAGGAGGCGGTGGACTCGCTGGTCGAGGCGGGGACGCTGCGGCAGCGGCCCACCGGCTGGTACTGGCGGCACCGGGAGCGCCCCGAGGTCGACCTGCGCGGTGAGGGCGGCGCCCCGGTGTGCGTGGTGGAGGAGTCCACCGGCCGGCTGCTCGGCACTGTCGACGGCGGATCGTCGCACTTCCTGCTGCACACCGGCGCGGTCTACCTGCACCAGGGCGTCTCGTACGTGGTCGACTCACTCGACCTGGCCGACGGGTGCGCGCTCGTGCACGCCGAGGAGCCGGACTGGTCCACCCACGCCCGCGACGTCACCTCACTGTCGGTGGTGTCGGTCCGCTCGTACGTGGACGCCGGCCCGGTCGGTCTCTTCCTCGGCGAGGTGGACGTGACCAGCCAGGTGGTGTCGTACCAGCGGCGGCGCATCGCCACCGGCGAGGTGATCGACACCCGCCCGCTCGACCTGCCGGCCCGGGAGCTGCGCACCGTCGCGGTGTGGTTCACGCTCTCCCCCGAGTCGCTGACCGCCGCCGGTGTCGAGGCGGCCGACGTGCCGGGCGCGCTGCACGCCGCCGAGCACGCCGCCATCGGCCTGCTGCCGCTGATGGCGACCTGCGATCGCTGGGACATCGGTGGGCTGTCCACCGCCCTGCACCCGGACACCGAGGCGCCCACGGTCTTCGTCTACGACGGGCATCCCGGCGGGGCGGGTTTCGCCGAGCGGGCGTACGGCACCGCCGCCGCCTGGCTGCGCGCCACTCGGGACGCGATCGCCGAATGCGGGTGCGAGACCGGGTGCCCGTCCTGCGTCCAGTCCCCGAAGTGCGGAAACGGCAACAACCCGCTGGCGAAGGCAGAGGCGGTGAAGGTCCTCGATGTGGTGCTGGCGAATCTCGCCACGGTCGGCGGCCCGGACGCGGTGTCTGACCCGGATTCGCCCGCCTCTGGCCCGGAGGCGGACGGCCCGGAGGCGGGTGCCGGCCCGGAGGCGGGCGGCCCGGGGAGCGGCGAGGTGTTGCCCCGGCAAGGCGACCGGGTGGCCCGCCCAGCTCAGACGGCCGGTGGCCCACCCGCCTGACCTGGTCCGCACCCGTCGGGTGGGGCCTCCCGCCAGATCGGGGTGGTTGCTGTATAGGCGGGTGCTGGACCCCGCCACTTCGCCGAACTGGTGTCGATCAAGATGGGCCGTGCCCCGGGGGTCTGGTTGGTGGGACGGGTGCATGAGGGCAGGGCTCTCGGGGCATTGATGCATGGGAGCGCTTCCATGCATCATTTCCAGTAGCGCAGGTGACCCCAGACCCGTCCCGCCGGAGGTGCCGCCGTGGCCGACACGATCGCCGAGACCGTCGAGTTGCTCTACACCATCGACCAGGAAAACCTAACCCCCGACCAGCAGATCGCGCTGGGCACCGCGCTGGCCACGCTCGCCCAGGCGGAGCGGCTGGAGCAGATCAACGAGCGCCTGCGCGGCATTCACCAGGTGCTGAACAGTTGGGCGATGAAGGCCACGGTCGACGGCGGTCGTTGACCTTTCGTCGTCGTTCGCCTTGTGGGGTGGGTGGGTGCCCGGACGCCGGAGGCCCTCGCGAGCGGTGATCCTGGCGCGAGCGGGGGCAAGCGGCGGCGGGCCTGCTGTGCGAGACTCCGGCGACCCCTCGAAGGAGATCTGATGTCGCTCGACAACCTGCAGGCCCATAACCGGTTCATCGTCCGACAGCGGATCCGGATGATGGTCAACCAGTACGAGGTGCACGCCGCGGCACCCGACGGCTCCGAGGCCGGGCTGCTCTCGTTCGCGCAGCAGAAGCGGCTCGCCTTCAAGGAGCAGGTGACCATCTACACCGACGACTCCAAGCAGTACCCCCTTCTCGGGTTCAAGGCCCGGCAGCGGCTCGACCTCGGCGCCACATACGACGTGACCGACCACGCCGGCAACCCGATCGGGCTGTTCCGCAAGGACTTCGCGCAGTCGCTGCTGCGCTCGACGTGGCACGTCGAGCAGCCCGGGCTGCCGCCGGCCACCGGGCAGGAGCGCAGCCTGCCGGTCGCGCTGCTGCGCCGGTTCGTCGACTCGCTCTCCTGGCTGCCGTACCACTTCGACTTCGTGGCCGGTGGCCAGCCGGTGTTCTCGGTCGACAAGAAGTGGGGCCTGCGCGACCGGTACGTCGTCGACATCCCCCACCCGCAGATCGACCGGCGCCTGGTCATCGCGATGGCCGTCGGGTTGGACGCGCTCCAGTCCCGCTGACCCCGCGCCACCTTTTCCACCCGCCGGCCGAGCCCGGAGCGCCAGCGATCGACGCCCCCGGCTCGGCCGCCTCAACCGTCGGTGTCCCGGGCCGGCCCGGCCCGGGACGTCGCGGTGGCGTCCCGGGTCAGCCCGGGCAACGGCTCGACACGTACCCGCGCCGTGACGATCAGATCAAGCCCGTCGATCCGGCAGCCGGTCATCCGGCCGCCGTTGGCCGCCACCAGCTCGGCCGCGCGAGCGCACGCGCCCTCGACGCCGTCGAGCACCCGCCCGGCACCGGCGAGCGCCCCGAAGTCCGCCGCGTTGCGGGCCTGGTGCCGAGCACAGCGGGCGGCCCCGAGCGCCGCGCCGAACATCCCGACCAGCACGAACACCAGCCCGATCGCGAGCAGGCACACAGTGGCTCCGCCCCGCTCGGCGGCGGTCTGGCGCGACGACCGGGCGACCGTCACGGCACCGGCCCCGGCGCGCCGGGTTCCACAGCCGCTGCCGCCTGCCCCGACACGCTCAGTCGCGGCAGCAGCGCGCCGAACGTCCGGACCGGCGCCCGAACCGTCGCCGTGACCCGGTCGCCTGCCACAGTCACCGACACCTCGGCGCCGTCGGGGGCGTACCGCTGGCCGGCGACCTCGCCGGACTCGCCCCGGGCCGCAGCGAGCGCCGCCTCCCGGGCTGCGTCGACGCAGCCGACCCGGGTACCGACCGCGTTCACCGCCGTCAGCCCCGCGACGAGCAGCAGCATGAGCGCCGGCAGGCCGGCCGCCAGTTCGGCGGTGAAGGAGCCCCGCTCGCACGCTGCCCACGAACGTCCCCGGCGGAGCAGGCGGACGAGGGCACGCCCGACCGCCCCGGCCCGGATGCCGGCAGCGCCGCGGATCGGGCCCGCTTCGGCCGGGACGCCCAGCGGGTGCGCCGGAGCGGGAAACCAGCGGCCGGCCCACCGGCGCCGGATCACTTCAGGGCCCGGTCGATGACGGCGGTCAGCGCGGACTGCACGTTGCCGGAGGTCAGCACCTTCAACAGGATGCCGGCGAAGGCGACCGCGGCGAGCGTGCCCACGGCGTACTCGGCGGTGTTCATGCCGGCGTCACCCCGCAGGCGGGTGAGGAGTTTGCGCATGTCGTTCGTCCCTTCTCGATGGTTCACAGCACGTCGCCGAGAACAGCGACGATCACCGGCACCAGACCGGCGAGAATGAAGGCGGGCAGGAAGCAGAGCCCGAGCGGCAGCACGATGAGCACGCCCGCGCGCCGGGCGGCCGCCTCCGCGGCGGTCGACCGTTCGGCGCGGAGGTCGTCGGCGAGCCGGGTCAGCGCGCGAGCCAACGCGGCACCGCTGTTCGACGACCGGACCGCCGCCGCGACCACGGGTTCGGCCCCGGCCACGCAGCTCAGGTGCGCCCATGCCTCGGTTGCCGTACCGCCCAGGCCCAGCGTGCGGCCCACCCGGCCGAGCCGGTCGGCGAGTGGGCCGCCGAGCGCCTCGGCGACCGCCAGCGCCGAACGGTCGACCGGCGCGCCCGCCCGCAGCGCGGCGGCCAGCAGGTCCGCGGCCAGCGGCAGATCGGCCGTCTCCCGCAGCCGTCGCTCCCGGACGGCGCGCGGCTCGATCCGCCGGAGCAGGCGATCGGCGGCGACACCGGCCAGCAGCCCGAGGAACAGACCGGTCCAGCCGCCGACCACCACCGGCACGGCCAGCCCGGCCAGCGCCGCGCCCAGCCGTACCCGATCCGGCCACCACGCCGGGCGGGGCCGCCGGGGCGCCGGGGCGAGCCGGCGCAACCGCCGGGCCGGGCGGGCCGCCGGAACGGCGACGAGCAGGAGCGACGCGGCGCCACCGAGGCACACGGCGGCCAGCATCTGGCGGGACATCAAGAGGCCCGCCCGGGTGTGACGCCGAGCCGCTCCGCCCAGAGCAGCCCGCCGACCTGCAACGCGACGGCCGCCAGCGCGCTGCCGCCACCTACCGGCGTGTGCAGGAGCACCGCCACCGGGTCCACCCCGATGCCGTAGCCCAGGCCGATCCCGCCCAGGGGCAGCGCGGCGAGCAGCCAGGCGGTCGCCCGGGCCCCGGCGGCCTGGGCGGCGGCAGCGGCGAGCCCCCGGTCGGCGGCGCGGGCGTCGGCCTCGATCCGTTCCAGCAGGTCGGCCAGGGGCGCTCCGGTGCGGTCAGCCAGCTTCCCGGCGGCCCGGGCCAGGCGCGCGACCCGGCCCGGCCCGTCGTCCAGGTCGGCCGGCAGCCCGGCCCGCAGGTCGGCGGCGACGGCGGCGAGCCGGTCGAGGTCGCGGCGGTGCGCGAGCGCGGCCGCCCTTCGGGTACGCCGACGCAGCACCGCCCGGGCCGCGAGGACGCCGTAGGTGGCCAGCGCCAGGGCCGCCACCGGACCGCCGAGCAGCGCCCCGGACACGGCGCCGAGCAGCGCCGCCACGGGTAGCGCGCGTCGAGGCGTGAACAGGACCGGCGGACCGGCGGCCCGGTCGCCGTCCGCCGCGAGCGTCCCCGGGCCGAGGCCGACCCACCGCCGTGCCCGATGCGCCAGCGCGGACGCAGGCCCGAGGCCGGCCCACTCCCCTGCCCGTTGCGCCGGCTCGCGAGCAGGCCCGACGCCGGTCCACTGCCCTGCCCGGTCTGCGGCAGGGCCGGGCTTGATCCACTGATGTGCCGGGTGCCCGGCTCCGGGCCGACGTGGTTCCCGAGCGCGGCCCGGTGGCTGGCCGGACGACTGCGGCCCGGCGTCGAGCGGACGGCCCGAACCGCCTGCCCGCTGGGCCGGGCCGCCGCCCAGAACCGCCAGTCGCCGGGCGCGACCTGCGCGTACCGGCCAGGCGACGGCCGCTGCCGCGACCGCGAGAAGCAGCGCCACCAGCCCGAGCTGCGCGGTCACGACGGTTCCGCCCCGGGCACCCGGAGGACCGGCGGCACCGGCACACCCCGCTGCCGCAGCAGGGCGCCGAGCGCACGGGCCGCCGGACCGGGACCCCGTCCTCGTACCCAGGCCGGAACCACTGTCACCACGCGGTCGGGGCCGTCGGGCAGCAGCAGGCCGATGGAGTCCAGCACCCGTCCCTCGCCGGTCCGGCGGAGCTGGAGGACGACCTGCAGCGCGGCGGCGACCTGCGCGTGCAGTGCGAGGCGCGGCAGACCGCCGAGCATCCCGAGCGCTTCCAGCCGGGCCGGGACGTCGGCCGGAGCGTTCGCGTGCAGCGTCCCCGCCCCGCCGTCGTGGCCGGTGTTCAACGCGGCGAGCAGGTCCACCACCTCGGCGCCCCGGCACTCGCCCACGACCAGCCGGTCCGGCCGCATCCGCAGTGCCTGCCGGACCAGGTCACCGAGCCCTACCGCCCCGGCGCCCTCGACGTTCGCGGTGCGCGCCTGCAACCCGATCACGTGCGGGTGCACCGGCCGCAGCTCGGCGGCGTCCTCCACCAGCACGATCCGCTCGGTGCCGGGCACCAGCCCGAGCAGCGTGTTGAGCAGCGTCGTCTTGCCGGAGCCGGTGCCGCCGCTGACCAGGTACGCGAGGCGGCCGGCCACCACTGCGGCGAGCAGCGGGGCGACCGGCCGGGCAACCGTGCCCCGATCCACCAGCTCGTCGAGGGTGAACGGCCGCTGCCGGAAGGTACGCAGCGACAGGTACGGCCCGTCGGTCGCCACCGGCGGCAGCACGGCGTGCAACCGGGTGCCGTCGGGCAGCCGCGCGTCGGCGTACGGCGCGGCGTCGTCCAGCCTGCGTCCGGCAGCGGCGGTGAGGCGCTGCGCCAACCGGCGTACGTCGTCGAGCGTGCCCAGCGGCACCGCCACCTGACGCAGCCCCTGCCCCCTGTCGACCCAGACCCGTACCCCGTTCACCAGCACGTCGGTGACCTGCGGGTCGGCGAGCAGCGGCGCGAGCGGACCGGCGCCGATCAGGTCGTCGTGGACCCGGTCGGCGATCCGCAGCAACGTGGTGTCGCCGAGCACCGCGGTCGCCGGTTCGGCGCGTACGGCCGAGACGATCGCCGCCGGGGTGACCGGCGTCGCCTCGGCGGCGAACCGGTGCCGGACCCGGACGGCCAGTTCCCCGGGGTCGGCCGGCCCGGTCATGCCGCACCCGCCGCCGACGACCCGACCAGCTCGTCCACGAGCCGCTGACACAGGACGGCGAGTGGGCCCTTGCCGCTCGCGCCCGGCGCCTCGCCCCGCTCCAGCCCTCGGCACAGCCCCGGCTCGGGCCGCAGCGTGCCGGCGAGCGGCAGGCCCAGCGCCCGGGACACCTCGGCCGCGCGGAGCCGGCCGGGCGCCGGGCCGCGCACGATCACCGACAGGTCGACGCAGTGTGGCGCGGCGAGGGCGGCGACCCGGGCCGCCGCGGCTGCCGCCCGCAGCTCGGCCGGTACGACGAGCAGCGCGCGGTCGGCGGCCTGGAGCGCGATCACCGCCGCGTCGTCGAGGTGCCGAGGCAGGTCTAGCACGACCAGGTCCCGCCCGCGACGGCCGGCGTCGACAGTGGCGGCCATCGCCTCGGCCGGCAGGTGCCGCAGGTCCCCGCGATCCCAGGAGAGCACCACCAGGTCGCCTCGGCTGGGCAGCGCGCGGACCAGCGACGGCGGGTCGACGCGCCCGTCCGTGCCGGCCAACTCGGGCCAGCGCAACCCGTCGAGCTGCTCCCACCCGAGTACGAGATCGAGGCCGCCGCCGAGCGGGTCGGCGTCCACAAGCAGCGTGCGCAGGCGTGACCGGGCCGCGGTGACGGCGAGCCCGCCGGCGAGCACGCTGGCCCCGGCGCCGCCCCGCCCGCCGAGCACCGCCACCACCCGCCCCGACGGCGGACCCGCCGGGCCGGCCCCGCATTCGGCGAACCGGTCGATCAGCCAGGGCTCGGCCGCCGGCAGTGTCGCGACGTGCTCCGCGCCGATCAGCTCGGCCAACTCCGTACCCGGATCGAGTTCTCCGGAGCGACCGACCAGGACCGTGCGGGCGCGGCGGGGAAGGCGTGCCCGCAGGCAGGCCGCCGCCTGGTCGGCGCCGATGAGGACCAGCGGCGCCGGCGCCCAGCGGGCCCGGGCGGCCGCCGGGTCGGCGGCCAGTTCGACCTCGGTGCCACCGGCGGCCGCGAGTCGCAACAGCTCGTCGAGAAGGTCGCCGTCGGAGGTGACGAGCAGAGGCAGGCGACGGTACGGCGGGAGCGGAGTGCGGGGCGGCATGGCTGTCTCCCTCGGTCGGACTCGGACGTGCCCGGCAGCCTGCCCGGCCGATGAGCCGAATGCGGGAGATGCGGACTCCCCTGTGGACGGCGGAATGCGATGTGGACAGACCTCGGCGGAGGAGTGGATCTGCTATGTGGCGCGAGGGTTTAGCAGCGAACGCACGGTCAGCCATTGACTACGGGGATGATCAGTAACGGATAATCGGGGACCCCTCGCCGCTCCATGGACGGCACCGGCTTTGCGGATTCGAGGCCATGACCGATTCATCGCATCCCCTCGCGATTCCCCCACCTCCGCGCCACGCGCTGCCCGACGGACCGACCGGCGGCGAGGCCTGGCTGCGCGATCCGTCACCGGCAGCGCTCGCCGCGATCGCGGTCGGGCTCGTGGTAGTGGTGCTCGCCAGCATCGTCAGCGCCTTCGCGACGCCCCGCCGCCCCGACCTTCCACCGCCGATCGAGGGGCAGGCGATCCTGGCATCCCCGGCGCTGTCCAAGGGGGCCGCGGAACCACCGGAGGCGTCCTGGTCGCCGCCGCCGGTGTCGCTCTCCAGCCGCTCCGTCCTGCCCACCCGGACGGCCGAGCCGAGCCGGGCGGCCGCTCCGAGCCGGGCCGCCGCTCCGACCAGTCAGCCGGCGTCGCCGAAGCCCTCCCGTTCCAGACCTTCGAAACCGCCTGTCGCCGGGCCCGACGAGCTCAGATCGTTGTCGCCGACACACGAACGGAGGCTGCGTTCACACGGCGGCGGACCGGAGACGTTCATCGACTTCGTCAACACCCGGCGGGAGCGCGTCGCCGTCTACTGGCTCAACTACGAGGGCCGGCGCCAGCGGTACGCGCTGCTCGAGCCTGGGCAGTCCTACCGGCAGCAGACGTACGTCGGTCATCCCTGGGTGGTCACCGACGAGCGCGGCGGAGCGCTGGTGTGTTTCGAGCCGGCCAGGCACACCTCGCGCGCGGTGATTCGCTGACCCGACCACAACTCGCTTGCCGGCCGGGACCCCGGCTGCGACGCTCCGGCTGTGATCGACAGACCTGGCGTCGACGAGCCGCTGCTGGCCGCCGAGGTGGCCGCCGCCTGGGCCCTGAGCGTCGCCGACCTCGTGTTCCTGCCGGTGGGGCTCGACGGGAACGCCTGGGCGTACCGGGTGGACACGACCGGCGGTGCGCGGTACTTCCTGAAGCTGCGCCGCGGCGAGTTCACAGGGGCCGCCGTCGCGCTGCCCGGATTCCTCCGCGCGCGAGGCCTCCGGCAGGTCGTCGCGCCGATCGACCTGCCGGACGGCGGCGCCGTACACGGCTTCGAGGGCTACCGGCTGCTGCTCTACCCGTTCCATGAGGGCGGCAGTCTGTGGGCTCGCGGTCTAACCGACCGCCAGTGGATCGGGTACGGCGAGTTCCTGGGCCGGCTGCACCAGGTCACGCCGAGCGCCGAACTCGCCGCCGTCCTGCCGGTGGAGACCTACCGGTCGACCGCGGGCGACCGGCTGCGAACGCTCGGCGATCAGGCCGCGGCGAGCGACGCCCTCGGCGCGTTCTGGAAGCGGTACGGCACCGCGCTGCACCGATTGGCGGACACGGTGGATGAGCTTGCGTCCGGTGTCACGCGCGCTCGGCACGTCATCGCCCACGCCGACATCCACCCGGGCAACCTGATCGCCGACGGCGACGGTCCGCTACACGTCGTGGACTGGGACGCGCCGATGCTCGCGCCGCGCGAGCGGGACCTGATGTTCGTCTACAGCCGGGACTTCGGCGACCACCCGGCCGACGCGCGCCGGGCCGAGCTCTTCCGGCGGGGCTACGGCCCGGTCGAGCCGGATCAGAGGTTGCTGAGTTTCTACCGCGGCGAGCGACACCTCGACGATGCCGCCGAGTTCCTTCGCAGCATCCTGAGGCCCGGGGCCAGTCCGGAGTCCCGGGCCAACGACCTGCATTGGCTCACCCGCATCGCCGAGGCCGTCGCCGACCCCGCCTCAGGACGACTACGCAGCCCGCGTCCTGGCTGCCTTCGTGGTGCCTGCTGACGATCTGCTGACTTCGGCTACGGCATACCCGGGAGAAAGCGCGCTCGATGACGCCAGGAGGGGCTGTGACCTGCGGCGGAGCGCTCGCAGCGCAAAGGGACGACCCCCGTCGGGGGGATGCGGTCCCAACCTATCGGCTGCTGCCAGGTGGTGGCAGTCCACGTTGACGAGCAGGTACCGAGCGTCGTCGGTTCATGTTCGGGGTCGACCCGCACCGACGCTCGCGCTGCCTTCCTGCTGCCTGGCGCCTCGCTTCGTCCGTGCCTGCGCTCGTCACCATGCTGCCGTCCGGCGGCGTTGCTGTCGGCGGCCGTTGTGCCGCCCGCCGCTTGCAAGCTCGCAACCGCTTCGTTGGTGGCATCCGCCAGGCTTGAGCGGAGGAATGCCTCCATAAAGGTGATCTGAATTCATCATTGCGCTGCGGTAGCCTCGACGGGTGGGACCCTCCTCTCAGCAGACGCTCGCCGGGACGCCGTACCTCACCGCAGGAGATACAGCGGCTGAGGTCCGCATGGCAAAGGTCCTGCGTAGAGCCGAGGACATCCGGCAGCGCGCTCTTGTCACCCAACAGCGCATCAGGCGAGATGCAGCCGAGATCCTCGAACCCTATTTAACTGCTTTGCGAAGCGACATAGTAGCGGAAAGCAACAGAATTGAGGGGTACGACTGGTCATCTCGGCAGGTTCGTGAGCTTGTCAACGCCCAGCGGGAGCTACTTAACGCGCCCATCGGCTCATTCATGGCGGTTCTGCGCGGAGATTCACGCGTTTACGAGGCGCTCGGACTGTATCGGGCACACAAACTAGCTGACGAGTGGGCGGAGTCCAAACAACGACTTCGCGAGTTTGAGATCCGCGCCCTGCACGGCCTTGTGTGCGCAACTGAGGACCATGGCGGCGCTTATAAGACGGAGAGCAACTCGATCGGCGGGGTAAGCCACAAGACGGTGGAGCCTTGGGATGTACCCCGCGCGATGGGTGAACTTAACGGCTGGTGGCAGGAGTCAGCCGTAGATCCTGCACTCGAAGCAACCGTCGTCCATGCCTGGCTAACGCACATCCACCCGTTTAAGGATGGGAATGGCAGGATCGCGCGGATCCTTGCCAATTTCGCGCTCATACAGAATGATTTTCCGCCGCTCCTCATTCGGTCGGGATCGGATCGAGGTCAATACTACGACGCCCTTGCGGCAAGCGATGACGGGGACATCTTGCCGCTCTACAGCCTCTTCGTTTCGGTGCTAAGACGCACCGTCAAAACGATGGCATCACCGGGATACGTCCGCGCGGTGGTCCAAGACCGGCTCCTTACGTCCCTCCAAGACAAGTTCGCCCTATGGTCCCGGTTGCCGCAGACGTTTGCATCGGCGATGCAGACGGAGCTCGCCAAGCGGGGATACCGGGCGGAGGTTCAGGGGTACCCTGACCTGTCATCCTTCGCCCTTCTCACACAACGGGACGCCGACGGCAATTCCTGGTACCTAAAGGTACTCGATGGTGCTGGGCGGCCAAAGTGGCTACTTTGGTACGGCTACAAAAGCCAAGAGCTTATTGACATTACTGGACCAGGAGTCCAGTACCCGTCGATTTTTGTCTCGAGGAGAACAAGCGATCCGTACTCTGAGCACCCTTACACGCCGGTCTTTTACGACGACAGCATCCCGAACGAACTGCTTCTCCGTCCGCTCGAGAAGAAGCCAGCTCGACTCAGGCAGGGTTACGAAGTAGGCGACTACACGATCGATGCTGCGGCCGAGAAGCTTGCTAGTTCGTTATATTCTAGGGACAACATAAGCGACTAGGCGGCACTGGCCCAAGTTGCCGTGACTGATCAAAGCCGGCGGCCGGCCTCAAGCCGCGGCCTGGGCCGGGATGGCACTACAACATCCCGACCCTGGCCCTGGGCCCTGGGCCCTGGCACCCTAGGCGTTGGCTGCTACAAGTAACGCATCCCAGCCGCCACGCGAGTTCTTGATGGCGGTTTCGGAGCAGAACAGGTATCTCCAACTGCCAAAGCGGCCATCGTCGTTAACAAAGCGTGCCCATTCCTCGGCCGCCGCCTTCTTGGCCTGCACGTCAACTCGCTGCACATCCTTGTCGGCCTTGCCCTCGATCAGCCAATGAGTCCCATCGACGTCGATAGCAACAAAGTCGGGATAGTACCGCCCACCAGTGTCCAGCTCGACGTAGGCGTCGTCATCGAGGCGAAGACGCAACCACCAATTAATTTTGGGGCTCGCATCCATGATGTTCGCCAGCCTAAATTCAGTGGTTTTCGCGTCGAAAGCCGCGACAGGCAGGACCGATTTCGTCCAGCCCGAATACCATCTGCCACGCTCGAAGGGCTCGTAGCGATCAATGACATCGGTCGGCATGGGACGCGGTTCTGCCGGAAGCGTTACCGTTCGGAAGACGTATCGGGGCTGGAGCTTCCGAGTGTTGTACTTCTGCTGTATTAGAGCGGAGAGGCCCTGGGTCGCTTGGTGGGCTCGCTCGGCACCCCACGCCACCTCGTCGGCTGAGCCAGAGCTGGCGTCGGCGCCGGCGCCAGAGAGAAAGGCCGAGACCACTCGCTTTGTGGCGTTCCACTCGGAGATTTCCTCAGGCACCAGGCCCAAGCCGAGAACACGTGATTCAAGGTCGCTCTGTACTTGGCTGAGCGGCAGCCACTGCTGCGTTGCGCTCGTGGATTCCTGGGCCTCCCGTCGCACGCTGATCGAACCATCTATGGTGCGATGCGCGTTGAGAGCTTCCCTAACGAGTGGGATTTCAATCTCGACAGCGAAAGCCGCGCCGGCTGCTCGCGCCTCAGCGTCCGAAACTAGCGAGAGCGAGAAATGAACCGGAAGGATCTCCTGCTCGCGCCTGGGGAAAGTGATCTGTGGCGCGCCGGGCTTACGTTGGAGAACTCGGTAGACCGTGTCACGCTCTCCCTCGACAGCGGCTACGCCAAACTCTTGGAGGATGAGGGCGGCAGCACCATCCACCGATTCGCCATCAACGACGCGAGCTGGCGTAATGAATCGTAGGGTTCCCTGGGAGCCGTGCTCCGTCACCTCAGCGGAGACTTGTGTTGCGGGCTTCGCCACGACATGTGAGCTTGGCGGCTGTCCGGCCTCCGTCGAATCCCTGAGGGGCATAATCCTCTGCACGAGTGCATCTTTTTGGTCCAAGAGCCTCTTATAGGAGTCGTGCGCGACCAAATCCACCTGGTCCAGCATTGGTACTCCCACCCGCCTGCCGTAGGGAAGACGGAGACCACGGCCGAGGATCTGTTCGGTGAGTGATTGGGATGCAAGCTTTCGGAGCGCCACGATGACTCCGATATTCTTAACGTCCCAGCCCTCTTTTAGCTTATCTACGCTCACGACGGCACGAACGGGTGAGTCGGGCTCCTCGACGCCGGCCAGAGCTGCGAGCGCCTCATCCGAAGACTGCGAAGTGATCAGCAGGACTGCATCCGATGAGCCAATCATCTCTTCCGAGGCTAGGCGGTTGGCTACATCCGTTGCGTCTTCCACCGTTTGACATACGACGAAGAGCACCGGGTGCACTGGGCGCTCCTGGACGCCCGCCGCCCAAGTCTTGTACGCAGCCGCCTTGATACGAAGCAGGTGGCACGCGTCAGCCAATTGCGTCTGGAGGTCTTTGTGCCCGTCTTGCCGATAAACGATTACAGGAATCTTTACCAGCCCATCCGCGATTGCTTCCGCGAGGGTGTATCGGTAGATCACCTTGCGCTCGTCGGCGGGATCCGGCGTTGCCGTAAGGCCTACCAGTGCACGAGGCCGAAGGTCACGCACTGCCGCTGAAAACTTTTCCGCCTGATTGCGGTAGACATGATGTTCGTCAGCAATGATAACTAGATCGCCTGCAGCTTGGAGGTGGCTGTAGAGGTCGCTTCCAATGAACTCGTCCAACGTGCGAACCTTACGCGACATATTCAGCGTCGGTCTAATAAGTTGCTGCACGTTGAAAACGAAAAGCTTCGGGACGTCGCGCTCATGCAAGGCGTCACCCACCTGCCCGCGCGCGAAATTATCGGCCGTAACCAGTAAAGGACTGGCGTTGCCTCCTGCAATGTACTTGGAGTTACCTGGGCTGAAATTCGCAATCGTCTTGTCCTGGATGGTCTTGCCAGGCGTAACGACTAGGACGTTGCGAATCCCCTGGACGACCAAGTATTCGATTAGTGCCGCTGTAATGTATGTCTTGCCAACCCCCGTTGCGAGATCACAAACCACCTCGGTGAAATCATCTACCGAGATTCTTTCGATGATCTTATGTACGGCCGCTCGATTCGGGGCCCGGAGATCCATACGAGAGGATATTTCCTCAATAAGCGATGGATCGTAGGTCAGCCAAGTCATCTAATGACTCTCCGCTTCAGCAGATCACGTGGCGCCTTCATAAGGCGCGATCCAGGACTGAGTTCTGCCAGGAGCGCCTCGGCCTCGGCAGTTGATGCTTTGGCTACAACGGCAAGGCGCTCCGTAGATTCGAGGCGCGACACGAGCGCCCTGATTTCGGATACATCAGCAACGCCGCCAAGTACAGCTAGGCGCATCTTTCCTTTTCGCCCACAGAAAGGGTAATCCTCATCCGGCGAGAAACCCAGTTGCGTCCGTACGAACTGGGCGAAGTCGTCACCCACGACCCATTCGGCTAAGAGTGCTCGGCCGTCAATAACCTCGTATGCAGAGTCAGACACGGTGACCACACGGTAACCTCCTCCCTTCGACCAGTTCACCGCATCGCTGATTCCGCCTCGATCCTCGCCACTAATAACTTGATCGAGCCGCGGCCGGATGAAATTGTCAACGGTAGCTTGTTCCCGCTCGACCGTTACCCATCGGCGATTCATCTTATGGGCGACGGCTGCTGTCGTACCTGAACCGGCGAAGCAGTCCAACACGATGTCGCCTGGCCTTGATCCCATTTCGAATACGCGTTGGACTAGCGCTTCCGGCTTCTGGGTTGAGAATCCCGTCCGCTCGGCGGCCTGTGAGTTGATGACGTTGATATCTGTCCAGAGGTCACCGACTGCAATGCCCTTGGCCCGGTGGAGGTACTTCTTGTAGCGAGGAAAGCCGTCCTTCTTCGTGGGCCAGTGAATGTAGCCTGCCTCGTCGAGAGCGTCCAGCTTCTCTCGCATCGTCAGTTGGCTGATTTGGTGCTGCGTGTATCCGATCTCCTGTAGGAGGTTGCTCGGAACAGCCCAGCAACGCCGCCGTGTGCCTGGATCGAAACCCCGCCATGGCTGGCCACTGTCTAGGTGCGGGCGGTGGCTACCAGCGGTAAGGTCCCCTGTGTCGTACGCTCCCCGCTCGTCCGACTGGGAGAACCGACTCGCCTCATAGACGGGGTCCAGTGAGCGGTATAGCGGATACAACTCCGCCGCCTCTGACGCGCCGTAGACAAGAATTTCCTCGTGCATTGTGCCCATGGTCCGTCGAGCCAGGCTCTTGGCCGTCGTGCGTTGCCACACCACGGTTCCGAGGTAGTTCGCCGCGCCGAACTCGTCATCCATCAGGCATCGGCACCGGTGGACCTCTGTGCTGTCCAGGTGCACCCATACCGTTCCGTCAGGAGTCATCAGTTCATGGATTGCTCGCAAGCGGTCTCGTATCATCGTGAGCCACACTGAATGCTCGAGCGCGTCGTCGTATTGGGCAAAGGCCTGGCCGGTGTTGAACGGCGGGTCGATGTAGACCTGCCGCACCTTCCCTTTGTATTCGGACGCGTATTCGGGCATGTGCGCGAGTGCCCTGAGGGCGGCGTATGAATCCCCGATGATTAGCAGGTTGTCCGCCTCCGGCACCTTGCCAACGTCTCCGACGCCCTCCGTCTGTCGCAACAAACGGACCTCGGTGATGCGCGGATCGTCCCGTTCCACCCACTTGTAGGCACCCTCGGGCGTGCCCAACAACGCCTGGTCCTTGCCGATCCATGACAACGTCAACCGGCCAACCGGCGGCATGGGTAGCTCCTTCTGTGACAAACGAGCTGGCCGGATTCCAGCGCAGCTTGAGTTGGTGCGGTGAGCGTCTCTAGGTGGCCAAGACCTGCGCGCCAGGCTATCCGGTCTACCTCCCGCAACAAGCTAGCGCGTGCCACCGACACCACTCGCCCTGCCATCCCGTATGCCGTCGACCCGCCCTCTTGGGGAGCGGGCCGCCGCCCCGTCCCGCCACGTCAAGCGGACCTTGACGGCTCGTACGGACGCTGGCGGGTCGGGCGGTGGTCTGCTCGGCTTGCCCGGGTCGATGGCAGGCGGGATGGCCTACCGCAACCACCCACGGACCGTGACCCGCCGACGGAGTCCCGGCCATCCTGGAGCCGGAGCGCCCCCGCCGGAGGCGCCCTAACCGCAACCCCGCGACCGCCGCCACCTCGCCGACGCGGCCGGCGTGCGCTCCCCTACGCCGCGCGGGCTCGTGGCCGCGCGGCCCTGCCGGCTGCCGGCCCACCACACCATGGTCAACGCTGCTGTCGTTCGGCGGCGGCCCTCCGGGCTTCCCGCTCTCCGCGCCAGCCGCCGGGCATCCTGCGTGACGGCCGCAGAGCGACAGCGGCAGCGGCCGGCGCGCGCCCAGACGGCGGCGCGTGCGGCCCGTTCAGGGCCGCCTTGAAGACGTACAGAAACTTTGAACCACATCGCCGGCAGCCGGTGTCCGGTCTCGGGACCTGCGTGACACATCGGTATCAGGACCTGCGTGACACTCCGCTCAGCACTGGTGGGGTGACTTCGGAGAGCAGTGTTTCGCCGTAGCCAGCTCGGTCGGGCAGCTCAACGCCAGCGCGGACCTGCCTGCGCTGCCTCTGGCTAGATCTGTGGATCAGCCTGCGAATCCCACCAGCGCGGCAGCCCGTCATAGGGGGCGTCGGGGCTGGCGAAGTAGAACGGCACGCCGACGCTGTCTGCTATCGCCTGGCCTTTCTCGATAGCTTCCGCGGCTTCCGGCCATGGCGGAACCTCACCTCTAAACAAGCGGAGATCGCTGCCGTGGCGAAACCCGGCCAGCGGCTGCTCGTCGAAGCGGGGGTGGTGGTGGCTTGGCCGTCGCACGATCGCGTACAGTCTCACAAACCAGCCTTGGGTGTCTCCATCCCACAGAGCTTCCACGGCAACGACCGGATCCGTAATCGCCGTGGCCGCTTGGACCAGCTGCGGCACCTCGACCGGCGGCTCTTCAGGTTCAACCAAGCCCTCTGCGCGGAGCCGTGCCAAGCGCTCAGTCATCATGCCCTGGGCTTCGTACAGACCCGGCCGAGGATCAAGGCCGCCGTCAGAGCGCAACAGCATGACGGCATGTATCAGCCGCCGCTGGCGAAGTTGCTCGTCGATCCGATCGCGCACCTGCGAGGACAGCGACGTCCACCATGAATCTCGTTCCTGCACGACCCCAGTCTCACCCACCGAAGTTCCGAGGTCGTCTAGCCGGACGTGTCACCCACGTCCCGAGACTGATGTGTCACGGAGGTCCTGAAACTCGACATCGCCGGCAGCCGGTCGGCCACCGCTGGGCCGGGAGATTCCCCGCGCTCCCTCGTTTGTGCGCGCTGCTCCACCGAGAGGCTGATCTGGTTCGGGCGACCCGCTGTTAGCGTGCCCTCGTGAAGGTTGCCGGTGCACTGACGATGATCTTTGGCATCATCGCCGGAATCGTCTTGTGTCTGCTGCCGGCGAGCGTAAGCGTCTTGGGTACGTCGGTAAGTTGCGGGCCGCCCATAGTGCGGCTCGTGGCACCGGACACAGCGGGGGCCGAAGACTCACTAACGGCCGCGCTGATGCAGGACTGCCGCAATCAGTCGGCCGTACGCAGCTTCCTCGGTCTCGCGGTCTTCGCGGTGTCGGTCGGTGGTGGCGCAATCATGCTGGTTGTTGCTGGGAATAAGGCGTCCCAGCCTCAGTTGGTATGGGACGGCTACCGCTGGGCTAGTCGCAGCTAGCCGCTACTTCTCATCCCTGGGCCGCTTGATGCCAGAATGATGGCCGTGGGGACTGGCCCGGACACAACCGCGGAGTGGTGGACGACCTCCGACGTAGCTGCCTACCTTGGCGTCAAGGTGGCGACCGTGACGAACTACCGGAAGCGGGGCCAGATGCCGGAACCTGACGCGACGGTCGGCCGTACCCACATGTGGCGCCCGAGCCGAGTCGTGTCCTGGCACGAGAACCGGCCTCGTCCCGGTGTCGGTGGCCGGCCGAGCCGAGGTGGTTCGGGTGAAAGCGCGGGTGGAG
>NZ_LYXF01000017.1:0-90562 GCF_001709195.1 Micromonospora sp. II | reverse complement strand
CCGAGCGCGCTCAGCCGGCGCCGGTGGGTCAGGCCCGCCAGCGGGTTGGTCTGGTCCATGAACTGGGACAGCTGCGACGTGCCGAAGAACTCCTTGATCGCCGCCACCACCGGGCGGATGTTGATCAGGGTCTGCGGCGTGATCGCCTCGACGTCCTGGGTGGTCATCCGCTCGCGGACGACCCGCTCCATCCGGGAGAGACCCACCCGGACCTGGTTCTGGATCAGCTCGCCCACGGTACGCAGGCGACGGTTGCCGAAGTGGTCGATGTCGTCGGCCTCGTAGCCCTCCTCACCGGCGTGCAGCCGGCAGAGGTATTCCACGGTGGCGACGATGTCGTCCTCGGTGAGCGTGCCGGTGGTGATCGGCACGTCCAGCTCGAGCTTCTTGTTGAACTTGTAGCGCCCGACCTTGGCGACGTCGTACCGCTTCGGGTTGAAGAAGAGGTTGTCGAGCAGGGTCTGGGCGTTCTCACGGGTCGGCGGCTCGCCGGGGCGGAGCTTCCGGTAGATGTCGAGCAGGGCCTCGTCCTGGCCGGCGATGTGGTCCTTCTCGAGCGTGGTCATCATGAGCTCGGACCAGCCGAACTTCTCACGGATGCGCTCGGCGGACCACCCGATGGCCTTGAGCAGGACGGTGACGGCCTGGCGGCGCTTGCGGTCGATGCGAACGCCGACCGTGTCGCGCTTGTCGATGTCGAACTCCAGCCAGGCACCCCGGCTCGGGATGACCTTGACGCTGGAGAGGTCGCGGTCGGAGGTCTTGTCCGGCTGCTTGTCGAAGTACACGCCCGGCGAGCGGACGAGCTGGCTGACCACGACGCGCTCGGTGCCGTTGATGATGAAGGTGCCCTTCGGCGTCATCATCGGGAAGTCACCCATGAACACGGTCTGGCTCTTGATCTCGCCAGTGGTGTTGTTGGTGAACTCCGCGGTCACGAACAGCGGCGCGCAGTAGGTGAGGTCCTTCTCCTTGCACTCCTCGATCGAGGCCTTGACCTCGTCGAAGCGCGGAGCCGAGAAGGAGAGCGACATGGTGCCGGAGAAGTCCTCAATGGGACTGATCTCGTCGAGGATCTCCGCGAGACCCGAGCGTGCGTGCGGGTCGTCCGCCGACCGGCCCTGCCAAGCCTCGTTGCCGACGAGCCAGTCGAAGGACTCGTTCTGGATGGCGAGGAGGTTGGGGACCTCGAGGTGTTCGGTGATCCGACCGAAAGAAACTCGGCGGGGCGCGAATGCGCTCGACGTACGACTGGTCTTCGCAGGGCGGGAAGCTGCCAAGATGCGTCCTTCCGAGGACCGGTGCTGCAGAACGGCTGGTACGCGTGCACTCCAATGACCCCACCAGAATTATCCGTAAACGGACATTTCCGAGCAGGGGTCAAGTCGGAAGGCAGCGCAAACTAGCAGTGTAGCCGAGAGGCTAACCGCTGTCCAGCCCACCCCGCAGGTCGTCGCGGAACAAGCCCTGGGACCTCGGAAAACCGGGTCGTCCGGGCCGCTCGGAACGCGACGCTCCTGCCGGTCCGCTCGGGTGCCGCGGCGGCGGTGCTGCCGTTGCCATTACCCGAGTGGCGGCCGTTGCAAGCGCGGAAAGTCTTGCTGATGTCAGCGTGCCTGGCAGGCCGGTGCCGCGTCAAGGGCCGGTTACCGGTCGGGGTGTCTTTCCCACCGACGGGCTACCGACAGACGCCACTGACCAGCCGGCACACGGGCCGTCGTACGCCCTGCTCACACCGCTGCCGTCCGGGACCACCAACACGGCGGGCGGCGATCCGATTCCGGATCACCGCCCGCCGCGACGCGGTGTGCCCCGGCTCACGTGAGCCGGACGCGCGTCAGGTGGAGCAAGGTCACTTCATGGTGACCTTGGCGCCCTCGCCCTCGAGCTTGGCCTTGGCCTTCTCGGCGGTCTCCTTGTTGACCTTCTCCAGGACGGCCTTCGGCGCGGCCTCGACCAGGTCCTTGGCCTCCTTGAGGCCCAGGCCGGTCAGCTCACGCACGACCTTGATGACCTGGATCTTCTTGCCACCGTCGGCGTCGAGGATGACGTCGAACTCGTCCTTCTCCTCCTCGGCCGGGGCGGCAGCGCCGCCGGCGGCCGGGGCGCCCGCGGCCACGGCGACCGGAGCGGCGGCGGTGACCTCGAAGGTCTCCTCGAACTGCTTCACGAACTCGGAGAGCTCGATCAGCGTCATCTCCTTGAACGCGTCGAGCAGCTCGTCGGTGCTGAGCTTCGCCATGTCTGGCGTCCTTTCTCGCAATGAAAACTAAGAACGTGGTGCGCCGGGAGGGCCTCAGGCCGCCTCGGCGCCCTCCTGCTCGCGCTTCTTGTCCGCCAGGGCGGCCGCCGCGCGGGCGGCCTTGGAGAGCGGCGCCTGGAACAGGGCCGCGGCCTTGCTCAGGTTGCCCTTCATCGCGCCGGCCAGCTTGGCCAGCAGCACCTCGCGGGACTCCAGGTCGGCGAGCTTCGTGACCTCGGCCGCGGAAATGGCCTTGCCCTCGAAGACACCGCCCTTGATGACGAGCTTCGGGTTGGCCTTCGCGAAGTCGCGAAGCCCCTTCGCCGCCTCGACGACGTCGCCCGAAACGAAAGTCAGCGCGGTAGGACCGGAGAACAGCTCGTCGAGGCCGGAGATGCCCGCATCGGCCGCGGCACGCTTGGCAAGCGTGTTCTTCGCGACCGTGTAGCTGGTCTCCTTGCCGAGCGAGCGCCGCAGCTGGGTGAGCTGCGAAACCGTGAGCCCGCGGTACTCGGTGAGCACGGTCGCCCCCGCGTTGCGGAAGCTCTCGGTCAGCTCGGCGACGGCCGTGGCCTTGTCGGCCCGGATCGGCTTGTCCGCCATGTCCCTCCTCTCTCGTTGCTCGGAGCTGGTACGCCGGCGACGAGCCAAGGCTCGACGGCGGCGGCGGAGGCATCACGACAACGAAAAAGCCCCGGCGCAGGGCGCACGGGGCGAGGGCCGGCGGCACGGGCACAGTCGGCGGACCATGCATGACACCGATTTTCGCTTACCGCCCTGCGCGGGTCGCCCGTCGTCGCGGGACCTTCGACCGTGCCGGGGCACGGTGACCAGCGGTCTTTGGGTGGAACTACCGCACCAGGTTACGCGACCGGGACCGCAGCGCCAAATCGCGCCCCGGTGCTCCCGGTCACCGCGCCTCAGGCCCGGGTGCGGCGGGCCCGGGCGTAGCCGCTGAGCGCCACCGCCGCCCAGAGCGCCGCCCAGCCGGTGAGCAGCAGGCCGGCACCGGTGGCGACCGGCCCGGTGACCTCCCGCGCGGTCGCCATGACCGGTGGGGCCAGCCACGGCGCGACCGAGCCGGAGAGCCCCAGCACCACCACCCCGACCGCGCCGGTCACCAGCACCGCCACCCCGTAGCCGGCGCTGCGGGTCACGGCCCGGCTGGCCAGCGCGCCGAGCGCCACCGCCGCGGGCAGGGCGAGCAGGTGCGCCCAGAGCCCGAGCGTCACCCCCACGAGCACCGGCCGCTCCCCCGGCGCGACGGCCGCGGTCACCCCGCCGAGCGGCCACGGCAGCGCCAGCGCGACCACCACCACGGCGAGCCCGGCCACCAGCGCGGCGAGCAGCCCGGCCGCCCACTCCCGGCCCGGCCCGGCCACCACCCGGGCCAGCCGGCGCTGCACGTCGGGCTCGACGTCCAGCAGGATCTTGGTCTGCCAGGCCAGCACCGGGAACAGGACCACGGCGGAGACGCCGTAGGCCTCCGCCGGGCGGGCCCGGCCGCCGCCGTGGAGGACGCCCAGGACGAGCAGGCCGGCCAGCACCGGCGCCAGCGCCCGTCCGGTACGCAGGAAGCCGGCCAGCCGCAGCCGGACCAGCGCGATCACCGGGCCACCTCCGGCGCCGGCCCGGTGCGGCCCGAGTCCCCGGCCCCGGCGTCAACGCGGCCCACCGGGCCGGATAGCGCGTCCGCATCCGGGCAGTCGTCATCGGCGGACGGGCCGACGGAGGCCGGCACCGGGTGCGTGGCCGGAGGCGGGACGGCGTGGTCGCGTACCCGAAGGATCTGGTGGCCGTCGGCGCGCAGGCGGGCGACGGCGGCGGCCAGCCCGGCGGCCGGCACCGCCAGCTCGACCACGGCGACGGCCGCGCCGCCCGACGGGGCCTGCTCGGTCACCGTGCCGTCGGTGACCGACCAGTGCCGGGCACCGGGCAGCCGGACGGTCTCGCCCCGGTGGTCGCTCACGAGTACGGCGCCACCGGCGGCCAGCACCTCGCCGATGATCTCGGGGACCGCCTCGCGGGCGGCGGCGTCCAGCCCCTCCCAGGGCTCGTCGAGCACCAGCAGGCCGGGCGGGCGCAGCAGCGCCTGCGCCAGGCCGACCTTCTGCGCGGTGCCCTTGGACAGCCGGGGCAGACGGACGTCGTGGAACCGGGCCAGGCCGAGGCGCTCGACCCAGTGGCGCACCGCCCGGTCGGCGGCGGGACCGGACAGGCCGGCGACGCGGCCCATGGCGGTCAGGTAGGCCCCGACGGTGAACGGCTGGTCGGCGGGGAAGCGCTCCGGCACCCAGCCGACCACCCGCGGCCGGTCGGCGACGCGGCCCCGGGACGGACGCAGCACCCCGGCGGTGAGCTGAAGCAACGTGGACTTTCCGGCCCCGTTGCGGCCGAGCACCACGGCGACCTCACCCGGGCCGACGGCGACGTCGACCTGCCGCAGGACCCAGAGGCCGTGCCGGTGGTAGCGGAACCACACGCCGTCGAGCCGCATGCGCCGAGACTGCCACACCGGACAGACGAACGGGGCCCCGCCACGACCTGGTGGCGGAGCCCCGTCCGGGACGTGCTGGTTGCTCAGGCCTCGGTCGAGGCCTCCTGCAGGTTCTTCACGACCTTCGGGTCGACCGGGACGCCCGGGCCCATGGTGGTGGTGAGGGTGACCTTCTTGAGGTACGTGCCCTTGGCCGCGGACGGCTTGGCGCGCAGCACCTCGTCCAGCACCGCGGCGTAGTTGTCGACCAGCTGGGCCTCGGAGAAGGAGGCCTTGCCGATGATCAGGTGCAGGTTGGAGTGCTTGTCCACCCGGAAGGTGATCTTACCGCCCTTGATGTCCGAGACGGCCTTGGTGACGTCCATGGTCACGGTGCCGGTCTTCGGGTTCGGCATCAGACCGCGCGGGCCCAGGATCCGCGCGATCCGGCCGATCTTGGCCATCTGGTCGGGCGTGGCGATCGCCGCGTCGAAGTCCAGCCAACCGCCCTGGATGCGGGCGACCAGCTCGTCGGTGCCCACCTCGTCAGCACCCGCGGCGACGGCCTCCTCGGCCTTCGCGCCGGCGGCGAAGACGATCACGCGGGCGGTCTTACCGGTGCCGTGCGGCAGGTTGACCGTGCCGCGGACCATCTGGTCCGCCTTGCGGGGGTCGACGCCGAGGCGCATCGCGACCTCGACCGTGGCGTCGAACTTGGTGTTGGTGGTGTCCTTGGCCAGCTTGACGGCCTCGACCGGGGTGTAGAGCTTCGACCGGTCGATGACCTCGGCGGCCTTGCGGTAGCTCTTGCTGCGCTGCATTTCTGGTGACTCCTGTGGTCTCTGGCGGGCGCGCGGCGTACGCGGCCCTCCCACGAACAGAAAGATCGGGTGGAGCGGTGGAGCGAGATCAGTCGGCGACGGTCAGGCCCATCGACCGGGCGGTGCCGGCGATGATCTTCTCGGCCTGGTCGATGTCGTTGGCGTTGAGGTCCGCCATCTTCTTCTCGGCGATCTCGCGCAGCTGGGCGCGGGTGACCGAGCCGACCTTCTCCTTGTGCGGGACGCCCGAGCCCTTCTGCACACCGGCGGCCTTGATCAGCAGCCGGGCGGCGGGCGGGGTCTTCAGCACGAAGGTGAACGTGCGGTCCTCGTAGACGCTGATCTCGGCGGGGACGATGTCGCCCCGCTGGGACTCGGTCTGCGCGTTGTAGGACTTGCAGAACTCCATGATGTTCACGCCGTGCTGGCCGAGCGCGGGGCCGACCGGCGGCGCCGGGGTGGCCTGGCCCGCCGGCAGCTGAAGCGTGAACGTCTTGACGAGCTTCTTCTTCGGAGGCATGTCTCTTCCTGGGGCTTGAAACTGGGATTCTCGCCGGTCCGCGGGCGCGCACGGTCAGCGCGGTGCGGACAGCCGACGTTCTAGGGTAGCGCAGCCGTCGGCCACCCTCCGCGCCGAGGTCGGTGGGTGGCGAAACGGCGCACCGGCGGCCACCCCGGAAGGGGCGGGCCGCCGGTGCCGACGTACGTCAGATCTTGGCGACCTGGTTGAAGTTCAGCTCGACCGGCGTCTCCCGGCCGAAGATCGACACCAGCACCTTGAGCTTCTGCTGGTCGGCGTTGATCTCGCTGATCGTCGCCGGCAGCGACGCGAACGCGCCGTCGGTGACGGTGACCGAGTCGCCGACCTCGAAGTCGAGGACCTTGACCTCGGGCTTGGCCTTCTTCTGCTCGGTCTCGACCGCCGGGGCCAGCCACTTGAGCACCTCGTCGAGGCTCAGCGGCGCCGGCCGGTCGGCCCGGTCGGTCGCGCCGACGAAGCCGGTGACCCCCGGGGTGTTCCGGACGCAGGAGTAGGACTCGGCGGTCAGCTCCATCCGGACCAGGATGTAGCCCGGGAAGACCTTCGCCTGGACCTGCGACCGCTTGCCGTTCTTGACCTCGACCTCTTCCCGGGTCGGCACCTCGACCTGGTAGATGAAGTCCTCCATGTCGAGGGAGGTGATCCGGGTCTCGAGGTTGGTCTTGACCTTGTTCTCGTAGCCGGCGTACGAGTGCACCACGTACCAGTCGCCGGGCGCGTAGCGCAGCTTCTGGCGCAGCTCGGCGACCGGGTCGAAGTCCTCGTCCGGGTCCGGCTCGGTGGTCGGGAACTCCGGCTCGCTGGCGGCCTCGACCGACTCGTTGTTGGCCGCCGTCGCCACCGTGGACTGGTCGTCCGGGGTTCCGGCGGTCTCGTCGTACTCAGGCACGCTCGCTCACTTCCGTCAGTATCGCTGTCCGCAGGTCAGCTCGGCTCGCCGAAGACCCACAGCACCGCCTTGGCGAAGCCGTAGTCCAGGCCGGCCACGATCGCCAGCATCACCGCGACGAAGGTGACCACCACGGCCGTGTAGGTCAGCAGCTCCTTGCGGGTCGGCCAGATGACCTTACGCAGCTCTGCCACGACCTCGCGGAAGAACCGCGCGATGCGGGCGAACAGCCCGATCCGCTCGGTGTCCTTGCGGGTCTTCCGGCCCTCGGCCGGCTCGGCCTGCGCCCGCTTACGGGTCGCGGTGCCGCCCCGGGAGACCGGCTCGTCCGCGTCGGTGGCGTCGTCGTCGGCCACGTCGTCGTCGGCCACGCCGTCGACGGTCGCGTCGTCGTTCAGACGCTCGTCGCCGTCGTCCTCGCCGCGGCGCTTGCTCTTGGCCACTTCGCCCTCCGTGCGGGATATGGGGTCGCACGCCGGGCGGCGTGCGCGGCGTGTTGGTCACGCCGGCCGGACCAACCGTCCCGCGACGGGCCGCGGCCGGCGGACCGGCCGGGAGGGCCCGAGCGCCTCGGAACCACCCCACCGGTGCCACCACCACGGGCCGGACGCCGCCGGTGAGGGCGACGCGACCCACGGAACGGTCAGGCCTGAGGCGCAGGGGTGACAGGACTTGAACCTGCAGCCTGCGGTTTTGGAGACCGCTGCTCTGCCAATTGAGCTACACCCCTGTGCGGCAACTCACCTCCACCCGGACACACTGTGCCGAGCGGGGGTCACTTGCCCCACGGCGGACCAGTGTACGGGTAGTCGTGCGACTTTCCCAACCGGTCTGCCCCTCGCGCGTCGGGCGGACCCTCAGCGCGTCGTGCGGATCAGTGCCCGGGCCTGCGACAGCACCTTCTCGCCCTGGCAGGTGGCGGTGATGTCGAGCCTGGTCAGACCGTCTTCGGTGACCTCCTTGACCACCGCCGACACCTCGATCTCGGTGCCCTCGTCGGTGTCCGGGACGACCACCGGCCGGGTGAACCGGACGCCGAAGTCGACCACCGCGTCCGGCGCGCCGGCCCAGCCGGTCACCGCGCGGCCGACCAGGGCCATGGTGAACATGCCGTGGGCGATGACGCCCGGCAGCCCCACGTCGGTGGCGACGCGGTCGCTCCAGTGGATCCGGTTGAAGTCGCCCGAGGCGCCCGCGTAGCGGACCAGGTCCGCGCGGGTCACCCGGTACGTCTGGGTGGGCAGCTCCATGTCCTCAGGCCTCCCCGCGTACGACGATCTTGGACCAGACGGCGACCACCGGCTCACCGTCCACAGTGCTCACATCGGTGCGGGTGGTCAGGAAGCCGTGCCCGCCCCGGGTGGTGACCTCCTCGATGGTGCTCACGCACACCAGCTCGTCGCCGGCCACCACCGGCCGGGTGTACGCGAACCGCTGGTCGCCGTGCACCACGCGGCTGTAGTCGACGCCGAGCGCCGGATCCTCGACGATCTGCCGGCTCGCCGCCATCGTGACGAGCACCGGGAACGTCGGCGGGGCCACCACGTCGGCGTGGCCGAGCGAGCGGGCCGCCTCCGGATCGTGGTGGGCCGGGTCGGTCGCGCCGATGGCGGTGGCGAACTCGCGGATCTTTTCTCGGCCCACCTGGTAGGGGGCGGTCGGCGGGTACGTCCGGCCGACGAAGGACGGGTCCAGGGACATGCCGCCGAACCTACACGGAAAACACGAACGCCGATCCGCCCGGTCGGGCGGCCCGGAGGCCACCCGTCAGGTGGATCGGCGTACGCGGAAGCTGGTGCCGACCGGCTGCGCCGGTAGCGATCAGCGGGTCTCGCGGTGAACGGTGTGCTTGCCGTCCCGGGGGCAGAACTTCTTCAGCTCGATGCGGTCCGGGTCGTTACGGCGGTTCTTGCGCGTGATGTAGTTGCGCTCCTTGCACTCCACACACGCCAAAGTGATCTTCGGCCGAACATCGGTCGCCTTCGCCACGGCGGAGTGCCTTCCTCGCTCACGGAACAACTACGGCGTGTCAGCCTACGCGCTGACAACGCGGACATGCAAAGTGGGCGCCTGTGGCGCCCGTCCCACCGACCACCGGGTGTACCCGGAGGACGAGAGTAGCGGTGGCCGGACTTGAACCGGCGACACAGCGATTATGAGCCGCTTGCTCTGCCATCTGAGCTACACCGCCGTGGCGGGTCCAGCCGGACCCTCTGAGCCCCCTTACGGAATCGAACCGTAGACCTTCTCCTTACCATGGAGACGCTCTGCCGACTGAGCTAAGGGGGCCTGCCCGATCACCCCGGGGGGTGTCGCGCAGGGGAAACAGTACACGACCGCGTCGCCGAGGTGAAATCGGATCCCCCAGGTACGTGTCGGCCCTGCTCAGGGCACCACACGCAGCCGCGGCAGCTCCCCCGTGGCCACCGTCTCCGGGTCGACCTGGGCACCGAACCAGGCCTCCAGACGCTCGTACGGCAGGGGGCGGCTGAACAGGAAGCCCTGGCCGATCTCGCAGCCGATGTCCTGCAGGAGCTCCAGCATCAGCTCGCTCTCCACGCCCTCGGCCACCACCGCCAGGCCGAACTGCTGGGAGAGCGTCACCACCGCGTTCACGATCGCCAGATCACCCGGATCGGTCGCCATGCCCTGCACGAACGACCGGTCCACCTTCACCTCGTGCACCGGCAGCCGGCGCAGCTGGGCCAGGGACGAGTTACCGGTGCCGAAGTCGTCCACCGAGAGTCGGACACCGAGGTCACGGAGGCTGCGCAGGGTCGGGATGGGACGTTCCGCGCCGTCCAGCACACCGGCCTCGGTGACCTCCAGGGTCAGCCGCTGCGGCGGCACGCCGTACTCGGCCAGCAGATCGCGTACCAGCGCCGGGAAGTGCTGGTCGGTGAGCGTACGCGCGGCGAGGTTGACCGCGACGGAGAGCGGCTGCTCGCCGTGGCTCCAGTCGCGGCTGCGCCGCAGGCTCTCCCGGAGCACGAACTCGGTGAGCCGGCCGAGCTGGCCGGTGTGCTCGGCCACCGCCACGAAGTCGTCCGGCGAGACCGTGCCGTGCGCCGGGTGCTCCCACCGGGCCAGGCACTCCACGCCCACCAGACGGCGGTCCCGCAGCGTGACCTTGGGCTGGAAGTAGACCTCCAGCTTGCCCTCGTCCAGCGCCCGTTGCAGGTCGCCGGCGAGGCCGAGCCGGCGCAGCGACCGCGACTCCAGCGCCGGGCTGTAGAGCTGCACACTGCCCGGGACCGACTTGGCGGCGCTGGCCGCCAGGTCGACGCGCTGCAACAGCGCCACCGCGTCGCTGCCGTGGTCGGGGTGGACCGCCACGCCGACCACCGTGTCCACGTCCACGGTGAGCGCGTCGAAAACCATCTCGTCGCGGATCTGCTCCCGGAGCTGGGCCGCCAGTTCCAGGGCCGCCTCGGTGCTCTCCAGCCGGAGCGTCACCAGGAACTCGTCCCCACCGGCGCGGCCGACCAGCGCCGAGGAGGGCGCGCAGGCGCGCAGCCGCTCGGCCACCTCGACGAGCACCTTGTCCCCGGCGGCGTGGCCGAGCGACTCGTTGACCTGGCGGAGCCGGTCGACGTCGAAGAGGAGCAACGCGACCACCTCGCCCGGCGCGCCGATCTTCACCGCCTCGGCCACCGCCGCGGTCAGCCGGCGCCGGTTGGGCAGCTTGGTGAGCGTGTCGTGGTCGGCGTCGTGCCGCAGCCGGTCGACCAGGCGAGAGTTCTCCAGGGCGACAGCGGCGTGCGCCGCCACCGTCTCCAGGACCGCGACGTCGCGCGCGGTGAAGTGCGAGGGGTCGACCAGCCGGTTGGTCACCTCGAGCGTCCCGATCACCACCCGGCCCGAGCGCAACGGGACGATGATCGTGTCCTTGACGCCCTGTTCGGCCAGGCTGGCCCGGAACTCCGGATCGCTGCACACGCCCCGGCCGACGGTGACCGGGCGGGCCTTCTGCATCGCCCGCTGGCGCAGCTCCACCCCGGTCGGGGCGGTGTCCAGCAGGCCGGGGTCATCGACCCGCGCGGTGAGCAGAGTCTCCGGGTGCCGGCCCTGGGCGGGCAGCCACAACGTCGCGTACTCCGCCTGCATCAGACCCCGGACGCGGCCCAGCAGGGCGTCCGCGAGCGTGCCGTCCTGGCCGCTGGCCGAGATCGCCCGGCTCAGCTCGTACATGCCGCTGAGCGTGCGGTGCTGCTGGAAGAACTCGGTGTACGACCGGTAGACCGCCACCAGCCCCGCGGCCAGCGCGGCCAACGGCACCAGGGACCACCAGGACTGCTCCAGCAGCATCAGCACGATCAGGCCGGCCGACACGTTGATGCCGTTGGTCAGCACGCCCGAACGCAGCGCCCGGAACGTCTCCCGGCCGGCGTGCCACCCGATGAGCAGGGTCTGGACCGCGGCGATCGAGGTGAGGCTCACCAGGATCACCATCGCCACCGCGAGGCAGAGGCCCAGCCACGTGGCGGGGCCCACGCCTTCGGTCGGCGGCAGGATGGTCAGCACCAGGGCGCCGACCGAGGTGCCCGCCGCCGCACGCGCGACGTTGAACCAGAGCTTCGGCGCCGACAACCGGTGACGCAGGTGCGTCACGAGCGAGGACAGCGTGTAGATCAGGACGACGGTGAGCGGCGGCAGGAAGTAGAAGGCGAGCACCAGCGGCAGCTCGGTGAGCGTCATACCGAGTGACTGCCGGCGGATGACCACGCCGACGACCGGCCCGCTGGCGACGATCATCAGCGCCAGGAGCAGCACCGCCGGAAGCCACCCGCCGATGGGTGGCTTCGCGATCAATCCGGTGACCGTCGAACAAGCCACCGCTACCAGGGCGAGCGGCGCGGTGATTATCCAGGCGTCCTCGGAGGGTCTGCGCCTCGGGTTGTCTCGCCCGCTCATCCCACTCCCTGTCCGGTGGGTCCCACTCCCGGTCCGGCGGGCAGGACCCACCGGCTTCCGCCCCCGTGGAGGTCAGCCCGGGTCGCTGTCAGACCCAGACGTAGTCGAGGAGGCGGAGGTCGCCCAGGCCGGACTTTGCACTGATTACCGAAACGCCCAAGGCGGCGGAAACGAGGAGGAGCGAGCCAAACAGCCGGCCCAGCCTACGACCAGACATGATTGCTCCTGTCGGGAGAGTTACAACCATCGTGAAGGTTCCACGATCGTGCCACACCCCGCTCACGGGCAAAAGCTGCGCGAGCCCTCGCGCAGGGGCAGTGGCAGGGAAATCATCCGTTCGACAGGCGCGGCTCACCCTCCGGCCCAGCATACCGTCACGATCAGCCCCGCAGCCGCTACGGAAGGCGCGCACAACGACTTCGCGCGTAAACCACGCTTAGCGCCTGATTCACCCGTCAGCCGGCCGGCACCCGGCCACGGCCACAGTAGATGGCGTCGGCGCTCCCGTCGGCCGCCCTCGGACAGCCTCTACCATCATCGATGCCTGAGGCAAGGTTTCACGCCAGGAGAACCGAGTGAATCATCAGCCGGCCGGTGAGGACGCCCCAGCCCTGGCCGATCGCGAGCCGGTGACAGCACCCTGACTGCCGGCCGGCTACCGCCTCTGCCCGTTCACGCGGGCTTCGTGCCGGTGACGTCGTACTCGAACAGCGCCTTGTTGGAGTTCCGCTTGCGGATGGTCTCCACCTTGACGTCCGAATAGCCGAGTTCGCGCAGCATCACGGCATACCAGGTGTGCGCTGGCACCTCGTGCTTGTAGAAGGTGGAGTTTCCGACGATGTAGGAGACGCTGCCGCCCGGCTTCAAGTGCTTCGTGACGCTCTGGAAGTGCAGCCACATGTCGTGGTGGTACTTGTGAACGTAGCTGGCAAGCAGCGGACCGTTCTTGCCGCCGTCCGCCGCGATCTTCTCGCAGACCACCTTCATCGCCCCGTCGACAGGCGTCCCGACGTCCGGCTTCCACGTGTTCAGCTTGCTCGTGGCGGTGCCCCACGTGCCACCGATGGCGCGCCAGTCGAGCTCGCCGGCGTCGCCGGCCACGTCCAGGTAGCGGAGCCAGTACATGTACGGGCGAAGCTCGCGGATGTAGCTCATCCGATTCACGTACGGCGGTGAGGTCAGTACGAAGTCCGCAGGCTCCAGGCCGTCCAGACCCGTCCGCGAATCGCCCTGCCGGACAACCGCCGTGCCGGCGAGGTCGAAACGGGCGGACTCGATGATCGTCGCCATTTCCGTGGCGTACGTGTCGAGCGCCTTGTCGAGGTCGTCGACCACGAAGAGCGCCTGCTCGGCCGGCGCTTCCTTGAAGGACATCGACTGATGGTTGAAAGCCGCGTTGGAGCAGGAGATCAGCGACCGGCAGAGACCGATCTCCAGCAGGTCGCGGATCTGCCCGTCGAAACGGTCGATCTCGTTCCGAAGCGCCTTGAGGGCGTGGAGCGCGCCCGGCGACCACCACTTCTCGATCCTGAACAGGCTCGGCTGCCAGAGATCGGCGTCCTCGTCGTGCGCCCGCGCCCCGTCGAGCACACTCGTCACGGCGTCAGCGAGCGCGACGAGCGTGTCCTCCGGGTAGTTCGTCGTCTTGACCGTGCCGAGCCAGACCAGGAACGGGTTGATGTCCACCGACTGCCCCCGGTGACCGAGCTCGGCAGCCGCGAGCGGCGTCGTGCCCGTGCCCGAGAAGGGGTCGGTGATGATGCTGCCGTTCGGCATGTGCGACATGCGATCGCGGACGAGGCGTACGCCGTAGGCGGGCGTGAGGCGCAACCAGCCGTGCCTCCCCACACCCATGTTGGCGCGGAACGTCATGTGCTCGTTGCGGCTGTGCGCCGCGCGCTCGACGAGCTCCGTCATGCCGCCTCCAGGAGTCGCCGCAGGACGTGCTCCACCCTGGCGCGCAGGTCGGTGGTGTCCCGCCGGAGGTAGCCGACAACGTCCCGCAGGAAGCCGAAAGTACTGGACAGGGGGTCATGCCCGCCCACGGCGGGGAAGACACTCCAGTTGCCGGTCAGGTATCGCGAGCAGACCATGTGACCTGGTTCTCGGACAGTCCGAACTCCGCCTTGAGGACCTGGCGGAAGATGCGCTCGCAGCCGACGCCGAACTGCCTGTGGATCGACGTCATGCCGCCCGCGGCTCTGCGCGGCGAACATCAGGGGCGAGGCGACGCCCATTCAGTGACAGAGCGGGTCAGCGCCGTACAGCGCGGTGAAGCCGGCAAGGTCGACCTCGTCGGCCCCTCCCATCTCGGGAAGGCAATCCGCCGACATGCGGAGCGGCGCGAGCAGGATCTCTCGGTAGAGCCGGTCCCGCTCCTCAGTGCTCGACGCCATGGGACGGCAGCTTACGGCAAAGCTCAGACACCCCCTCGCACCCACACCAATCAAGCAGTTCAGTCCCATTTGGCGCAGATCCGGCGCTCTGCTCGTCACGAGCGCACTTCAGCGGCGAGATGGGCCGAGGCAGCTGCTGCTTTCCTGCCGGCCGGCCAGGGCTTGCCGGTCCACGGCCCACCATTTGCCCAACGCCCATGGATCCACCCCTGCCACCGTTCCCGGCGCCCAATAACTTCCGCGACACCACCAGCTTGCCGACCGATCATGTGTCGATGACCAGGGAAGAGGCTCTTGCCAACCTTCACGACACCGTCGTCTTCTGGAGCATCGGCTCCGCCACCTCGGTTGACGTGGTCATGGCCGCCTGCGACTGCCTGGTGGCAGGCGTCGACAGTCCGACCCTCCGGATCCTGGCCGGCGTCTCCCCCGTGAAGGGCAGCGAGGACGACGATCTGCGCCGCTGGCTGGCTGATGCGTTCGCGGAACTCTCCCTGACCTACTACGGGGAAGAGAGCCGGAAGGCCGAAGAGGAAGTCCTCCGCATCATGGCGCGACGACTGCTCGCCAGGAAGATCGCGCCTCGCGAACTCACGTCCTGGGTCTCACAGTTCATCACCTACGCCGGGACTCCCCTGGCAGGCGAACTGATCAACCTGGAGAGCGCCTACGAGTACGTCGAGGCCGCCAACGAGGTACACATGCTGGTCAGCACCAAGCCCGAGGATCTCGACGCGGAGGTCATCGCCGAAGCTCGACGACTGGTCGGCGACAGCGGCGCCGGCAGGGACCAGGGTTGAGCCACCACGGATCATCCCCGATCTTGTCGTGGACGTCCTTTCCGTGGCCCGCCCGCAATCAGTCGCAGACGGCTGGACTCAGCCGGACTCGGCCAGACGAACGAGAACGGCCCCCGATCAGCATCTCTGCTGGTCAGGGGCCGTATCTGCACCTGGTGGCGGGTAGAGGATTCGAACCTCTGTAGCTTTCGCGACGGATTTACAGTCCGCTCCCATTGGCCGCTCGGGCAACCCGCCAGGGCACACCACCGCGTCGCAACGCGGCGGCGGAAGCAAGGATAGCGGTTGCCCCCGGTACCGCCGCAACCGGGTACCGTCAGGAGGTCCCACGCTGGTCAGCGCGGGACGGACCAGGACAGACCGCCGGACAGCAGGAGCATGAGCATGGCAGCGAACCCCTCGTTCGACATCGTGAGCAAGGTCGACCGGCAGGAGGTCGACAACGCTCTCCGCCAGTCGGAGAAGGAGCTCTCGACGCGGTTCGACTTCCGGGGCACGGGTGCCGAGATCTCCTGGTCGGGCGAGGAGGCGATCAGCATCCAGGCGGAGACCGAGGAGCGCGTACGGGCCGCGCTGGAGGTCTTCAAGGAGAAGCTGATCAAGCGGAACATCTCGCTGAAGTCGCTCGACGCGGGTGAGCCCCGGCAGTCGGGCAAGATCTTCAAGATCGATGCCAAGGTGGTGCAGGGCATCGACTCGGACAAGGCCAAGGCGATCAGCAAGAAGATCCGCGACGAGGGCCCGAAGGGCGTGCAGGCGCAGATCCAGGGCGACCAGCTCCGCGTCACCGGCAAGAAGAAGGACGACCTCCAGGCCGTCATCACGCTGCTCAAGGGCGAGGACTTCGGTCTGGCTCTTCAGTTCACCAACTACCGGTAAGAGACTCTGGCCGGCCTGGTCATTGGGCCGGCCGGGCCTTGCCACCCGCGCGGATGTCGGTCGGCCTCTCCTCGACCCGGCGCGCGCTCCGACCCCTCGCGGGCAAGGACCGCTGATGGGACAGGACCCCTTCGGCCGGACGCATGATCGGAACGTGTTGCAGACTCCTCGAACACCCACGGCGGCCTACCGCAACCACCATGGACCGTGAGCCGTCGGCGGGCCTCCGTCATGCCGAAGGCGGGTGCGACCGGCCGGCCGGTCGCACCCGCGAAGGGATATCTCCTAGTCCGTCGCCTCGACAGCAGGCGTGGCGGACGTCGCGGGGCCGAGGACCAGGTGCGGATCGAGCACCACGCCGATTGCCTGGTCCGGTGTCAGTGGCAGAGATCCGTTCCTCGCGGTGAGGCGGAGGGACGCTGCGGACCCGTCGGGCCGGAGCAGGTCCACGCTGAGCGTCTCGTACCGCACGACCTCGGCGCCGCGCTCCGCCGGAAGCCGGTGCTCCCGGAGCGAGGTTCGTACTTTGATCTTCTCGCCCGCGGGGCCCACCTGCTGCACACAGGTGCCGCTCGCCGTGCGGGAGGGGCAGGCAGTGGTGATCATCGACGCGAGGGAGGTACCGGCGTTTCGCGTGAGCTGGACCGACAGGTGAGCGTTGCCGTTCCCGGCGCCGAGGGTGCCCTGACCCCAGTAGCCGGTGAGAGTCGTCTCTCCCTCCGTCCCGCCTTGCTTGTTCCAGTTGCTGAGCAGGTCGGGCCGGGTCGGGCCGCTCAGCTCGGGCGCCTGTCGAAGCAGCGCCGGGATGACGGCCGCGTCGATCCGGGCCCAGTCTTCGGGTGTGCCGGCGGCGGTGGTTACGGTCGGGGTGGGCGACGGCCCAGCCGGTGGCACCGGGTCGGTTTGGCGGGGTGCGCGGACGAGCGCGGTGGCCCCGATGGCCACCACGAGGACCGCCACAGCGGCCAACGCCATCCCGCTTCTGCGGTGCCGACGACGCGAGTCGACGGCGGCCCGGAGATCGTCGAGCGGTGGCTGATGGACGGCGTCGGTGATGGTGTCCACGTCGAACCCGCTGAACTCACGATCGGACATCGGCCCTCCTACGACTGGCTACGGCATCGACGGTGTCGGCTGGGGAGAGCAGCAGGGCGAGCGCCTGACGCCCCCGGGACAGCCGGGACTTGACTGTGCCGACGGAGACGCCCAGGGTTCGCGCCACCTCCTCGACCGGCAGGTCCACGAGGTAGTGCAGGGCCAGCGCGTGCCTCTGCCCGTCCGGCAGGCGCCGCAGCGCGGCCAGCAGCGCCAGATGCTCCGGCGCGCTGTCGGCGACCACCGGCGGCGACCACGTCCGTCGCAGCAGCCCGTCGAGCACCCGCCGACGCCGATGCCGGCTGCGGGCGACATTGACCGCCACCCGGCGCAGCCACGCCTCCGGGTTGTCGAGGCCGGCGAACCGGCGGGGCGCGGCGAGCGCCCGGGTGAACGCCTCCTGTACCGCATCCTGCGCCTCGCTCAGGTCACCGGTCACCGCGTAGAGCTGAACGACCAGCCGCCGGAAACACCCGGCATAGACATCCGCGATCACGTCGTCGTCGGACACCCTCACCTCCCTGCTCAGCTTGTTCCACTCACGGCGGGGCGGAAAGGTTCCGTCGTTTCCGGCCGGCTTCTGCCCACAGGCAACTTCGTTGTTCCGGAGGGCGGGCGTGGGGTCGGGTGGTAGCCATGACCTCCGCGCTGCTCCTCCCCTACCGTCCGGTGCTCGGCCATCCCGTGCTGCGCCGGCTGCTGCCGGGCCTCGCCACGTCCGCGCTCGGTGACGGGCTGGCCCTGGTCGCGGTGACGTGGCTGGCGCTGCAACTCGCCCCGGAGGGGCAGCGCGGCACCTGGACCGCGTTGGCGGTGGCGGCGTACACGCTGCCGGGGGCGGCCGGTGCGGTGCTGCTCGGTCGCTGGCTGGGTGGGCGGAGCGGGGCTCAGCTCGCGGGCTGGGACGCCACGGTACGGGCGGCCGCGCTGGGCGCGATCCCGGCCGCACACCTCGTCGGGGTGCTGGACGCCGGTCTCTACGTCGTCCTGCTGGCGGTGTCCTCGCTGTTGCACCCGTGGGGGTCGGCCGGTCGGTTCACGCTCGTGGCCGAGCTGCTGCCGCAGCGGCACCACCTGGCCGCGAACGCGCTGCTCGGGACCCTCGGCCAGGCGGCGACGATCGTGGGGCCGCCGCTGGCCGGTCTGCTCATCGCCGGGGTGGGCCCGGTGTGGGTGATCGCGATCGACGCGGTCAGCTTCGCCGTGCTGGCCGTCAGCTGCCGCCTCGTCATCCCGACCACCCGCCACGTGGGCACAGACCGCCACGAACGCACCGCCGGCACAGACCGCCACGCAAGCAACGCGAGCACAGGCAACCATGCAAGCAACGCCGGCACAGACCGCCACGCGAGCAACGCGGGCACGGGCAACCGCGCAGAACGACCGGCCTCCGGATTCCGGATCATCGCGCGGGACCGGTCGCTGCTCGGTCTGCTGTCGCTGTCCTTCGCGTTCTTCTTCCTCTTCGGCCCGTTCTACGTGGCCATGCCGGTGCACGTCACCGACGACCTGCACGCCTCCGCCGGGACGCTCGCGGCCTACTACACCGCGTTCGGCGTCGGCTCGCTGCTCGGCGGGCTGCTCACCGGGCACCTGCGCGGCTGGCCGCCGCGGACCACGCTCGCCGGCATCGTGGCGTTGTTCGGCACCGCGCTGCTGCCGCTCGGCCTGGGCGCACCTGTGGTGCTGTCACTGTCCGCGTTCGCGCTCGCCGGGCTGGTCTGGGCCCCCTACCAGCCGACCGTGACGGTGTTGTTCCAGCGCCGGGCCGGGGCCGCCGACCTGCCTCGCGTACTGGCGGCGAACGGGGCTCTCCTGGTGCTGTCGGTGCCGCTGGGCACCATGCTCGGCGGTCCGGCGACCGCGTTGCTCGGGGCGCGGCCCACCCTGCTGACGTGCGCGGTGGCGATCCTCGTGCTGGGCCTGCTCGCGGCCGGGCACTCCGGCCGGGGAGGCGCCGGGAGGGGACCGGGCCGCCGGCCGGCCCACCCGGACGCCACCGGTCAGGCGGCCAGTGACTGCTCGGCGCGTACCGCTGTGGCCTCGGCCCGGGAGATCGGGCCGGCGGGCAGCGCGGCGACCGCGGCCCCGACGGCGACCGCCACCCCGGCGAAGACGAACGCCCAGGACACGCCGCCGGCGTGGTCGATGATCAGGCCGGCGATCGAGCCGCCGGCGGCGCTCGCCGCGACCGACATGGTCACCACCCAGGTGTACGCCTCGTTCAGCATGCCGGCCGGGGCGATCCGCCCGACCAGCGTGTTCTCCAGAGTGAGCGCGGGGGCGATGGCCGCGCCGCCGAGCACCAGCGCGACGCCGAGCGCGGCCGGGCCGGGCATCACCGCGAAGACGGCGAAGCTGGCCGCGACGGTGCCGAGCAGCCAGGCGAACTGGCGGGTCATGTTGGCGGCGGGCTTGCGTACGCCGAACCAGAAACCACCGATGGCGCTGCCGATGCCCCAGACGGCGAGCAGCACGCCGGCCAGGCTTTCCGGGTCGTCGGCGCCGGAGTTCCCGGCGAAGGCCGGGACGATGACGCCGGAGGCGCCGAACGCGATGCCGAGGCTGGCCACGCAGAGCAGCAGCGCGGGGAAGCCGCCGATCCGCAGCGGGCCGAGGCCCCGGGCGTGGTGCTCGCGCGGGTGCGGGCGCCAGCCGCGCATGACCCGGCCGAACGCGACGGCGCCGGTGCCGACCAGGGTGACCACGGCGGCGCCGACGAGCGCGGCGGAGGCGTCGGCGAACAGCACGAACCCGGCCACCAGCAGCGGGCCGATCACGAAGACGACCTCGAAGAGGGTGGTCTCGGCGGCGAGCGCGGTGTTGCGCAGGTGCGCCCGGCCGGTGGCGGGGGCGGTGAGGTCGTTCCAGGCGCCCCGGATCGCTGCGGTGAGCGGCGGGTACGTGGCGCCGGCCAGGCCCGCCGCCAGGTAGATCAGCGGGAGGTTGCCGGTGCCGGAGCGGGTGGCGACGAGCAGCCCGATCAGGGCGAGCGGGTGGGCCAGCGCGGTGGCCACCAGGACGGGGGTGGGGCCGACCCGGTCGGCGATGCGTCCGGCGACCGGGCTGAGCGCGGCGCCGGAGAGCGCGTAGATGCCGCCGGCGACGGCGGCCAGGGAGTAGCGGCCGGTGACCTGCTCGACGACGAGCAGCAGCGCCAGCGGGGTCATGCCGATCCCGAGCCGCCCGATGATGCCGAGGATCAGCAGCATCGGCGCGCCGGGGATCCGCCAGACGCCCTGGTACTGGCGCAGTGCGGCCACGGTCGACCTCCGAGGGAGTAATGGGTGGGAGACGTTTCGACCCTAACGGCGCGGCCTGATCGGGGGAAACGCATTGTGCCCGGACACACCACCGCGCCCGCGTCCTGGGGACGCGGGCGCGGTGCGGGCGTACGGCGGGTCAGCGCTGGAACTGCACCGGCCCGGAGTTGCGGGCCATCTGCTCCAGGCGGGCCACCCGCTGCTCCATCGGCGGGTGGGTGGCGAACATCGCGGCGATGCCGCCGCCCCGCTTGAACGGGTTGTCGATCATCAGGTGCGCGGTGCTGGCGAGCTGGCCCTGCGGCGCGAGCGGGCGCGCCTGCGTACCCATGTGGATCTTGCGGAGGGCACTGGCCAGGGCCAGCGGGTCGCGGCTCAGCTCGGCGCCGGACTGGTCGGCCTGGAACTCCCGGCTCCGGCTGATCGCGAGCTGGATCACCGTGGCGGCGATCGGGCCGAGGATCAGCGTGAGCAGCAGCACGGCCGGGTTCGGGCCGTCCTCGTCGTCGGACGAGCCCAGCGGGATGAACCAGGCGAGGTTCGCCAGCATGGTGATGATGCCGGCCAGGCCGGCCGCCACGCTGGAGATCAGGATGTCCCGGTTGTAGACGTGCGACAGCTCGTGGCCGATCACGCCACGCAGCTCCCGGTAGTCCAGGATCTCCACGATCCCCTGGGTCACGCAGACCGCCGCGTTCTCCGGGTTACGGCCGGTGGCGAACGCGTTGGGCTGCGAGGTCGGGCTCACGTACAGCCGGGGCATCGGCTTGCCGGCGAGCGTCGACAGCTCCCGCACCATCTGGTAAAGCTCGGGGAACTGTGCCTCGCTGACCGGTTGCGCCTTCATCGAGCGCAGTGCGAGCTTGTCGGAGAAGAAGTAGGTGACGCCGTTCATCAGCAACGAGACGACGACGGCGATGACGAGACCGCCGCTACCGCCGAACCAGTAGCCGATCGCGAGGATCAGCGAGGTCAACAGGCCGAGCAGCGCTGCGGTCTTGAGACGGTTGTGATGCACGATCTCTCCTTCGGTGCGCGGGCCCTTGCGGGAGGCCCGCTGACCGGTTCAACACACCGGTACCCGTCAACCATCCGGCTCATGGCTGAAAGTTGGCTGGATGTTGCTGTGCACACGCTGAAGCGATCGCCCACCAGGGCACGAACCGGTCAGCGCGCCGCCACGTCCAGCACCAGCTGCGGTGCGAAACCGATCACCACCGCCGCCACGGTGGCCACGCCGAGCGCCAGCGCCACGGTCCGCGCCGGCCGGACCGCCGCCGCGCCCGTGGGCGTCGCGTAGAGGGACGCGGTGACCCGCAGGTAGTAGGCCAGGCCGATCACCGCGTTCAACGCCACCACCAGCGCCAGCCAGCCCGCGTGCCCGGCCAGCAGCGCGCGTACCACTGTCACCTTGGCGAACAGCCCGGCCAGGCCCGGCGGCAGGCCGGCCAGCCCGATCAGCGCCAGCGCGAACGCGCCGCCCACCCACGGGTGCCGCCGCGCCGCGCCGCGCAGGTCGGCCAGCGTGCCGCCGTCGCCGTCCGCCGGGCGCAACGCCACCACCGCCGCGAACGCGGCAAGCTCCAGCAGCACGAAGAAGATCGCGTACGCGACGGCTGCCGCGTACGCGGCCGTGCGCGCGTCGCCGGTGCGGCCCGCGGCCAGCGCGAGCGCGCCCAGCGGGGCGAGGATGTACCCCGCCTGGGCCACCGACGACCAGGCGAGCAACCGCACGGTACGCCGCTGACGCAGCGCCACCAGGTTACCGACGGTCATGGTCAGCACCGCCAGCGCCGCCAGCACCGGGCCGGTCATGTCTCCCGGCAGCGCGCGCTGCACCACCGCCAGCAGCGCCACCACGCCACCGAGCTTGGAGGCGGTCGACAGGTACGCGGCCACCGGCAGCGGCGCGCCGTCGTACGTGGCGGGGGCCCAGGCGTGGAACGGCACGGCGGCGACCTTGAACGCCAGCCCGGCCACCACGAGCGCCGCCGCGACGCCGGTCAGCGGCAGGTCGGTCAGGTCGGCGCGGTCGGCCAGCGTGGCGCCGAGCCGGTCCAGGTGCAGCGTGCCGGCGACCGCGTAGAGCAGCGCCGCGCCGAGCAGCGTCACAGTGGTGGCGACCACGCTGACCACGAAGAACGTCACCGCCGCCTCGGCGCCCGCGAGGCTGCCCCGGCGCAGGCCGACCAGCACGTACAGCGGGAGCGTCAGCGTCTCCAGCGCCACGATCAGCGTGATCAGGTCACCGGCGGCGCCGAGCACCACGCCGCCGGTCATCGCGCAGGCGAGCAGGAAGCAGTATTCCCCTACCGGGGTGCGCCCGGCGCGCAGCAGCGGGCCGGACAGCGCCAGCACGCCGAGCGTGAGCAGGGCGATCACGGCCCCGACAAGCGCCGCTCGCCCGCCCCACACCCAGGAGCAGTCCGCGCCCACGCAGAACGTGCGCCGCTCACCGGCCGCCCCGACCAGTGCCGCGCCGGCCGCGGTGCCGGCCGCGCCGAGCGCCGCCACCGCCACCGTGACGGCGGGCCGGGCCACCAGCAGGTCGAACAGGAGCACCAGCACGGCCGTGCCGGCGGCCAGGTACGCAGGCAGCATCGCCAGGTTGTCGACAGGCTGCACCAGGCTCATGGGACGACCCCCAGCAGCGCCTCCACCGGGCCGGAGGCGTAGGACAGGACCAGCGCCGGGGCCAGGCCGACCGCGAGCGCGAGCAGCACCAGCGGCGCCCAGGCGGTCAGTTCCGCACCGGTCAGCCCGGGCGCGAGCCCGGCCACCGCCGGGCTGGGCCGCCCGTGCGAAACCCGGCGCAGCAGCCGCAGGAAGTACGCGGCGGTGAGCGCCCCGCCCAGCGCGGCCAGCACGGCGAGGGTCAGCCAGAGCGGGCCGCCCCGCTGCACGGCGGCGACCACGGCGAACGCCTCGCCCCAGAACCCGGCCAGGCCGGGCAGCCCCAGCGAGGCGACGGCCGCGAAGCCGAGCAGCCCGGCCAGCCGGGGCGCGGTCTCCCGCAGCCCGGACAGCTCGGCCAGCGAGCCGGTGTGCGCGCGGTCCTTGACCGCGCCGGCCAGGAAGAACAGCAGGGCGGTGATGACGCCGTGGGCGATGTTGCCGATCAGCGCGGCCTGGAGCCCGGTGGCGGTGAGCGTGGCGATCCCGAGCAGCACGAAGCCCATGTGGCCGACGCTGGAGTACGCGATCAGCCGCTTCAGGTCGTCCTGGGCCAGGCAGACCAGGCCACCGATCAGAATGGCGGCGACGGCGAGCACGCCGAGCACCGGCGCGGCCCAGCGGGCGCCCTCCGGAGCCACCCCCACGGCGACCCGGATCATGCCGTACGTGCCCATCTTGAGCAGCACCCCGGCGAGGATCACGCTGCCGACCGTCGGCGCCTGGGTGTGCGCGTCGGGCAGCCACGAGTGCAGCGGCCAGAGCGGGCTCTTCACCGCGAACGCGAGCGCCAGCAGCGTGAACGCGGCGAGCTGGGTGCCCCGGGACAGCCCGGCGCCGCCGGTGAGCGCGACCAGGTCGGCGGTGCCCGCGGCGGCCACCACCACGTAGACGCCGACCAGCAGCAGCACCGAGCCGAACAGCGTGTAGAGCGCGAACTTGCGGGCCGCCCGCCGCCGGTCCGCGCCGCCCCAGCCGGCGATCACCGCGTACATCGGCAGCAGGACGACCTCGAAGAACAGGAAGAACAGCACCAGGTCGAGGGCGAGGAACGTGCCGAGGATGCCGACCTCGACCACCAGCAGCAGCGCCACGAGCGCCCGCCCGCTGCCGCCGCCGGACGGCACCCGCCACAGCGTGTACGCGCAGCACAGCAGCGTCAGCAGCGCGGTCAGCACCACCAGCGGCCAGGAGATGCCGTCCACGCCCAGGTGGAAGCGCAGGTCGAGCCCGGGCACCCACGGCAGGTCGACCTGGTGCCAGGGCTGCACCGCCGGGCGGGGCCCGTACCCGAACCAGCCGTGGTCACCGCCGACCAGCGGCAGCGTCGCCAGCAGCGTCAACCCGGCGGCGACGGTGCCGACCACCCGGCCGGCCCGGTCACCGGGCACGACCGCGGTGGCCAGCGCGCCGAGCGCCGGGACCGCCACCACCGCGACCAGCAGGACCTGCCCGAACGTCATGAGGTGACTCCGATCAGGGCGACCGCGAGGCCGATCAGCAGCGCGCCCGCCAGCACCCCGGCCGCCGCCCGCGGCAGCGCCGCCCGGTGCAGCGCGGCCAGGCCACCGCCCACCTCGACCGCCGTCCGGCCGCTGCCCTCGACCAGCCCGTCCACGCCCAGTTCGTCACCGGTACGCACGACCCGCGCGAGCGCGCCCACCGGGCGTACGACGACTGTGTGCTGGACGTCGTCGAGCCGGAACGCCCGGGCGAACACCGGCCGCAGCGGACCCAGGAAGCGGGCCGGATCGGCGGCCGGGTCGCGGCGCCAGCCCGCCCAGGCGACGCCCGCGCCGACGAGCAGCAGCAGGAACGGCAGGACCAGGTTCGGCGCGAGGTGCACCAGCTCGACCGCCTCGCCGGTGTCGTCGCCCGGCACGCGCAGCCGGTCGGCGAGCCACGGCGCGAACGCGGCCAGGCCGAGCAACGCGGCCGGGACCGTGAGCAGCAGCACCGGCCAGCGCAGCAGCGCGGGCGGGTCGTGCGGGCGCAGCAGCGGCGTGCGCGTGGTGCCGAGGAACGTGCGCAGCAGCAGCCGGGTCGCGTACCAGGCGGTCACCGCCACGCCGACCAGCCCGGCCAGCCAGACCAGCCAGCCGACCCAGGCCGCGCTCGGCCCGGCGCCGTCGAGCGCGGCCGCCTCGGCGGCGGCGAGCACGCCGTCCTTGCTCCAGAAACCCGCGAGCGGGGGTACGCCGGCGAGCGCGCCCAGGCCGACCACAGTGCACCAGAACGTCACCGGCATGGCGGTACGCAGCCCGCCCATCCGGGACATCAGCGTGGTGCCGACGGCGTGGATCACCGCACCGGCGGCGAGGAACAGCAGCGCCTTGAACGCGGCGTGGGTGAGCAGGTGGAACAGCGCGGCAGCCGGTGCGCCGACCGCCAGCGCGCCGGTCATGTAGCCGATCTGCGACACGGTCGACCAGGCGAGCACGCGCTTGATGTCGTCCTGCGCGGTGGCGGCGAACGCGCCGAGCAGCATCGTGATCGCGGCCATCACGCCCAGCACGGCGAGCGCGGCCGGTGCGCGCTCGAACAGCGGGAACAGGCGGGCCACCGCGTACACCCCGGCGGCGACCATCGTCGCGGCGTGGATCAGCGCGGACACCGGCGTGGGACCGGCCATCGCGTCGGGCAGCCAGGTGTGCAGCGGGAACTGGGCGCTCTTGCCCGCCACCCCGGCGAGCAGCAGCAGGCAGGCGGCGGTGAGCGTACCGGTGCCGTAGTCGTGCGCCAGCACGTCGGCGATCCGGAAGCTGCCCGCGCCCACGCCGAGCAGCGCGATGCCGAGCAGGAAACCGACGTCACCCACGCGGGTGACAAGGAACGCCTTCACCGCCGCGCCGGGCGCCTCGGGCAGCCGCCGGTCGTGGGCGATGAGCAGGTACGAGCAGACGCCCATCACCTCCCAGCCGACCAGCAGCATGATCAGGTCGCCGGACACCACCACGGTGAGCATGGCGGCGGTGAAGAGGCTCAACTGCGCCGCGTACGGCGGGTAGCGGTGGTCGACGTCCACGTCGTCGTGCGGGCCCCGGCGCAGGTAGCCGATCGAGTAGACCTGCACGGCCAGCGCGACAGCGGCCACGGCCGTCGCGACGAGCACCGCCACGCCGTCCAGCCGCAGGCCGAGCGTGACCCGCAGTCCGCCCAGGTCGATCCAGGTGGTGGACGCCTCGACCGGCGCGTCCACGCGGACCAGCAGCGCCAGCGCGGCCAGCAGCGACACCGCCGCACCCGTCACGCCCAGTGCGACCGCCAGCCGCCGGGCCGACGCGCGGTCGTGGCTCGGGGCGGGCGGCAGCAGCAGGCCGAGCAGCCCGGCGACGAGCGGGGCGCCCGGCAGCACCGCCGCGAGCCACAGCGTCGGCGTGCTCACCGGACCGCTCCTTCCGGGCGCTCGGCCGGGGTCACCGCGGGCGCCGGCTCGGCCAGCGGGACGTCGTCGACCGTGACGCTGGCGCGCAGCCGGTAGAGCTGGAGCACGATGGCCAGCCCGACACCGATCTCGGCGGCGGCCAGCACGATCACGAACAGCGCGAACACCTGCCCCGAGTGCGGCAGCGCGGCCTTCACAGTGGTGTCGGCGGTGACCAGCACCAGGTTCACCGCGTTGAGCATCAACTCCACCGCCATCAGCACCAGTACGGCGTTGCGGCGGCGCAGCACGCCGTACACGCCGAGGCCGAACAGCAGCGCGGCGGTGACGTACGGGATGACCGGCCTCACGGGCGCCCGCCCTCGTCGGCGGGCCGGCGGCCGATGTCGGGGCGGGAGAGCACGATCGCGCCGACCAGCGCGGCCAGCAGCAGCACCGACAGCACCTCGAACGGCAGCACCCAGGAGCGGAACACCTGCTCGCCGAGGCGCTCGGCGGTGCCGGCGGCGGGCAGGTCCACCCGGGACCAGCGGAACGCGTCGATCAGCAGCACCGCCAGGCCGAGGCCGCTGCCGCCGCCGACCAGCGCGGCGGCCCAGCCGGGCCGGTCCAGGTCGTCCGACGGGCCGATCGGCGCGCGGGTCAGCATCACCGCGAACAACAGCAGCACCACCACCGCGCCCACATAGATGAGCACCTGCACCCAGGCCACCAGCTCGGCCGTCAGCACCAGGTAGTCGCCCGCGAGCGCGCCCAGGCACACCACCAGCCACAACCCGGCCCGGACCAGGTGGCGGGTCGCGACCACCAGCGCGCCCGCGCCCACCGCCACCGCGCCCAGCGCGAGCAGCAGCACGTCCGCACCGGTCATGAGGCGGTGCCTCCGCCCGGATCGGTGGCGGCGTCGGGGCGTACCCGGGAAGGAGCCGGACGGGCCGACGGACCCGCCGCCTTCCGGGCGGCGGTGGTCTCCTCCTTGGAGGGGTCGCCGAGCGGGTCGTGCGCCGGCGGCGGCGGGACGGTGGCCATCCACTCGCCCAGGTGGTCCTTGTCGTGCAGCAGGTCCTTGATGTCGTACTCGGCGTACTCGAACTCGGGCGACCAGTAGAGCGCGTCGAACGGGCAGACCTCGACGCAGATGCCGCAGTACATGCAGAGCGAGAAGTCGATGTCGAACTTGTCGAGCACGTTGCGCTGGCGAGGGCGGGCGGCGCCGGGCACCGCCACCTCCTCCTTGTGCGAGTCGATGTAGATGCACCAGTCCGGGCACTCGCGCGCGCAGAGCATGCAGACCGTGCAGTTCTCCTCCAGCAGCGCGATCACGCCACGGGAGCGCGGCGGCAGCTCGGGCGCCACATCCGGGTACTGCTGGGTGGTCGAGCGGCGGGTCATCGTCTTCAACGTGACCGCCAGGCCCTTCACCAGACCGCCGCCGGGCACTCCACCGTGCTCGCTCATGCCGCCCATCCTGCCCTGTGACCCGGGCGCGCGCGACCACCACCCGGCGCTTTGGCCCGGGCGTGCGGCCGGATCACGCCTCGCCGGGTGTGAGTGGGGGCAGCATCTCCACGCCGAGCTGCTGGAGCACCTGGAACAGCTCGTTGACGCTCCACACGTCCACGATCCGCCCGTCGTCGTCGAAGCGCAGGAACGTCGCGCCCGAATAGCTGACCACCCGGCCGGTCGGCGGCACCGGACCGAACTGGCCCGCCTGGGTGCCGGCAGCCCGCCAGCGGACCGCCACCCGCGTACCGGCCGCCACCACGTCGACGATCTTGTAGCGCAGGTCGGGGAACGACGCCCGCCGGTCCCGGTGCCACGCCAGCATCGCCGCCGGGCCGGTGCCGCCCAGGCCCGGGCACTCCGCCGCCACCAGCTCGTACGCGCTCTCCTCGCGCCCGGCGTTCCACACGTCGGCGACGAAACGCCGGGCCGCCGTCTCCACATCGGTCACGGCGGGCAGCCTATGCCTCTTTGTGACGCGCTCGACCTGCCGGGAGCCGCCCGAGCGACCATGATGGGAGCGAAAAGCGAACTCGGAGGTAGAGCGTGGGCGGCAGCGACGACGAGGTCCTGGACCGGACCGGCGGCAAGTACGTGGAGCCGGGTGGCGAGTTCACCCGCGACCAGCGCTACATCGCCACCCGGATCACCGCCGACGGGCGGGACGGCTGGCCGGTGGAACCGGGGCGCTACCGGCTGGCGGTCAGCCGGGCCTGCCCCTGGGCCAACCGGCTGATCATCGTCCGGCGCCTGCTCGGGCTGGAGGACGCCATCTCGATGGCAGTGGCCGGGCCGACCCACGACAAGCGGAGCTGGACGTTCGACCTGGACCCGGACGGTAAGGACCCGGTACTCGGCATCGAGCGGCTCGCCGACGCCTACTTCGCCCGCTTCCCCGGCTACGAGCGCGGCATCACCGTCCCGGCGCTCGTCGACGTGCCCAGCGGGCAGGTCGTGACGAACGACTACGCCCAGATGAGCCTGGACCTCACGACCGAGTGGACGGCGCACCACCGTCCCGGCGCGCCGGACCTCTACCCGGAGCCGCTGCGCGCCGAGATCGACGAGGTGAACGCGGTCGTCTTCGCGGACGTCAACAACGGCGTCTACCGGTGCGGCTTCGCCGGCAGCCAGGAGGCGTACGACAAGGCGTACCACCGGCTGTTCGACCGGCTGGACTGGCTGAGCGAACGGCTGGCCGGGCAGCGGTACCTGGTCGGCGACACGATCACCGAGGCGGACGTACGGCTGTTCACCACGCTCGTCCGCTTCGACCCGGTCTACCACGGGCACTTCAAGTGCAACCGGCAGAAGCTCAGCGAGATGCCGGTGCTGTGGGCGTACGCCCGGGACCTGTTCACCACGCCCGGGTTCGGCGACACCATCGACTTCGACCACATCAAGCGGCACTACTACGAGGTCCACCGGGACATCAACCCGACCGGGATCGTGCCGCTCGGCCCCGACCTGAGCAACTGGCTCACCCCGCACGGCCGGGAGGAGCTGGGCGGCCGCCCCTTCGGCGACGGCACCCCACCCCCTCCCCCACCCCCGTCCGAGCAGGTGGACCCCGCCCACACGCCGTTGCGCTGACGCGCTCTCTTCCGCCCCGCCCCGCCCCGCCCTGCCCCGCCCGCCCCTGCCTCGTCGATCTTGCACATTGAGCCCGGAACCTGCGAGCTCTGCCCCTTTCGCCGGGGCAGAAAGTGCAAGATCGCCGGGGAGAGGGCGAAGGGTGGGGAGGGGGGTGGGTTACAGGGCCAGGCGGACTGCGGCGGTCAGGACGAGCTGGGCCAGAGCCAGGGGGACCAGGACCAGCCAGCAGAGGCGCTGGAGCTGGTCCTCGCGCAGCCTCGGGTAGCTCACCCGCAACCAGATGATCACGAAGGCGACGGCGAACACCTTCAGCAGCGTCCACAGCCAGCCGAGCTGCGCGTCGGCGAACGGGCCCTGCCAGCCGCCGAGGAACAGCACAGTCGTCAGCGCCGCGATCACCACGATGCCGACGTACTCGGCGAGCAGGAAGAACGCGAACCGCAGACCGGTGTACTCGGTCATGTAGCCGAAGACCAGCTCGGAGTCGGCCACCGGCATGTCGAACGGCGGGCGGCGGATCTCGGCCAGCCCCGCCACGAAGAAGATCACCATGGCCGGCGCCTGCCAGAGCAGCCACCACGGCTGCCACGCCTCCACGATGCCGGAGAGGCTGAGCGTGCCGGCCGCCATCGCCACCGAAGCGGCGGCCAGCACCAGCGGCAGCTCGTACCCGAGCAACTGGGCCGCGCCGCGCAGCCCACCGAGCAGGCTGTACTTGTTCGCCGACGCCCACGCGGACATGAGCACGGCCAACACGCCGACACCCACCACGGCGAGCACGAAGAACAGGCCGATGTCCAACGGCTGGGCCACCAGGTCACCCGGCCCGAGCGGGATGACGAGCAGCACCAGCAGGTACGGCACCAGCGCCACCGCGGGCGCCAGCCGGAACACCTGCCGGTCCGCGTCGCGCGGGGTGACGTCCTCCTTCTGCACGAACTTGATGCCGTCGGCCACCAGTTGCGCCCAGCCGTGGAAGCCGCCCGCGTACATCGGGCCCAGCCGGCCCTGCATGTGCGCCATCACCTTGTGCTCGGCCTGGCCCACGATCAGCGGCAGCGTGAGGAACGCGACGAGCACGCCCGCCACGCGCAGGACCAGCTCCAACCAGTCCGGCATCAGCTCTCCCCCGCCGCGTCGGGGCCCGGCTGCTGCCGGGGCGGACCGGTCGGCGGTTCCCCGGGCAGCGGCCGCCCGAGCGGACCCGCCTCATCGGCCGCCGGAGCAGCGCCGGACCCCGGCCCGGCCTCCCCGGAAGCAGGCTGCTCCGGAGCATCCCCGGCAGTCGGCCGCGCCGGACGCTCAGCGGCAGCCGGCCGAGCCGGACGCTCGCCCGGCGCAGGCCGTACCGGACGCTCACCAGGAGCGGGCCGCGCCGGACGCTCCCGGGCCGGGCGGGCCGGCGTACCCCCGCGGGGGCCCTCACCGGCGCCCGCCGCACCCGCCGGCGTGGGCGTCGTGCCCCACTCACCCGGCGCGGGCACGCCCGGCGGCCGGACCGGCCGGCGGCCGCCGCCCGCCTCCGACTCGCCCGGCTCCTTCGCGCCGGGCCACGGCTTGGCGACCCGGGAGGCGAGGACGAACTCCTTGCGCAGCGGGTGCCCCTCGAACTCCGGCGGCAGCAGCAGCGGCCGCAGCTCGCCGTGGCCGGCGAAGTCGATGCCGAACATCTCGTGGGTCTCCCGCTCGTGCCAGGCCGCGCCGGGGAACAGGTCGACCACCGAGGCGACGACGGGCGCGTCGCGGGGCACCCGGGTGCGCAGCAGCAGCCCGTGCCGGTGCGCGACCGACCAGAGGTGCAGCACCACGTCGAAGCCGTCGGCCAGCTCGTCCACCGCCGACAGCCAGTCGAGGAAGTCGAGACCCAGCTCGGCGTCGTCACGCGCCGCACGCACCGCGTCCGCCCAGCTCGCCGGGGGTACGTCAACGGTGGCGCGGGCGTACCCCTGACCGCCGGAGACCGACGCGGTGGCCTCCACGGGCGCGAGCAGCTCGACCACCCGCCGGCCGACCTCTTCCGGAGTCATGCGCTGATCCTATGGCCGACGGCTGCGGACCGGGTCGGGCCGCCCGTGCCGGATCGTCGCTTTGCCGGGCGGACGGCGGGAGCGCGCGGGAGGATGAGGGACGTGCGCGCTGTGACTGTGACCCCCGGTGTCCCGGACTCGCTACGGCTGGTCGAGGACTGGCCCGAGCCGGCGCCCGAGGAGGGTGCGATCCTGGTGGAGGCGCTGGCGGTGGGCGTCTGCGGCACCGACCACGAGATCGTCGCCGGCGAGTACGGCGAGGCGCCGCCGGGCCAGGAGCGGCTGGTGCTCGGGCACGAGTCGCTGGGCCGGGTGCTGGAGGATCCGACCGGCACGTTGCAGCCCGGCGACCTGGTGGCGGGCGTGGTCCGCCACCCCGATCCGGTGCCCTGCGCGAACTGCGCGGTGGACGAGTGGGACATGTGCCGCAACGGGCTGTACACCGAGCACGGCATCAAGGGACTGCCCGGTTTCGCCCGGGAACGCTGGCGGCTGCAGCCCAAGTTCGCGGTCGGCCTGGACCCGGCCCTCGCGTCGGTGGGCATGCTGCTGGAGCCGGCCAGCGTGGTGGCGAAGGCGTGGGACCACATCGAGCGGATCGGGCGCCGCGCCGAGTGGACGCCGAAGAGCGTGCTGATCACCGGGGCCGGGCCGATCGGCCTGCTGGCGGCGCTGCTCGGCAGCCAGCGTGAACTGTCGGTGCACGTGCTGGACCGCAACACCACCGGCCCGAAGCCGGACCTGGTCCGGGCGCTGGGCGCCACGTACCACACGTCGTCGGTGACCGAGCTGGACGTGAAACCCGACGTGGTGATCGAGTGCACCGGCGCGCCGACGGTGGTGCTGGACGCCATGTGCAAGGCCGCGCCCACCGGGATCGTCTGCCTGACCGGTGTGTCCAGCGGCGGGCGGACCATCAACTTCGACGCCGGGGCGCTCAACCGGGAGCTGGTGCTGGAGAACAACGTGGTGTTCGGCTCGGTGAACGCCGGCCGGCGGCACTGGGACCTGGCCGCCGAGGCGCTCGCCCAGGCGGACCAGTCCTGGCTGACGTCGCTGATCACCCGCCGCGTACCGGTCTCGAACTACCGGGAGGCGTACGCCCGCACCGGCGAGGACATCAAGGCGGTGCTGGACTTCACGCAGTGAGGCGGGGCGCCGCGGTCGGCGCCCCGCGCCCTCAGATGCCGGGCAGCCGGCCGTTGCGGAACAGGTCCACGAAGAGCTGGTGGTCCTCGCGGGCCCGGATCCCGTACCGGTGCGCGAAGTCGACCAGGTAGTCGACGAACCCATCCGGGTCGGAGTCGACGGCAGCGACGATCGCCTCCTCGGTGGAGTAGTCGACCAGGTCGTGGCTGGACTCGTCGTCGGCCACCGAGTGCATCCGGGCCACCGCGCGGCCCAGGTCGGCGAGCACCCCGGCCAGTTCCTCCGGCTCGTTCACGTCGGCCCAGTCGAGGTCCGCCGCGTACGGGGAGACCTCCGCGACGAGCTGGCCGACGCCGTCCAGCTCGGTGAAGCCCAGCCACGGGTCGGCGTGCGCCTGCAACGCGCGCTGCGACTCGGCGGTGCGGTGCCCCTGGTGCCGGAAGTACGACCGGACGCGCTCGTCGTCGACGTACCGCGCCACGGCCGGCACCTGCGCCTGCTTCATGTAGATGACGACGTCGTTCTCCAGCGCCTGGGTGTGCCCCTCCAGCAGCAGGTTGTACGACGGCAGCCCGGCCGACCCGATGCCGACGCCCTTGCGCAGCACCACGTCCTTGATGCCGGTGGCCACCGGGCGCAGCCGGGCGGCCGAGTCCGGCAGCGTGTGCAGGTAGTCGGCGAACGCGGCGCAGACCTTCTCCCGGGTCGCGTCGTCGATCTCGTGCACGCCGTCGCCGAGGGAGAACCGGCGCTCGTAGTTGTCGACGGTGGTCTGCGCGGCGAGCAGGTCCACCCGGGTGTTCAGCCGCGCCTGCTGGAGCACCCGGCGCAGCACGCCGTCGGCGTTGTCCAGCGTGATCGAGCCGATCGCGTCGTCCCCGCCGGCCGCGATGGCCCGCAGCTCGGCCAGGTACGACCGGGCGAAGCCGGTGACCAGTTCGCCGATCACCCGGTCGGAGAGGGCCTTCGCGTAGCCGATCAGCGCCACGCTCGCCGCGAGGCGCTTCAGGTCCCAGGTGAACGGCCCGACGTACGCCTCGTCGAAGTCGTTGACGTTGAACACGAGCTGCCCGGAGGCGTTCATGTAGGTGCCGAAGTTCTCGGCGTGCAGGTCGCCGTGGATCCACACCCGGCTGGTCCGTCCGTCGAGGAACCGGTCGCTGCCGAAGTCGCCGCGCTGGTCGGCGTAGAACAGCGCCGCGCTGCCCCGGTAGAACGCGAACGGTGACGCGGCCATCTTGCGGAACTTACGGCGGAACGCCGCCGGGTCGATCGCCATGGACGCGCCGAACTCCTCGGTCAGCACGTCGATGATGAATGCGGAGCGCTTCTCCGCGAAGTCGGTCATGAGCCGCAGGCTAGACCGGCGGCGCCACCCGACGGCTCAGCCGAGCGGCGGACGGACCGGCGGCGCGGTCAGCGCCTCGACCGGCCGCGCCACAGCGTCCGCCGGAGAGGCGAGCGCGTCGGGGCGGGCCACGCCGCCGACGCCGGACTGCTCGGCGGCGATCTTCTCCTGGAGGCGCAGGATGCCGTGCAGCAGCGCCTCCGGGCGCGGCGGGCAGCCGGGCACGTACACGTCGACCGGGATGAGCTGGTCGACGCCCTTGGTGACCGAGTAGGAGTCCCAGTACGGGCCGCCGCAGTTGGAGCACGCGCCGAACGAGATCACGTACTTCGGTTCGGGCATCTGGTCGTAGAGCCGCTTGACCGCCGGGGCCATCTTGTCGGTGACGGTGCCGCTGACCACCATCAGGTCGGCCTGCCGGGGGCCGTGGGCGAACGGGATCACGCCGAGCCGCATGAAGTCGTGCCGGCCCATGCTGGTCGCGATGAACTCGATGGCGCAGCAGGCCAGGCCGAAGTTGAACACCCAGAGCGAGTAGCGGCGGCCCCAGTTCAGCACGAACCGGATCGGCTCGCCGAGCACGCCCGGCAGCTGCATCTCCGACCTCCCGCTGTCCGTGAACCCCGAGCAGACAGTCAACCACAGCGGTCCGGTGTCGTACCCACGACAGGGAACCCGGGCAACTGTCCCCGGGGCCGGCGGGTGTCTTCACTGTCGGGCGGACGGAACCACCGCCGCCCACCACGGGGATCACGGAGGACCTGTCATGACCACACGTACGGCACGAGTCGCCACCGCGCTGCTGGCCGGGGCGGCAGCGCTGTTCGCGCTGGCCACGCCCGCCGCCGCCACGAGCGGCACCGCTGCGGCACGGCTGACCGTCGACACCGGGCCGCTGGTGCTGACGCCCACCGACCGGGGGTACGTCGGCACGCTGACCGCGACGATCAGCAACCGGGGCCGGGCCGACGGCGTCGCCGACCTGCGCATCACCGAGCCGGCCGGCGCCTCGTTCATCGGCCTCGACGACGGCACGCCGTGGTTCACCGAGGACCTGGTGGACAACCGCCGGGTCATCGGCAGCTTCGGCGGCCGGGTCGCGGCGGGCGACAGCCGGGCCCTGCGGCTCAACTTCCAGGTCTGGACGACAGCGCGCGCCTACCCGATGATCGCGCCGGGCGGCTCGATCGCGGTGGTGCCGGGCGGCGGCGCCCGGGTCGCGGATCGCGACTCCTTCCCGACCGTGTTCCGGTCCACCTCGGGCAGCGTCCGCGCGCCGCGCGTCTACCGGCAGGCCACCGAGACGGACCTGACCGTAAACGGTCGTGACGTGACGCTGACCCGCCAGGCCGACGGAAGCCTGCTGGGCCGGATGCCGGTGACGGTGCGCTACGGCAACGACGCGCCGTCGTTCCGGCTCGCCGCGCGGGCGGCCCTGCCCGCCGGGGTCGAGGTCTGGAGCACCGATCCGCAGGACCTGCCCAGCTTCCCGGACTCGTTCGACGTCCCGGGCGGCCGGTTCATGCCCGGCGAGGAGCGCACGTTCGACGTCGTCCTGCGGGCACCGGCCGGAACGCCGGCCGGCGTGCTGGGCAACGGCACGTTCACCGTCGAGGCCCGCTACGTGAACGAGCCGGTCGCAGACGTCGACCCGGCGGACAACACCACCACGTTCAGCGTCGGCGCGGCCGGCTGAGACACCGCACGACGCGGCCCGCCCGGAATCCGGGCGGGCCGCGTCCGCGTCACCAGGCCGGGCGCTGGAGCAACCCGACGAACTCGGCGAGCAGCCGCTCCCGCAGCCGGGCCGGCGCGGCGTCGAGCAGCGTGTTGACCACCGCCATCCGCTCCGGCGCACCGGCGTCGGCCGCCAGGCCGAGCCCGCCCGCCAGCCCGGCCACCAGATCGGGGGTGAGCGCCTCCGGGGTGAGGCTGCCGGCCAGCGCCAGCAGCTCCGGCGGCAGCACCACCGGCCCGGCGGCGCGGGCCGCCGCGACCGCCTCGGCCAGCGCCGGGCCGAACTCGGCCACCCGGGGCGCCACCGCCGCGGTCACCGTGAGGTGCACGCTGGCCGGCAGATCGGCGTACGTGAGCTGGGGCTGGGTGTGCCAGCCGCGCGCGGTCAGCTCGTCGACCAGCACGAACAGGTCGAGCCCCGGATCGTCGCTGGTGAAGCAGACGACAGTGGTCTCCGGTTCGGCCATCAGCCGCAGCCCGTCGGTGGCCCGGATCGCGTCGGCGAGCCCGGCGACCGCGTCCCGGGTCGCGGCGGCAAGCCGCAGGTACCCGTCCTCGCCGAGGTGCCGCAGCGTGGCGTACGCGGCGGCGATCGGCCCGCCGGAGCGGGTGGAGGCGATCACCGGGTTGACCATCGTGTACCCGGGCCAGTCCGCGTACGCGAAGAACTGCGGGGCGCGCAGCGCCGGATCGCGGTGCAGCAGCACCGAGACGCCCTTCGGCGCGTACGCGTACTTGTGCAGGTCCACCGAGACCGAGGTGACCCCCGGCACGGCGAAGTCGAACGGCGGCACCGGCGCGCCGAGCCGCCGCAGCCAGGGCAGCGCCCAGCCGCCGAAGCAGGCGTCCACGTGGCAGCGCACCCCGGCGGCCTGCGCGACGGCGGCGATCTCGGTCACCGGGTCGACCACCCCGTGCGCGTACGACGGCGCGGACGCGACCACCAGCACGGTCTCCGGGCGGATCGCGGCGGCCACCGCTGCCACGTCCGGGCGCAGCGTCACCGGGTCGACCGGCACCGTGTCCAGCGCGACCCGCAGGTAGTGCGCCGCCTTGGCGAACGCCGCGTGCGCGCTCGCCGGCGCCACGATCCGCGGCTCGGTCAGGTCGGGGCGGGCGTCCCGGGCCGCCTTGACGGCGAGCAGCAGCGACTCGGTGCCGCCACTGGTGACGCTGCCGACGACATCCGGCGCGCCGGTGCCGGGGCCGCCGCCGAGCAGCCGGGCGGCGGCGCCGACGAGCGCGTTCTCCATCGCCAGCAGCGACGGGAACGCGGTCGGGTCGAGGCCGTTGACGTGGGCGCTCTGCGCGTACGCGGCCTGCGCCAGCTCGTCCAGACCGGCCACGCCGGGGTCGTAGACGTACGCGAACAACCGCCCGCCGTGCGTGGGCCGGTCGGCGTCCCGCAGCGCGCGGATCTCGCCGAGTACGTCCGCCGCGGGCATCCCCTGGGCGGGCAGCGCACCGGCGCCTGCCGTGTCGGTCATCGGGTGGTTCCTCTCGTGGACGGGGTGCTCACGCCCGCGCGGCCGGCGCGGCGTCATCGGCCTCGGGTGCGGCGGCGGTCAGCTGGGCCGGGGTCAGGGTGTAGCCGCGCAGCAGCACCAGCGGGATCGCCACCAGCAGGGCGGGCAGCACGGTGAAGCCGAGCAGCACACCGAGCCGGGCCGTGTCGGACTGGACGGCGGCGGTACCGGTGGACGAGGAGACATAGCCGGAGAGCTGCAGCACCAGCCCGTAGATGCCCGGCCCCAGCGCCAGCCCGAACGTCTCCCCTGCGGTCCACAGCCCGGTGAACACCCCGGCCTGCCGCCGCCCGGTGCGCGCCGTGTCGTACGCGATGCAGTCCGGCAGCATGGCCAGCGCGAACACCTGCTGGCCCGCGTACCCGACGCCGATCACCGCGACCACCGCGTAGGCCGCGGCGGCGGGCAGCGCGGGCGCGGCGACCAGGGTCAGCGCGCCCACCGCGAAGATCAGCGACGCGGCGACCAGCGAGGCCCGCTTGCCGAGCCGGGCACCCGCCCGCGACCACAGCGGCATGACCAGCAGCGCGGGCGCGACGAAGCAGGCGAACAGCAGCGTCGGGCCGCTGTCCGGCTCGCGCAGCACCTGGCCGGCGAAGTACTTCACCCCGGCCAGCACGGTGGCCACCCCGGCGGACTGGATCACGAAGCAGATCAGCAGCACCCGGAACGGCCGGTTGCCGGTGGCGACAGCGAGCTGGGCGCGCAGGCTCGGCTCGCTCTCCCCCACCGTGCCGGTCGGCGCGGACCGGGTGCCCAGGAACACGCCGACGGTGCCGGCGACGATGAGCGCGGCGACGAACAGGCCCATCCACCGGTGACCGGGCACGCCGTCGCCGCCCGCGCTCACCACGGCCGGGGCCACCGCGCCGGAGACCAGGATGGCCAGCGCCAGCACCGCGATCCGCCAGGTCATCAGCCGGGTACGCTCCGCCGGGTCGGCGGTCAGCTCGGCCGGCATGGCCACGTACGGCACCTGGAAGAACGCGAACGCGGTGGCTGTCGCCAGGAACGCCAGCGCCACGTACGCGGCGGCGGCCGGACCGTTCGCGAACGGCGCCGCGAAGATCGACGCGAACAGCACGGCGAGCGCCAGCCCGCCGACCAGCAGGTACGGACGGCGGGCGCCCCAGCGGGAGCGGGTCCGGTCGGAGATCCGCCCGGCGACCGGGTTGACCAGCACGTCCCACGCCTTCGGCAGGAGCACCAGCAGCGCGGCCAGCCCGGCGGCGACGCCGAGCGTGTCGGTGAGGTACGGCAGCAGGAGCAGCCCGGGCACGGTGCCGAACGCGCCGGTGACCAGGGAACCGAGCGCGTATCCGAGGTGCACCCGGCGGGGCAGGCCCGAAGCTGTCATGGAGCCGAATGCTACTCACGTTATGGCTCGCGTCACATCCCCTCCCGGACGCTGCTTGTTCGATGCCGCCAGGCGCTCGCGAGTCGCAACAAGCCGCAGGTCGGCACCGTTACCCTGTAGGGCATGGACCCGGCCCGATCCGTTCGCAGCTCGCGGGCACCGTACGAGGCCCGCCCCGGCCGCCGTGCGGTCGTGGTCCCCGCCCTGAGCGAATTGCAGGGCCCGGTTACCGGCATCGTCGAGTTGCCCCACCGGCTGTTCTGGCAACCCGACCGGCACGTCGACCTCGACGTTCCGGGGCTGCTCGCCTGGATGTACGAGACGGTGCTCACCGAAGCCGTTCATCCCGACGAGCTGCGCACCTGGCTGCACGGACCCACCCTCGTCCGGCTGTGGCCCGAGCTTTACGTGCCCCGCGGTGTCCGCCGCGCCTGGGAAGAGAGCCACCCGGTGCTGCGCGCCCGGGACGTCGCCGCCTGATGTCACCCGCGCCGGACCCGTTCCAGCACGAGGTCGCCCGTATCGCGCTCGCCGTGGCCGGCCGACACGGCTTCGCCCTCGCCGGCGGCCAGGCCCTCATCGCCCACGGCATCGGCGCCCGTCCCACCGAGGACGTGGACCTGTTCACCGATCTCGACGGCGGGGTCACCGCAGCCGCCGAGCTGGTGCACGCCACCCTGCTCGATGCCGGGTTTCAGGTCGAGACCATCGCCGAGCCCACCGAGCTGGACGATGTCTTCTACGGCTTCGAACACGACATGACCGAGTTCGAGGTTCGCCGCGACGACCGGACCGTACGACTGCAACTCGTGCAGCGCCAGCCCGATCGTGCTCGACGTCGGGCCGGTGCTGCACCTGGACGACGTGATCGGCACCAAAGTCGCCGCCATGGTGACCCGTGCTCAACCCCGCGACTACATCGACGTAGCCGCCGCGCTCCGCCGGTACAGCAGGAACGACCTGGTGGACCTCGCACGGCGTGCCGACCCGGCGCTCACCGACGAAGAGTTCCAGGACGCGCTGCAGCGCCTCGACCGCCTCCCCGACACTGTCTTCGCGCTCTACCGCCTCACCCCGGCTGAGATCCACGACCTCCGGCACGCGTTCTCCGAGTGGCCGCGATGACTCGGCCCCGTTGAGCGGAGTCGCGATCGATCGACCGGCCGCCTCCGACGCGGTCGGGTCACCCCTCGTCCGGCGACCAGGACGCCGCCGCCAGGTCCACCCGGTCGCCGCGCAGCGGGCACCCCTCGGCGAGCAGCCGTTCCCGCGCCTTGCGCTCGTGACCCGGCGGCAGCCGGCCGGCCGAGTTCACCACCCGGTGCCACGGCACGCCGCCCCCGTGCCGCGCCATGATCGAGCCGACCAGCCGCGGCGACGCCCGCCCGGAGCGGTCGGCGAGCGCGTCGGCCACCGCCCCGTACGACATCACCCGGCCCGGCGGGATCCGCTCGACAAGTGCCAGCACCGCCTCGACGTACTCGTCAGGTGTCACGAGCTGCCACGATATGGGAACGCGCCGCGGCGTCACAGACCGCAGCGCGCAGAATGGTCGGGTGCGCGAAGCAGTCACCTCGGCCCGCCGGATCGTCGTCAAGATCGGTTCGTCCTCGCTGACCACCGCGACCGGCGGCCTGGACGACGCCCGGGTCGACGCGCTCGTCGACACGCTCGGCGGGCTGGCCGCCGCCGGACGCGAGGTGGTGCTGGTCTCCTCCGGCGCGATCGCCGCCGGTCTCGCCCCGCTGCGGCTGCCCCGGCGCCCGCGCGACCTGGCCACCCAGCAGGCCGCCGCCAGCGTCGGCCAGGGCCTGCTGATCGGACGGTACGCTGCCGCGTTCGCCCGGCACGGCCGCACCGTCGGGCAGGTGCTGCTCACCGTGGACGACGTGACCCGGCGCGCTCACTACCGCAACGCGTACCGGACGCTGCGGAAACTGCTCGACCTGCGGGCCGTGCCGATCGTCAACGAGAACGACACGGTGGCCACCGAGGAAATCCGGTTCGGCGACAACGACCGCCTCGCCGCGCTCGTCGCCGCGCTCGTCGACGCCGACCTGCTGGTGCTGCTCTCCGACGTCGACGCGCTCTGGACCGGCAACCCGGCCCGCCCGGGCAGCACCCGCATCACCGAGGTGCACGGCGAGGGTGACCTCGCGGGCGTGGACATCGGCGGGGCCGGCCGGGCCGGGGTGGGCACCGGGGGCATGGTGACGAAGGTGGAGGCGGCCCGCATCGCGACCGGCTTCGGCATCCCGGTGGTGCTGACCGCCGCGCCGCTGGCCGCGCCGGCGCTGGCCGGGGAGCCCGTCGGCACGTACTTCCACCCGAGCAGCCGCCGTCCCGCCGCGCGCCTCTTCTGGCTGGCGCACGCCACCGCGCCCCGGGGCCGCCTGCACCTCGACCCGGGCGCGGTACAGGCGGTGGTCGGCCGCCGAAAGTCGCTGCTGCCCGCCGGCATCACCGCCGTCGACGGCGCGTTCACCGCCGGGGACCCGGTCGACCTGGTCGACACCGCCGGCGCGCCGGTGGCCCGCGGGCTGGTCAACTACGACGCGGTGGAACTGCCCGGCCTGCTCGGCCGTTCCACCTCCGAACTCGCCGCGGCGCTCGGCCCGGCGTACGAACGTGAGGTCGTCCACCGCGACGACCTCGTCCTGCTGTAAGCAAGGGCCCCTTATTAACAGACGTCTGTTAATAAGGGGCCCCTCCTTAAAACACCTCCGAAGGAGTACGCACGATGAGCGTCGTCGAGCAGGCCCGGCGAGCCCGGGACGCGGCGGAAGCCCTGGCCACGGCCACCCGTACCGTGAAGGACGCCGCGCTGCACGCGATGGCCGACGCGCTCGTGGCGCGTACCCCCGAGGTGTTGGCGGCGAACGCCGCGGACCTGGCGGCCGGGCGCGAGGCCGGGCTGTCCGCGGCCGTGCTGGACCGGCTCGCGCTCGACGAGGGCCGGGTGGCGGCGATCGCCGACGCGCTGCGCCAGATGGCCGCGCTGCCCGATCCGGTCGGTGAGGTGGTACGCGGCTCGACGCTGCCCAACGGCCTGGAGCTGCGCCAGATCCGGGTGCCGTTCGGGGTCGTCGGCATCGTCTACGAGGGCCGGCCGAACGTGACAGTCGACGCGGCCGGGATCTGCCTGAAGTCCGGCAACGCGGCGCTGCTGCGCGGCTCCTCGTCGGCCGCGCACTCGAACGCGGCGCTGGTCGAGGTGCTGCGCGACGCGGTCGCCGGCGCCGGACTGCCGGCCGACGCGGTGCAGCTGCTCGACTCCAGTACCCGTGACTCGGTCAAGGAACTGATGCGCGCCCGCGGCCTGGTCGACGTGCTGATCCCGCGCGGCGGCGCGTCGCTGATCCGCGCCGTGGTCGAGGAGTCGACGGTGCCGGTGATCGAGACCGGCGTGGGCAACTGCCACGTGTACGTCGATGCCGCCGCCGACCTCGGCAAGGCGCTGGCGGTCACGTTGAACGCCAAGACCCAGCGCCTGTCCACCTGCAACACCGCCGAGTCGCTGCTGGTGCACCGCGACGTCGCGGACGCGTTCCTGCCGGCGGTGCTCGCCGCGTTCGCCGAGGCCGGGGTGACCGTGCACGGCACGCCCGAGGTGGCCGCCCACTCCGACGCCGTGGTGCCGGCCACCGAGGAGGACTTCGGCACCGAGTACCTCTCCGCCGACATCTCGGTCGCCGTGGTCGACTCGCTCGACGCGGCGGTCGCGCACATCCGCCGGTACGGCACCGGTCACACCGAGGCGATCGTCACCGACTCGCAGCGGGCGGCCCGGGAGTTCGTGGCCCGGGTGGACTCGGCCGCGGTCATGGTCAACGCGTCCACCCGGTTCACCGACGGCGGCGAGTTCGGATTCGGCGCGGAGATCGGCATCTCGACGCAGAAGCTGCACGCGCGCGGCCCGATGGGCCTGCCGGAGCTGACCAGCACCAAGTACGTGGTGACCGGCGACGGTCACCTGCGCTGACCGACCTTGCCCGTTGTGGCGCGCCGGCGCCACCCCCGCACCTCTGATGCCGCCACTTCCCCGAACTGGTGTTGATCATCAGCTGGCCGGGCTAGGCGATCTGGAGTGGATCTCCGTCGGCCGGTGCGGCGGGGTCGACCGGCGGAACTGTGCCGGGCTGCGGCGGTGCGGCGATCACCTGGGCGGTGGGCTCCGATGGCGGCGTGACCAGCGGAGGCAAACCCGGGGACACCGGGGCGGCCGGTGGCACCGCAACCGCCGGAGGCAGAGCGGGCGGCACCGGGCCGGGCAGCAGCTCCGACACCAGCTGCGCGGCAGGCCCGGCGCTCTCGTCGGGAAGCAGATCGGGCGTGACGATCCAGGCGGACCACGGCCCCTGCCCGCTGTCCGCACCGGCCGACACCTCAGCACCGGCCGCCGGATCAGGCCCTGCTCCCGATCCGGGCATCGCATCCGGCCCGGTGTCCGGACGGAACCAGGTATCCGGCCCGAGACCCGGGGCCGGAAACAGCTCCGGCGCGCCGTCCGACAGCGCGGGCGCGATCCCGGCCGACGGGTCGGTGCCGAAACTGGACGACAGGTCGGAGCCGAAGCCCGCCGAAGGGTCGGAAGCGGGACCCGCCGATGCGACCGATGCCTCGGCCGGGCCGGTCAACGGGCGAGCCGGGCCGGTCAACGGGCGAGCCGGGGCGGGCTGCGGAGACACGGGCGCAGGCGACGCGGGCGTGGAGGCGGGCGGCCCAGAGTCGGGCGCGGGCGGCGGAGACGTCGATGCGGGGAGCCGGCGCGGGCGCGGGGCCGGCACCGCGGGCGGCGGGGGCAGCTCGGCGGGGCGCGGCGCCACGAACGGCGCGCCGGACACCGGGACCTCGGGCGTGTTCGGACGGCACGCCCGGATCGCCCGCAGCGTGGTGTGCACGTCGAACTGGTGACCGTCGTCGCTGTCCCAGCCGCCGTCGCTGCGCTGCGTCTCGGCGAGCCGCCTGCGCGCGGAGACCAGCAGCCACTGCTCCTCGCCGACGTCGACCCGGCGCAGTGTGGCGGCGAGCCAGGCCACGTCGGCCGGGGACATCTGCGGGATCCGGTCGGCCAGCACCGCCTGGATGCGCGCCGACTCGTAGTACATCTGCTGGCGGTGCAGCACCGCGGCGGCGAGCCAGCCGGCGGGCAGGAAGGACGGCCAGCTCCCGTCCGGCGCGAGCTGGGCGGCGAGCGCCTGGGCCGCCGCCTGGACCACACCGGCGTACGCGCCGCCGACCCGGTGGTCCAGCGGCCCGGCGGCCCGGGCGTCCAGCCCGGCCACCGTGAGCCAGAATCCGGCGTTGGCGGTCTGGTAGAGCCGGGCCTCCGGATCGCCGGGGGTGGCCCATTCGGGGGCGAGCCCGGCCAGCGACGGATCCTCGTCCCAGCCGCCGTCTGGTAGTTGCCGGGCGGCCAGCCAGTCCAGCGCGTGCCGGGCCGCCGGGCGGCCGAGCGCGCCGAGGTCGTCCAGCTCGGCCAGGCGGAAGCAGGTCGCGTCGATCGAGGCGACTTCGCCGTCGAGTACGGCGGGCCAGCCGCCGCCCGGCGCCGGCCCGGACTCGGCGGCGTCGAGCACGTCGGACGGCACCGGAGCGCCGGTGCGCAGCCGGGAGAGACGGGCGCGGTCCACCGCGTCTCCGTGAGCGACGACGAATCCGATCGCCGCGTCCAAGTCCACCACGGCCCTGACGGTACTGGCGCGGCCGGGGTTACGCCTCGGTAGCTCGGTCAGGGCCGGTACCGCCCACCGGTCGCCGAACGCATCCACCTGCGGGTCGGGCGACCAGGCGTTTGTCCACGCCACGGGGTACGGAGAGCACGATGGGCCCGCCCGGGGAACCGGGCGGGCCCATCGACGCGACTCAGTACGACGGCAGGGACGGGTCGATCTGCTTGACCCAGGACAGCACACCGCCCTGGACGTGCACGGCGTCGTTGAAGCCGGCCGCCTTCAGCGCGGCGAGCGCCTCGGCCGAGCGGACGCCGGACTTGCAGTGCAGCACGATCTGCCGGTCCTGCGGGAACTTCGCCAGCGCCTCGCCGGAGAGGATCTCGCCCTTGGGGATGAGCGTCGAGCCGGGGATGCGGACGATCTCGTACTCGGCGGGCTCGCGCACGTCGACCAGGAAGATGTCCTTGCCGGAGTCCTGCCAGTCCTTCAGCTCCAGCGCGGTGATGGTCGAGTCGACCACCGCCTCCTGCGCCTCGTCGGAGACCGCGCCGCAGAAGTCCTCGTAGTCCTCCATCAGGTCGGTGAGGGTCGGGTTCTCGCCGCAGAGCACGCAGTTCGGGTCCTTGCGGACCTTGATCTTGCGGTAGCTCATCTCCAGGGCGTCGTAGACCATCAGCCGGCCGACCAGCGGCTCACCGATGCCGGCGAGCAGCTTGATCGCCTCGTTGACCTGGATCGACCCGATGGACGCGCAGAGCACGCCGAGCACGCCACCCTCGGCGCAGGAGGGGACCATGCCGGGCGGCGGCGGCTCCGGGTAGAGGCAGCGGTAGCAGGGCCCGTGCTCGGCCCAGAACACCGACGCCTGGCCGTCGAAGCGGTAGATCGAACCCCAGACGTACGGCTTGCCGAGCAGCACCGCGGCGTCGTTGACCATGTACCGGGTGGCGAAGTTGTCGGTGCCGTCCACGATCAGGTCGTACCGGGAGAAGATGTCCCGGACGTTCTCCCGGTCCAGCGCGGTGTTGTGGATCTCCACGTTGACCAGCGGGTTGATCTCGCGGATCGACGCGGCGGCGGACTCGGCCTTGGAGCGGCCCACGTCGGAGACGCCGTGGATGACCTGGCGCTGCAGGTTCGACTCGTCGACGGTGTCGAAGTCGATGATGCCGAGCGTGCCGACACCGGCCGCGGCCAGGTAGAGCAGGGCCGGCGAGCCGAGGCCGCCGGCGCCGACACAGAGCACCCGGGCGTTCTTCAGCCGCTTCTGCCCCTCGACCCCGACGTCCGGGATGATCAGGTGGCGCGAGTATCGGCGGATCTCGTCTACGGTCAGCTCGGCGGCGGGTTCGACGAGCGGGGGCAACGACACGGTGGACTCCCCGGGATCGGCGGTGTGACCGCGCCATTGTCGCTCGCCCGGACGGGGATCGGCCATGATGAGGGACACTCGGCCCGAACTGCGGGACCGGGAATAACTCAGACCCCGTCGGTGGGCTCGCCGGAGTATCGGGCCCCGTCGACGTACGGCCAGGCGTTCGGCAGGCAGCCGTCCAGCCCGTACGTCTGCTGCTGCATCACCGGGGCGGGCGCGCCGGGCGCGGGGCACGCCTGGTGCAGCTCGCCGAACTCGTGCCCGACCTCGTGGTTGATCACGTAGGTCCGGTAGACGTCCAGCGGGGCGCTGTAGTCGGGCACTGCCGTCATCCAGCGGGCCAGGTTGAGCACGACCCGGCCGGGCAGCCGGCAGGAGGTGTACCGGTCGGTGCGCAGTCCGCCCTCGGCGCACATCCGCTCCGAGGTGACGGGGGTGGCGAGGTAGACGGTGAAGTCGGCGGCGGCCGCCTCGGGCACCCGCTGCACCCGCAGTTCCCCCGAGGCAATCCAGCTGCGCGGGTCGCCGAGCACCGCGTCCACGGTGGCGGCGAAACCGTCGGCGTCCTGCCCCGTACCGTGCTCGACCTCGACCCGGTAGCGGCGCAGCGGCCCGGCGTGTCCGCGTACCGGGGATCGGCCCTGGGCCACGGCGAACGTGCCGGGGCCGGCGGTGGGGTAGCCGGTCGGCGGCGCGGCCGGGACGTCGGCCTCGGCGGCCCCGCGGGCGAGCGACGGCTCGGCCGCGAGCGACGTCCCGCCGGGCCCGGGGGCGTTCAGCCGGGTGACGCCGACCGCTCCGCTGCCGGCGGCCAGCAGCATCGCCAGCAGCAGCACCGAGCGGCGGCGACGACGGCGCATGCGGCGCACCGTGGGACGCTCGGCCGGGTGACGGGGCGGCGGTCGGCGGCGCGGCTCGGCGTGCATGTCGTAAGGGGACGACGAGGTCATGACATCAGCGTGCCATGCAATTCGGGCATTTAGCTGCTTTTGCCGCCTATGCCGCGAATGTTCTTCACGAACCGGCGGTCACAGGCTCGGCCCGGCGTACCGCTTCCCGCCCACGTAGGGCCACGGGTTCGGGCGGCAGCCGTTGAGGAAGAGCGTCTGCTGCTGCATCACCGGCGCGGCCCGCCCCGCCCGCGGACACCCCTCGTGCCGGTGCCCGAGCTGGTGGCCCACCTCATGATTGATCACGTAGAGCCGGTAGTCGTCGAGCGTCATCCCGGCGGCGACGAGGTGCGGCGCGGAGGTCCGCCACCGGTCCAGGTTGATCACCACCTTGCCCGGAACCCGGCAGGACGTGTACGGCACGCCGCCCACGCGGATGTCGATCCCGCCCGCGCCACACAACCGCCGCGCCGTCTCCCGGGTGGCCAGGTAGATCGTGAAGTCGTACCCGCTGCCCGGCCCGACCCGCTGCAACCGCAACCGGCCGCCGTCCACCCAGCTCCCCGGGCCGGCCAGCGCCCGCTGCACCGCATCGCCGAAGTCGCGGACCTGCTCGCCCGAGCCGTTCTCGACCGCCACCCGGTACCGCTGCAGCGGCCCGGATCGGCCCAGCACCCCGCCGGGCCGGTCGTCGTAGCCGAAGCTGCCCCGCCCCTTCGCCGGCCCCGGGTCGGACAGCGTCAGCACCGGCGGCGAGGAACTGGGCGTCACCACCGGCGACGGGGACACGCTCGGCGGCGTCCGCGTCGGCGCCGGAGGCTGGGCCACGAACCCGTCGGTGACCCGCGTCCCCGCCCCCGCCGACGGAAGTTGCAGCGCCGCGCCGACGCCGACCGCGGCGACGGCGAGGAAGGCGCACACCACGAGGGCGGAGCGCCAGGGACGAGCGGAGGCCCGGGACCGGGCGGTGCGGGGAGGGCGTGAGCTGGGCATCCGGCTCAGCCTGCCATGTCGCGCCCCGTTCCGCTCTCCCCCGCACCGGCGTCCGGCGACGACGGCTCGCCGAGCAGCCCCAGCACCGCCCGCGCCACCGTCCGCGGGACCTCCAACTGCGCCACGTGCCCGACGCCGTCGAGCATCAGCAGCCGGCTGTCCGGGATCACGCGGGCCGCCTGCGGCGCCACCCGGACGTCGACCAGGCGGTCCTGCCTTCCGCCCACCACCAGCGTGGGCGCCCGCACCGCCGCCGCCTGCCGCCACAGCGCGCCCTCCCCCGGCAGGTACGAGCGCAGGAAACTGCCGACCAGTCCCCGGAAGGTACGCACGTACGCGGCGGCGTGGTGCGCGGCCTCGTACCGGACCCGGATCTCGTCGATCGCCTCCTGCCGGCGCTGATCGCTGATCCGGGTCAGGTCCGCGACGCACGCCTCCATCACCTGCTGCGCCGCCACCTCGGGCGTGAACTGGGCCAGCCGCCAGGCGGCCAGCCGCTCACCACGGGGGATCGCCAGCAGCGGAAGCATCCGCCCCTGCAACGAACGCCGGAAGTCCAGGAACGGCAGGGCCGGCGAGATCAGGGTGAGCGTGCGGACCAGGTCCGGCCGCAGCGCCGCCACCCGGACCGAGATCGCGCCGCCGAGCGAGTTGCCGAACAGGTGCACCGGCCCCCGGTCGGTGTGCTCGATCCAGCGGATCACCCGGTCGGCGAAGGCCGGGATGGTGTAGCGCGGTCCGGGCTCGCTGCGCCCGAAGCCGGGCAGGTCGATCGCCTGGCCGTCGAGCCGGCCGGCGAGCAGGCCGGCCAGGTCGGTCCAGTTCTGCGCGGACCCGCCGAGGCCGTGCACGTACAGCGCCGGTTCCGCGCCGGGCCCGGTCGCCGGGGTCTCCCGGACGTGCACGAGCGTGCCGTCGAGCCGGACGTGCCGGCCGGGCCAGGGCGGCGGGACCTCGTGCGCGGGGAGGCTGTGCTCCGGCCAGAGTGCGGCGCGTTTCATGTCTCCAGTCTTCCCCGCGCGCGCCGTACCGCACACCGTTCAGGCGAGCAGCGCCTCCAGCCGCCGGTTCACCGCCGCCAGCGTGGCCCGCACGACCGCCTGCCGGGGATCCCCGGCGACCAGGGCCGACCCGGCCAGTTGCTCCACCCAGCCGTCGCAGACCAGCAGCACGACAACGGTCGCCACCTCGCAGTTGCCGAACGGCACCACGGCGGCGTGCTCCACGAAGCACCGGCCGTGCTCACCGGCCGGGACGCCCCGGCCGAGCAACTCGTCCACCGCCGCGGCCGCCGCCACCGCGCACAGCCGCAGCACGTACCCGTCGACGGCCGGCCCGGTCGCGTGGCCCTCGGCCGTCCGGTCGCCCGCGATCAGGCGGACCTCAGTGGTGGCGTCCAGGCCGAACGTGCTCACCAGGACGTGCTCGATGACCACCCGGGGCCCGGGCGCGCCGCCGGTGTCGAGCGGTCGCGACGGCGCGGTCTCCGTCGTGGTCATCTGCCCACCGGAGTACGAGGTGCCGAGCGTCACCGGGCTGCCGGTGGACATGCCGGTCGGCGCGGCGGCCAGCGACGTCTCGTCGACAGCGGCCCGGCCCCGGTGGGTGGCCTGCCGGCGGCGGCGCGGCGGCTCGTCGCCCTCGGCCGGGGCGTCGGCCGGACGCGCGGCGCGGTCCGTGCCGCCGAACCGTCCCTCACCGGAGCGGTTCGCGGCCGGGCGCACCACACCGGTACGCGGCGGCGTCTCGTCCCCGGCCGGTCCGGGCTCGTCACCGTTGCGGGGCGCGGGCACCGCCGTCCGCGTCTCGTCCGGCAGGGCGCGGGCGTGAATCGGCCCGGGTGAACGGCCCTCGCCCGCCCGTGCCTCACCGGCCCGGTCCAGCCGGGCCGATCGGCGGCGCAGTGGGGCCGGCGGCGGCACGACCGGCGCGCCGGGCAGGTTCTGCGGCGCCGCCGCCAGGCCCATCCGCTCCTGGAGCAGCCGGGCCACCAGGCGGCTGACCTCTGCCGGGTCCGCGCCGTCGGCCAGGTCGAGCCGGAGGCTGTGCGCGCCGGCCGGGGTACGGCGCAGCGCCGCGTCCCGTACGCCGGCCACCTCGCGGACCGCGTCCAGGATCGCGTTGACGTCGAAGCCCTCCGGGCGCTCACGCAGCGGCGCGGGTTCGTCGTCCCGGCGCAGGTGGGTGGCGATGCGGGCGAGTTCGGGGGTCTCGGCGGACGGTTCCACTGCAGGCGGCTCCGGCACGACTGGCACGTCCGGCTCGGCGGGGACGCGCTGCGGCAGCACCACTGGGGCCGGTTCCTCCGGTCGGGGCTCGGTGGCCGCGTCGGCGGCCGGCACGGGTTCCGGCGCGGACCGGCGGGCGGCGTAGGGGGGCGCGCTCGCCGGCTGGGGCGCGGAGGTGCGGTCGGTGTGGGCCGCGCCGCTCGTGGCGGGGACGCCGGAGGTCGGCCCGGCCGGCACACCGGAGATCGGCCCGGCCGGGACGCCGGACGTCGGCCGGGCCGGCACGCCCGAGATCGGCTGTGCCGGGAGGCCGGACGTCGGCTGCGCCGGGACTCCGGAGATCGGCCGGGCAGGGGCGGCCGGCGGCTGCCGGGGATCGTCGGCGGTCTCACCGGTGGCCCGGGTCGCGGGGTTGGCGACGGGCGCGGCGGCAGGCGGCGGCCCGGCGGGCGCGGCGGGGTAGCCGGGGAACGTCGGCGTGTACCCGCCGGCCGGGGCGGGTGGGGCGCTCGCCGGCTCGGGACCGGTGGCCGGGTTCACCGGCGGGACCGGCACCGGCGGCCCGGCCCACGAGGGTCGCTCGTACCCGTGCGGCGGCTCGCCGTCGCCCCGGGCCAGCCGGAACGGCCGGGTCGCCTCACGCGCCGGCTCCGGACCGGTGCCCGGCTCGGACTCGTACTGACGCGGCGGTTCCGGCTCGTACGGCCGGGTCGGTTCCGGTCCGGCGGCCGGCTCGGCGCGCAGCGGCTCGTACGGCCGTACCGGCTCGGGCCGGGGCGGCTCGTAGCCGGACGGCGGCTCGACGCGGGCCGGCATGTACGGCCGCACCGGCTCGGGCGCCCACTCGGCCGCGCGCTCGTCGCGGGCCGGCCGGTCGTCCCAGCCCGCCCGGTCGTCCCAGCCCGCGCGGTCGTCATGGCCGGCACGGTCGTCGTGGGCCGCGCGGTCGTCGTGGCTGGCACGGTCGTCGTGGCTGGCACGGTCGTCATGGGCCGAGCGGTCGTCGCGGGCGGCGCGGCGGCCGGCGGTGTCGTCCTCCCGCTCGCGCCGGTCGGCGGGCTCCGCGGCGCGGCGCGCCGCCGGCTCGTCGGTGCGGGCCCACGGCGGGGCCCAGCCGTCGCCCCAGCTCGGGCGGTTCCAGGACGGTCCGGACCAGTCGGGTTCACCGGCGCCCGGGTCGTCCGCGGCGGGCTCCCGGGAGTCGGCGGCGGCCCGGGGCCCGGCGGCGCCCGCCGGTCCGTCCGGCGGGCGGACGTCGCCCACGGGCTGCGCGGAACGGCCGGCCGGATCGGCGGACGGCTCGCCGGGCGCCCGGTCGGCCCAGCCACGGGAGAGCGACGGGGTGGACTCGGTGTTCGGCGCGTGGAAGCCCGGTGGCACCTCGAAGCCGGATGCGGCGGCGCCGACCGGCGGCACCTGCAGGGCCGGGGGCGCGGAGGCGGGGCCGCTCTCGGCCCAGCGGGGCGCGGCGGCCGGGTCGTCGGCGGCGTGCCGGGAGCCGGCGGCGTCGGCCGGGTTCACCTGCTGCTCGGCCGGGGGCACCGGTCGCGGGGCCGGTACGGCCAGCCGCTCGCCGTCGCTCTGCCGGGGCGGTTCGTCCGCCGGCGGGGCACTGACCGGCGCCTGGCGGGTCACGCGCGACTCCTCCCCGGCGTGGTGCACGCCGTTGACGTGGCGGCCGTTCACCGGTCCCGGCTCCGGTCGGCCGGGTAGCGGAGCCGGCAGGTCACCGTGCCGGGGCGAGGAGGCGGCCCAGCCGCCGAGATCGCCGTAGGGCCAGCCGCCGGGCGCCGGAGCACCACGGGACCAGCCGTTCGGCGGGGGCGCCCAACCGCCGCCGGTACGGGCGGGTTCGTCCTGCCGGCCCGTCCCGTCGCCGTGCTCTCCCGGGGTGGCGGCTCCGGGTTGCCCTGTTTCACTCACCGCGCGCTCCTTGGTCGCCCCCGCTGAGGCTACCGTGTGGTGACAGTGGCGATAAGTTACAGCGGCGGGCCAATTCCGCGACGGGTTCACGAACCCGCACCGGTTCGGGTGATACGTGCCGGCTCGTACGCAGATACTCGGAGGTTCCCATGACCGCAGTGGGGAACGGTGCACAGACCGCCGGTCGGCCCACCCGCCTGCCCCGCTCGGCACGCCGTAAGCAGCTGCTCGCCGCTGCTCAGGAGGTGTTCGTCGCGCAGGGCTACCACGCCGCCGCGATGGACGACATCGCCGRGCGGGCCGGGGTCTCCAAGCCGGTGCTCTACCAACACTTCCCCGGGAAGATGGAGCTCTACCTGGCGCTGCTGGACACGCACTGTGACGCGATAGTGGCAAACGTGCAGGGCGCCATGAGCAGCACCAGCGACAACAAGGAACGGGTCAGCGCCGCGGTCCGCGCGTACTTCGACTTCGTCGACCACGAGAGCGAGGCGTTCCGGCTGGTCTTCGAGTCCGACCTGCGCAACGACCCGGCGGTGCGGCAGCGGGTGGAGCGGGTCGAGCAGGGCTGCATCGCGGCCATCACCGACACGATCATCTCGGACACCGGCGTCAGCCGGTCGCATGCCGAGCTGCTCGCATCGGGCCTGGTCGGCGCCGCCGAGACGGCCGCCCAGTTCTGGCTCGCCGGCGGCCGGCAGGTGCCCAAGGCGGAGGCCGAGGCGCTGGTCGCGGCCCTGTCCTGGCGGGGCATCGCCAGCTTCCCGCTGCAAGGTGAGTCAGCCTGAACATCGGGCCGCCGGATCGGATAGCCTTCCCACGGTGGCTTTTTCGCCCCAGTTGAGGAGGCACAGTGGAGGTCAAGATCGGCGTGCAGTACGCGCCGCGGGAGCTGGTCCTGGAAAGCGCGCAGTCGCCGGCCGAGATCGAGCAGATCGTGACCGACGCCTTCGCCAGGAGCGAGGGCACGCTCTCCCTGACCGACGAGAAGGGCCGGCGCGTGATCGTGCCGGTCGGCAAGGTCGCCTACGTCGAGATCGCCGAGGCGTCGCCTCGCGCGGTCGGGTTCACCGTTCGCTGATTCCCGCGGCGCCGGCCGCCGTGGCGGGCCTCCCGCCACGGCGGCTCAGTTGTTCAGCCCGACCGCCGTCATCCGCGCGGTGTGCGCCTCGGTCAGCCGGCGCAGCAGCCCCGGCACGTCCCCGCCGGTCCGGCCGATCAACGCGCTGAGCGCGCCCCGGTCGGCGGCGGCGACCCGGCCGGCCTGGGACAGCGCCTCCCCGAGCAGCCGCCGGGCCCACATGGAGAGCCGGCCCGCGGCCCGGGGATCGGCCTCGATCGCGGCCCGGATCTCGGCCGCGGCGAACTCGGCGTACCGGGAGTCGTGCAGCACGTCGAGCAGCAGCGTCCGCTCCGGCCCGTCCAGGCCGTCGGCGATCCCGCGCAGGAAGTCGTCGGTGATCGCGTCGCCCACGTACGCCTTCGTCACCGCCTCCGCCCAGTCCCGCGGCTCGGTCGAGTCGTGGTACGCCCGCAGCGCCTCGACGTAGGGGACCATCGCCTCCTCCGGGGTGACGCCCCACGCGGCGAGGCGGTCGGTCAGCCAGCGATAGTGGGCGATCTCCGCGGCGGCCATCTCGCTGAGCGCGGCGCGGCGGCCCAGGTCGGGCGCGAGGCGGGCGTCGGCGGCGAGGCGGTCGAAGGCGAGCAGTTCGCCGTACGCGACGAGCCCGAACAGGTCGATCGCGGCGGGATCGGGGGCGGTGGGACCGGCGGCGGCAGTGCCGGTCGCGGCGGGGTCGGGGGCGGCCACGAGCGCAGGCTACCGGCGCCAACGCTGTGACTCAAGTCACAGCGAGCCGCCCCGCGCGCACGGCCACCACCTGGGAATCGGGACGACTCAGGGGCCGTTCAGGTAGGATGAGACAGTTGCCGTGGGCACCGATTCGGTCAGCTTCGCTGATCAAGACCGGTCCCCGACGCGCGTGCGGCCCGGTCCGGCTCGGCGATTCGCCCCCGACCGCGTGGCCCGCGCCACACACCGAACGCGCCCTGAGGACATGAGGGGCGCACCACGAGAGGGCACCCCCACATCCACATGAGCGACCAGATTTCCGGCCAGCCACTGGCCCCCACCGCTCCGGTCCCGCCGGAGGCACCCACGTTCGCCGCGCTCGGCGCGCGGCAGGAAACCGTCGAGGCGCTGGCCGCCGCCGGCATCACCCGCGCCTTCGCCATCCAGGAGTACGCGCTGCCGATCGCGCTGCGCGGCGTCGACCTGATCGGGCAGGCCCCGACCGGCACCGGCAAGACGCTCGGCTTCGGCATCCCGCTGCTGGAGCGCGTGTTCGCCCCGTCCGAGGGCAGCGACGGCGTCCCGCAGGCGCTCGTCGTCGTACCCACCCGTGAGCTGGGCATCCAGGTCGCCAAGGACCTCGACGCCGCCGGTCGCACCCGGGGCGTCCGGGTGCTGCCGATCTACGGCGGCGTGGCGTACGAGCCGCAGATCGAGGCGCTGCGCAGGGGCGTCGAGATCCTGGTCGGCACCCCCGGCCGCCTGCTGGACCTGCAGAAGCAGAAGCACCTGCGGCTCGACCGGGTCCGCGCGCTCGTCCTCGACGAGGCCGACCGCATGCTCGACCTGGGCTTCCTGGACGACGTCGAGAAGATCCTGGCGATGCTGCCGGAGGACCGGCAGACCATGCTGTTCTCGGCCACCATGCCGGACCCGATCGTCGCGCTGTCGCGGCGGTTCCTGCGCCGGCCGGTGACGATCCACGCCGGGCACACCGCCGAGACCGGCCCGTCCCCGCAGACCACGCAGCTCGCGTACCGCACGCACTCGCTGAACAAGGTCGAGATCGTGGCGCGCATCCTCCAGGCGGAGGGCCGTGGCCTGACCATGATCTTCACCCGTACGAAGCGGGCCGCCGACCGGGTCGCCGAGGATCTCGACTTCCGTGGTTTCGCCGTGGCCGCCGTGCACGGCGATCTCGGCCAGGGCGCGCGGGAGCGGGCGCTGCGGGCGTTCCGCGCCGGCAAGATCGACACGCTGGTCGCGACCGACGTGGCGGCCCGGGGCATCGACGTCACCGGCGTCACGCACGTGATCAACTACGACTGCCCCGAGGACCAGGACACCTACACCCACCGCATCGGCCGTACCGGCCGGGCCGGGGCCACGGGTGTCGCGGTGACGTTCGTCGACTGGGACGACATGCCCCGCTGGCGGATCATCGACAAGACGCTCGGGCTGGACATGCCCGAGCCGCCGGAGACGTACCACACCTCCGCGCACCTCTACACCGACCTGGCCATCCCCACCGACGTCAGCGGCACGCTGCCGACCGCCGAGCGCACCCGCGCCGGCCTGTCCGCCGAGGTCGAGGAGGACCTGGGTGGCGGCGGCCGGGCACGCCGGGGCGCGCGTCGGGGTGACAGCCGGGGCCGCGAGCGCGGCGACCGTGGTGACCGCGGTCGGGGCCGTACCAGCGACGGCGGGGACGCGCCCGCCGGGCAGGCCGAGGCCGGGGACGGCGAGGCGACCCGTACGCCGCGTCGGCGGCGGCGTCGCCGGGCCGGCGAGACGGTGGCCGGCGAGCCGACCGCGGTGATCAGCACCGAGGGCTCGACCGAGGCCCCCGCCGCACCGCAGGCCGCGGAGGGTGAGACGGCGAGCAAGCCGCGTCGCCGTCGTCGCCGCCGCAGCGGCAGCACCGGCGCGCCCGCCGAAGCCAGCAACGCCGACTGACGAACACCAACGGAAACGGCCTCCCGGACCCCGGTCCCGGAGGCCGTCCCCGTCCCACGACCGCCGGACCCACGCGGTGATCATGAAGTTGACGGCGCGACACGCCGTGCTCACGTACGGCCAACCTCATGATCGACCAGGTCGGCGGGGTGGGTGGAGAACTGGAGAGGTAGGTAGGGATGCCGGAAGCGCTGGAATCGGCGCTCGCCGAGGTACGGACGCTGCTGCTCGCGCCGGGGCTGACCCGGGCGGTGGCCGCCGGGCGGCGTCGTGGGCAGCGTCCCTCGGTGGTACGCGCGGAACTGCGCCCGGTCGCGCTCAAGAGCGGCCCCCGGTTGCAGATCGCCACTTCCGACGGGTCACGGCCGCACACCCGCAACGTGGCGCCGGGAGCCGAGGCCGACGCCGCGGTGGACGAACTGCTCGCCGAGCCGTTCGGCAACTGGCACGTCGAGACCGCCGACGCCACGATCCAGCTCCGGGTGACGAAGTCCGGTGAGGCGCAGGTGCACCGCGCGGCGGCCAGCCGTACCGCCGGCGAGCCGGAGCGGCACGACCGGGCCAAGGAGTGGCTGCTCGACCCGGGTGATCCCCTCTTCAAGGAGATCGGCGGCTCGGCGGCCAAACGCCGGCAGGTCGACGCGTTCCTGCGCGCGCTGGCCGCGACGCTGCCCGACGACCTCACCGGCGCGCTGCGGGTGGTGGACCTGGGCTGCGGCAACGCGTACCTGACCTTCGCCGCCTACCGCTACCTGCTGCGGCGCGGCCTGGACGTGACACTCGTCGGCGTGGACGTACGCGAGGACCAGCGCCGCCGCAACACCGAGCTGGCCGAGCGGCTGGGCTGGGCCGACCGGGTCAGCTTCGTGGCCGGCACCATCGCCGAGGCGCCCGTCGAACCGGCGCCGGACCTGGTGCTCGCGCTGCACGCCTGCGACACCGCCACCGACGAGGCGCTGGCCCGGGCGGTGCGCTGGGACGCCCGCTGGGTGCTCGCCGCGCCCTGCTGCCACCACGACCTGGCCGCCCAGCTCCGGGCCCGCCCGGCGCCGGGACCGTACGAGCTGCTGACCCGGCAGGGCATCCTCCGGGAGCGGTTCGCCGACGTGCTGACCGACGCGCTGCGGGCCGGTCTGCTGCGCCTGCACGGGTACCGCGCCGAGGTGGTGGAGTTCGTCGACTCCCAGCACACGCCGCGCAACCTGCTCATCCGGGCACGCCGGACGGCCGGAGCGCCGACCGACGGGCAGCGCGCCGAGTATCGCGAGCTGGTCGGCCAGTGGGGCGTGACGCCCCGGCTGGAGACGCTGCTGGCGGAGCGGGCCTGAGGGGCGCGCTACCGCCCCCGGTCGCCCCGGTTGCGATCGCCCCGGTCCAGCACAGACACGCGCTCACCACGGTTGGCGGGCCGCTCGCCGTCCTCGGCCGCGGTCGGGAACGGCACCACCTTCCCGCCGAGCTGCTCGGCGTTGCCGGCGGCGGCGAAGGCGTTCCACGAGATGTCCACGAGCATCCGCTTCAGCTCGGCATGCCGGAGGGCGGCGTTGCGCTGCAACGCCATCCGCGCTCCCAACACGACCGAGGCCAGCGTGGTGCAGATCGCGCCGGTCGCGGCGATCAGGTGTACGCCGGTCGCCTCGCCACCGCGTACCGCCAGCACCAGCAGCCAGATCCAGAAGCCGAGAGCGAACAACGCGGCCTTGGCCACGAAGAAGAGGCTCACCGCGCCGGGGCGATGCGGTACGGGACGGTCCGGCTCGGCCATGCTTCTCCTCCATCGATTCTCAGGGTTCACTCAGCCTATTACCCGAAGCGCATTACCCGAAGCAAGCTTCCGCATTCACCGAGTCCCGCCGACGAGATCTCCGGACCGATCAGTCAGTTACTTCTGCGCCCCGGCGTACTAGGCTCGATCGGCAGAGCCGGGCCACCGGCGGGAGGGGCAGATCCGACAGGGATGGGTTCGGCAGACGTTTCGCCGCAGATGGCCTTCGCGCGCTTCGTACGCCGGGCCATCGACGACGCGCGCGAGGAACGCGGCTGGACGGTCACCGATCTGGCCACCCACACCGGAGTCGGCCGCTCGACGGTGTTCCGCTGGCTGGCCGGCGACTGGCAGGACTACCCCGAACTCGCCAAGGTGCGCGGCTTCTGCGCCGCTCTCGACCTGCCCGTGGCGGCCGCGTTCCGCGCGCTGGGCCTGCCCGACGCCGGGCCGGTGCCGCGCCGCCGAGGTGCCGAGGAGGGTCCGGTGGAGGCCGACGTGCGGGTGATCCTGGACCGGCTGGCCGACCCGAGCGTGCCCGCCGAGGAGAAGCACCACATCCGCGATCTGCTCCGCTACCTGGCCCGCCGCCCGGTCCGCCGCGCCGGCTGACCGAGGGCTCAGGCCACCGTCAGCGTGAACTCGGCGGTCCGCACCACGCCGCCGACCTGGAAGTCCAGGAACATCCGGTAGTTGCCCGGCCCCGGCGCGGTCAGCCAGAACGTCACCTCGTCGCCGTCGCGCACCGGCTCCGGGTGTACGTGCAGGTAACCGAGGTCGCCCTCGCGCAGCGCGACCAGGTGCCCGAACGCGCCGAGGTACGGCTGAAGCGGCGCTGCCGCGCCGTCCGCGCCGGTGATCCGGAACCGCAGCGGCACCGAGCGTCCCACCTCCGGGGTGCCCGTGTACGCGGCGGTGAACCCGTCGACGGTGGCCGACGTCGCGGCGGCGGGCAACGGCCGGGGCCGGTACGCGCCGGGCGCGGCCAGGTCGGCGCCGAGCACCACGGCGACCTGTCCACCGTCGTCGGCGACGGCGGTGAAGTCCGCGTACATCCGCCAGGAGCCCGCCTCGATCGGCCCGAGCGGCACCGACCAGGTGCCGTCGGCGGCCATCGTGGGGTGCAGGTGCAGGTAACCGCTCAGGTCACGGCGCACCACGATCACATGCATCGGCTTGTCGTGCACCACGGCGAACCGGGTGACCGCGCGGCGCTTGTCGTCGCGGATCTGGAAGCGCAGCTCACCGGCGCGGCCGGCGGTCAGCTCGGCGTTCGACGGGACCAGCGTGTAACCGGCCGAGGTGATCGACAGCCCGGCCGCGCCGTCGCCGCCGCCCTGGGTGACGGTGGCGCCGTCGTGGGAGTGCGCGCCGGTGCCGGGCGCGTGGGCGTGCATGCCGCCGTCGCCCGTGGTGGCCCCGCTCGCCGTGGCTGCGGGCCGCGCCGGGTCGGCGGGCGCGTTCATCCGGCCGAGCCCGAACCCGAGCAGCACGGCGAGCACGAGCCCGCCCACCACCAGGGCCAACCGCAGCGTCTCCCGATCCACCGCGACCGGGCCGCCCGCGGCCACCCCGGCGCGGGGCGGTGTCGCGCCGGCCACGGCGTCGTCGGGGACGACGCCGGTGCCGGACGTGCCGGACGACGACTCAGGCACCGCCGCCGACCAGCTCGTAACCCGCCTCGTCCACGGCGGCACGGACCGACTCGACCGCCAGCGGGGCGTCACTGGTGACGGTGGCGGTGCCACCGGCCAGATCGATCCGGACCTCCTCGACGCCGGGCAGCGCGGACAGCTCCTCGGTCACCGCCCGGACGCAGTGTTCGCAGGTCATCCCGGTCACGGCATACGTCTGGACGACGGGTAGCTGCTCGGTCATGACCCCACGGTACCGCCGGTCACCTGCGGCTCCGCCGACGGTCCGCCGACGGTGGCGACGCTCGCATTCCGGCCGCGCCGGGAACTTTTCGACGGCCGGGACCTGTCACGCGGACGCGACGGGTCAGGCGGCCACCGCGAGCGCCAGCGGCAGCACGTCCGGCGCGCCGGCCCGGCGCAGCAGCCGCGCCACCATGGCCATGGTCCAGCCCGAGTCGACCAGGTCGTCCACCAGCAGCACCGGCCCGTCCAGCCCCGGCAGCGCGTCGGCCAGCTCGTCCGGCAGGCGGAAGGCGTCGTGCAGCGTGCGTACCCGCTGGGCGCTGTTGCCGCGCGGCCCGCCGGCGGCGGTCGGACCGGCCGGGACGACGTGGCCGAGCAGCGGCAGCCGGCCCACGGCGGCGATCCGCTCGGCCAGCGAGCCCACCAGCAGCGGTCGCGTCCGCGAGCCGACCGCCACCACGCCCACCGGCCGCCGGGGCCACGGGTCGTCGCCGTGCGCCCACGCCTTCAGCACCTCGACCACGGCCGCCACCACGTCGTCGGGCACCGGGCCGTCAGGCGCCTCCGGCCCGACCAGCCCGCGCAGCCGCCCGCCCCACCCCAGGTCGGAGAGGCGTCCCACGGCCCGGCCGGGCAGCGCCTGCTCCGCCGGGGGGATGCGGCCCTTCAGGGGTACGCCGACCGCGTCCAACCCGGTCGGCCAGAGCTTCTTCGGCGGGATCGGCACGCCGGGGCGCCCGAGGAACGTCTGCGCGGCGGTCAGCGCCTCGTCGGAGACGGCTGCCTCGAACAGCGGGCCGGCGCAGTTGTCGCACCGCCCGCAGTCGGCCGCCCCGGTGTCGTCCAGCCCTTCCCGCAGGTAGCGCATGCGGCAGCCGGACGTCGACGCGTACTCCCGCATGGCCCGCTGCTCGGCGGCGCGCGCGTCGGCGACGCGCCGCAACCGGGCCTCGTCGTAGACCCACGGCTCGCCGGTGGCGAGCCAGCCGCCGCGCACCCGGCGGACCACGCCGTCCACGTCGAGCACCTTGAGCATCAGCTCCAGCCGGGCCCGGCGCAGGTCGACCACCGGTTCGAGGGCCTGGGTGGAGATCGGCCGCTCGGTGTCCAGCGCGGCCAGCACGGCGCGGACCTGTTCCTCGGGCGGGAAGGCGAGCGAGGCGAAGTACCGCCAGATGGCCGCGTCCTCCACGCCGGGCAGGAGCAGCACCTCGGCGTGCTCGACGGCCCGGCCGGCGCGGCCGACCTGCTGGTAGTAGGCGATCGGCGACGGCGGCGCGCCCAGGTGCACCACGAAGCCGAGGTCGGGCTTGTCGAAGCCCATGCCGAGCGCGCTGGTGGCGACCAGCGCCTTGATCTTGTTGTCGAGCAGGTCCTGTTCGGCGGCCCGCCGGTCGGCGTCCTCGGCCTGCCCGGTGTAGGAGGCGACCGACCAGCCCCGGCCGCGCAGGAAGTCGGCCGTCTCGGTGGCCGCCGCGACGGTGAGCGTGTAGACGATCCCCGAGCCGGGGAGCCGGTCCAGGTGGTCGGCCAGCCAGGCCAGGCGGTGGGCCGGGCTCGGCAGGTCGAGTACGCCCAGGCGCAGCGACTCCCGGTCCAGCGTGCCCCGCAGCACCAGCGCGTCACCGAGTTGCTCGGCCACGTCCTGCGTGACCCGGGCGTTGGCGGTGGCGGTGGTGGCGAGCACCGGCGTGCGCTCGGGCAGGTTGGCCAGGAACGTCCGCAGCCGCCGGTAGTCGGGGCGGAAGTCGTGCCCCCAGTCGGAGACGCAGTGCGCCTCGTCCACCACCAGCAGCCCGGTGGTGGCGGCGAGCTTCGGCAGTACGCCGTCGCGGAAGTCCGGGTTGTTCAGCCGCTCCGGGCTGATCAGCAGCACGTCGACCGCCCCGGCGTGGATCTCGGTGGTGATCTCGTCCCACTCGTCCAGGTTCGCCGAGTTGATGGTGCGGGCCCGGATGCCGGCGCGGGCGGCCGACTCGACCTGGTTGCGCATCAGCGCCAGCAGCGGCGAGACGATCACCGTCGGCCCGTGCCGGTTGCCCTCGCGCAGCAGCGCGGTCGCCACGAAGTAGACGGCCGACTTGCCCCAGCCGGTGCGCTGCACGCAGAGCACCCGCCGCCGGTCGACCACCAGCGCCTCGATGGCCCGCCACTGGTCCTCGCGCAGCCGGGCGTGGTCACCCGCCAGCCGCCGCAGCACCGCTTCGGCGCGTTCCCGTACGGCCGTCCGATCCTGGCTCATCCGGCATTTCTACCAGGAGCGGCGGGGGCCGCCGTCCCTTCCGCGTGTCAGCGGCCGAGTACGGAACCGCCGTTGACGCCGAGCACCTGCCCGGTGACGTACCCGGCGGACGGGCCGACCAGGTAGCTGACCGCCGCCGCGATGTCGTCCGGCACACCGGCCCGGCCGACGAGCGTGGCGGCGACGCGCTTGGCGTGCCCCTCGGGCGTCATCCGGTCGCCGAAGAACTCGGTCTCGGCCACGTAGCCAGGGCTGACCACGTTGACGGTGATCTGGTCCGGGCCGAGTTGGGCGGCCAGGTCGTACGCCCAGCCGTGCAGCGCAGCCTTCGCTGCCGAGTACGGCCCGCCGCCGCCGCGCTGCGCGGCGATCGAGCTGAGCAGGACAACCCGGCCGCCGGGGCGGCGCAGGGCGGGCAGCAGCGCCTCGGTGAGCAGTACGGCGGTGAGCACGTTGGCGTCCAGGTTGGCCCGCCACCAGTCCGCCACCCCGTCGAGCGAGTCGGTGGACCCGCCCAGGAATCCACCGGCGTTGTTGACGACGGCGTCCACGGCGCGCTCACCCACGGCGTCCACGACCGCGCCGACCTGCCCCGGATCGGTCAGGTCGGCGACGACGGCCGTGACCGCCCCGTCCCGCCCGCTCTCGTCAGAGATCCGCCGCGCGGCGGCGTCGAGCACGTCCCCCCGCCGCCCCACCACGAGAACGTCGAATCCGTCCCCGACGAGCCCCCGCGCCACGGCAGCCCCGATCCCGGTCCCACCCCCACTGACCACAGCCAGCCGCCGCTCCCCCATGACCGCTCCCCTTCCCCGCTCCCCACCTCTCCCCGTTGATCAAGGAGTTTGCGTCATCCTAACCGCGAAATCAGGACACAAACTCCTTGATCAACGGGGTGGAGGGAGGGGGCCGGAGGTCAGCGGGGGCGGTGGAGGGCCTTCAGGAGGGGGGTCACGCGGGAGCGCAGGCTGGCCAGGCCGCCGGGGAAGAAGTAGACGGCCAGGATGAACACCGTGCCCAGGACGAACAGCGGCTGGCTCAGCGGGTGACTGAGGAACGCGGGCAGGCTGTTCACCGCGTCGCTGCTGCCGAACGCGGTGAGCCGGTGGTCCAGGTACATGTAGAGGACGCCGCCCAGCACCGGCCCCCATCGCGTACCGGGGCCACCGAGCACCACCATGACCAGCAGCGACAGCGTCAGCTCCGACGAGGTGATGTGCGGGCTGGCGCCGCCGACGATCAGCACGTAGACCACCCCACCGGCCGACGCGAGCCCGCCCGCGAGCGTGAACGCGACCAGCTTGAACCGGTACGGGTCGAGCCCGAGCACCCCGATCCGCCGCTCGTCGTCGCGCAGACCGGCCAGCACCCGCCCGGTCGGCGAGGCGCTGACCCGGTGCACGACCAGGACCACCATGGCCAGGTACGCCAGCGCCAGCCAGTACAGGTTCACCGTGTTGGTGACGCCCACCAAGGCAGCCGGCAGCCCCGACACGTCCAGCGGCAGGCCCTCCTCGCCACCGGTGAGGCCGCCGAAGTCGCGGGCCACCAGGATCGCCCCGACCTGCGCGAACGCCAGCGTCACCATGGCGAACGCGATACCGACGGTGCGCAGCGCCACCGCGCCGAGCAGCGCGGCGAGCGTGGTCCCGCCGATCACCGTGAGCACGGCGGCCTGCCACAGCGGCAGCCCGGCCTTGGTGACCAGGATGTCGGTGCCGTACACGCCGGCGGCGAAGTAGAGGGCGTGGCCGAAGGAGAGCATTCCGGTCCGCCCGAACAGCAGGTCGTATCCGGCCGCGAGCCCGCCGAACACCAGGCAGATGGCGAGCAGTTGCAGCGTGCCCGGCGAGTTCAGCGGCCCCTCGAAGACCCCGGGCAGGTTCAGCGTCGAGTACGGCAGGATCGCCGCCACCACCAGGGCCACCAACGGCAGGTACGGACGCAGGCCGTGCCAGCGGGAACGCCCGGGGGTCAGTTCGTCGGGCACCTGCGCCGGAGGCGCGTCGACCACCGAGTTGGTCATGCGTGAGCCACCTTTCCGGCCAGGCCCTGCGGACGCAGCAGCAGCACCACGGCGAGCAGACCGACCACGCACAGGTCGCCCAGCCCGGACGTGCCGTAGTAGTTGACGAACTGTTGCAGCAGCCCCACCGCGACTGCCGCGTACGCGGACCCGACCACCGAGCCCATCCCGCCGATCACCACCACGATGAACGCGAAGATCAGCAGTGAGCCGCCCTGCCCCGGCGAGACGGTGCCGAAGTAGACGCCGCCGAGCGCGCCGGCCAGCGCGGCGGCGGCCCCGCCGATCGCGAAGACCAGCGTGAACGCCTTGCGCACGTCGATGCCGAGCGCCGTCACCATCTCCCGGTTCTCCACCCCGGCCCGGATGATCAGGCCGTACCGGGTCCAGCGCAGGAACGCCAGCAACGCGCCGAGCACCACGACGGCGGCGACGATCAGCAGCAGCCCGGCGTTCGGCACCTGCGCGCCGAGCACCGACGTCACGTTCCGGCTCCACTCCGGGCGCGGGAACGGTCGCGGGTCGGCGCCCCAGGTGGCCTGGAGCAGCGCCACCCCGGCCAGCGACAGGCCGACRGTGACGAGCACCTGCTCGATGGTGCGGGAGTAGAGCGGCCGGATCAGCACCAGCTCCACCAGCACGGCGACGAGCGAACCGGCCAGCACGCCGAAGACGACGGCGAGCACGAAGCCGAACCCGTCCGGTCCGGCGCCGGGCAGGTTGCCCGAGGCCCACCACGTCGCGTACGCGCCCACGCCGAGGAACAGCCCGTGCGCGAAGTTGAGCACGTCGGCGAGGCCGAACACCAGGGACAGGCCGGAGGCGACGAGGAAGTAGAGCGCCGCCAGGCCCAGCCCGGTCAGCGTCAGCAGGACCACGGTGTTCACGCGTGCACCTCCCCGGAACCAGAACCCACACCGAGCAACGACTTCGTCAACGCGGTCTCCAGCAGCAACTCCTGGGCGTCACCGGTCCAGGCGACCTTGCCGGCGGAGAGCACCACCGCGTCGGTCGCCAGCCGCCGTACCACCGCCAGGTTCTGCTCGACCAGCAGCACCGGCACGGATTCCGCGACCCGTTCCAGCACCTCGGCCACTTCGGTCACCACCTTCGGCGCCAGCCCTTTCGTCGGCTCGTCGACGAGCAGCAGCCGGTTGTCGTTGAGCAGCACCCGGCCGATCGCGAGCATCTGCTGCTGCCCGCCGGACAGCGAGCCGGCCCGTTGCCGTCCGCGCCGCTCCAGCTCCGGGAAGAGCGAGAAGACCTTGTCGTACGCGGGCGCAACGCCGCGCCGTTCCGCGAGCCGCAGGTTCTCCGCGACGGTGAGCCCGGCGAAGACGCAGCGGTCCTCCGGCACGTAGCCGAGGCCGTCGCGGACCAGCCGGTGGGTGGGGCGGGCGAGCAGGCTGCGCGCCCCCATGCGTACGCTGCCGCGCACCTCGCCGCCGCGCGGCGTCAGCCCGACGATCGCGCGCAGCGTGGTGGTCTTGCCGACGCCGTTGCGCCCGAGCAGCACCGTCACGCCGGTCGGCGCGACCTCGAACGACACGCCCTGGAGGATGTGCAGCCCGGCGATCCGCACGGACAGGTCCGCCACGGACAGGACAGGTTCGGTCATCAGAGCGCCTCCCCCAGGTACGCCTCCTGCACTGTGGCGTTCGCCATCACCGTCTCCGGGGTGTCGCACGCCAGCAGCGCGCCGTGGTGCATCACGGCGATCCGGTCGGCCAGTTCCAGGATCACGTCCATGTGGTGTTCCACCATGAGCACCGCCCGGCCGCTGTCCCCGGTCAGCGACTTGATCACGCTGACCAGCTCGGGCACGTCCTCGGCGCTCACCCCGGCCATCGGCTCGTCCAGCAGCATCACCCGGGGCTCCCCGGCGAGCAGCAGCGCGATCTCCAGCTTGCGCTTCTCGCCGTGGGCCAGGGTGCCGGCGAGCGCCGTACCCCTGTGGTGCAGGCCGACCCGGTCGAGCGCCGCGTCGGCGGCGGCGGCCACCTCCCGGTCGGCCGCCGCCCGCCGCCACAGCTTCATCGAGCCACCCCGGTGTGCCTGTACGGCGAGCCGGACGTTCTCCCGCACGCTCAGCGAGCCGAAGACCGAGGACGCCTGGAAGGTACGCCCCAGTCCGAGCCGGGCACGCCGGTGCGGCGCAAGCGCGGTGATGTCCGCGCCGTCCAGCAGGACCGTGCCCTCGGTGGGCCGGCGCAGGCCGGTGATCAGGTTGAACAGGGAGGTCTTGCCGGCGCCGTTGGGCCCGATCACGCCGAGGAACTCCCCCGGCGCCAGATCGAGGTAGACGGAGTCGACGATGGCGACCTCACCGATCCGCCAGGTCAGACCGCGGGTGGCGAGCATCGGTCAGCCCTTCATCTGCGCGACCGGCGGCGCGCTCTCGTCACCGGTGAGCGACTTCTGCGCGGTCGCCGTGAAGGTGGTGCCGCTGCCGGAGAGCTTCGCCTGGTACATCGGCTGGAGCAGGGCGTGGTCCTCGGCGCGGATCTTCATGGTGCCCTTGACGCCCTCGAACTCCCAGCCCTCCAGCGCGGTGACCATCTTCTCCACGTCGTCGCCGCCTTCCTGCACGGCCCGGACGACCATCTGCGCGGCGGCGAACCCGTCCGGGTGGAACAGATCGAGCGTGCCGCCCGGCACCTTCGCCTTCGCGGCCTTCGCGGCCTCGGTGTCGCTGGCGCCGTCGAAGTAGTGCGACAGGAACGAGATCTTGCTGCCGGCCGCACCGAACGTCGGCCACGAGGCGCGGATGTCCAGGCCGGTGACGACGGTGGTGGAGGCGAGGACGCCCTGCTGGTCGAGCGTCTGCCACATGGCGCCGGCGGTGGTGCCGGCCCAGGCGACGAAGAGCAGGTCCGGCTTGGCGGCCTTGATCTGGCTGGCGAACGGCGTGAACTCGGTGGCGCTGGCCGGTGCCCGGACGCTGCTCACGTTCGCGCCGGCGCCCCCGATGACGGCCTTGACGGCGGCCTCGTTCGCGTCGCCGAACGCGCCGTCCTGCGCGAACACCACTACCTTCTTGCCGCCCGCGTCTCCGATGAACGACCGGGCGGTCACCACGTCCTGCCACGACTGCCGGCCGGAGCGGAACGTGTACTTGTTCGCGCCGGTCACCGCGTCGGTGGCGGCCGGGCCGGAGATGAACAGCACCTTGTTCTGCGCGGCGATCGGCGCGACCTGGAGCGCCACCCCGGAGGAGGTGGACCCGGCGATGATCTTCGTACCCTTGCCGATCAGGTCCTTCGCGGCGGACACGGCCTTGGCCGGGTCGCCCGCGTCGTCGGCCTCGGTCACCTCGATCGTGCGGTCACCGACCTTGCCGGTGCCCTTGGTGGCGAAGTCGAGGCCGGCCTTGAAGCCCTCGATGTACTGCTTGCCGTAGCTGGCGAGCGGCCCGGACTGGGAGTAGACCAGACCGACCTTGACCGGGGCGGCGGCGTCGCCGCCGCCGGATGCGGTGTCCTGCGGGCTGCCACAGGCCGTGGCGGCCAGAGCGACCGCCACCGAGGTGGCGGCGGTAAGGAACACCCGTCGCGTGTGCCGGATCGTCATTGCGACTCCAGGTGAGGACAGGGGGAATGTCAGTTGTCGGCTCACGCTAGAAGTGACGTCACCCACGGGCTATGTGGTCGGCGCACACAAGTGCCCGGGACAGGGTGGCCGCTCGTTACAACGCCGGACATCGGCACGTAACCGCGCCGACCCGGGATGGCCGCACCCACCACGCGCACCTCGCCGGGAATGTCGGCCCACGCCATCGCGCGCCGGTCACCGCCCGCCGCATTCCCCGTCATGGTCGGCCGCCCGTGCGCATCGCCGGCCACCGTCACGCGGCCGGTCGCACCAGACCCAGTGGCGTACCGACTGATCGTCCTCCCGCGACACGGTCGTCCCGGCGCGCTCCACGTCGGCCAGGAACCCGAGCGCCCGGCAGATGGCCCGCGCGAACCCGCGCGCGCCGTCGAGGTCGGCCGCGAGAACCGGCAGGTGTACGACGAACCGCTCCCGGCTCACCGCTGCGCGCCCGGCGTGAACCGGGACTGCCAGCTCTTGAGCGCCGCCTTGATGCGGGTGTTCTCCTCGGCGTACCGGGACGCGTCGCGCCGGGCCAGCGCCAGGTCACCGGCCACCCGGTAGAGGAAGGCGTGCACCTCCGCCGGGTCGAGTCCGTGCCGCACGGTGCGGAACTTCCGCTCGCGGATCTGCCCGACGCTCAGCGGCCGGCACGACTCCGAGCGGTACCAGCCCTGGTTCGGCGGCCTCCGGGTCCGGTTACGCCGCGCCGACTGGAACAGGTTGAGCACGTTTCGCACGCCGATCCTCCTCACCGAGCCGTGGAGGCGGCCCGCCCGCAGACAGGGGACGCGGGCGGGCCGCCGACCCCGAGACCGCAGCCCGTTCGGCGGTACGACCCCGGAGCCCAATCCGGGTCCGACTCCCGAGGTTTGCCGAACCAACCGGAGCCGGACGCGACTCAACCTACACCAGTATCTGGTTATGCGCGAGCCTCCACTCTCGACGCGCTGGGCAACTTGTTGCAGTTACTTGTGCAGGTAGGGCAGGATCGGATTCGCCGAACCAACCGGAGTCCCCACCATGCCCACAGCAGAAGCACCGTTCCGCCGTATCGCCAACGACATCGCCGCGAAGATCAAGAGTGGCGAGCTGAAGCCGGGCGACCGGCTGCCCTCGACCCGCGAGTTGGCCGAGTCCTACGGCGTCCACATGAACACGGCCTACCGTGCGATGTCGTTGCTGCACGATCGCGAGCTGATCACCGGCCAGCCCGGCCGAGGCACCTACGTAGCCGAACCGCCGGCCTGATCAACTCCACTACGCCGAGGTGGCGGCATCGCCCCGCCCCGCCGATCTTGGAGTTGTGGCGCCTCAGATGCCCGGTTCGCGGCTTACGCGAGGCACCACAAGTCCAAGATCGATGGAGCGGCCCGAGATCTTGGTACGGGATGGCCCCTCGGGGGGCCGTTTCGTACCAAGATCTCGGGCGCGGGCGAGCGCGACGGACCCCGGGCACGCTAACGGGGTGCCCGCCGGAACGGCGGGCACCCCGTGAACAGGAGCAGGGGTCAGCGGCCGGCTCGGGCGGCCACCGCCGTGTCGGGGTGGTCGCTGAACACGCCGTCCAGGCCCAGGTCGAAGAACAGCTCGTACTCGGATGTGATGTCGCCACGCGCGTTCGGGTCGGCACCGATGCGGAAGTCCACCGGCAGGAACTGGTTCTCGGCCCGGAACGTCCACGCGTGCACCACCAGCTTCTGCCGGTGCGCGTCGCGGATCACCGGGGTCGGCGCGAGCAGCCGTCCGGCGGAGTCCCGGGGCACGATCAGGTTCTTGTTCAGGCCGACGCCGTCGGCGTACCGGGAGATCCAGGCCAGCCCGGCGGGCGTGGCCAGGTCCGCGTAGGTCCGCTTGTCGCCGCCCGCGACGAAGTCGTAGGGCGCGCCGCTGGCGTCCATGAGCTGCACCAGCCGTACGTCGATCATCTTGTCGAGTTTGCGCAGGTTGGCGGTCTCGAAGCTCTGCACGAACACCGGGTCGGCGCGGTGGGTGAGCCGGTTGCGGCGCAGCACCGCCACCAGCGGCTCCTCCAGCGGGCGGCCGATCGAGGCGAAGTAGGTGGGGTGCTTGGTCTCCGGGTAGACACCGATGGTCCGGCCCCGGGCCTTCGACTCGGCCCGTGCCAGGTCGATGACCTCCTGGAAGGTCGGGATCTCGAACCTGCCGTCGAACGCGGTGTTCGCGACCCGCACCTGCGGCAGCCGCTCCTTGGCCCGCAGCGTCTTCAGCTCGGCCAGCGTGAAGTCCTCCGTGAACCAGCCGGTGACTGTCACCCCGTCGATGGTCTTCGTGGCCTTGCGGGCGGCGAACTCGGGGCGGGCGGCCACGTCTGTCGTACCGGAGATCTCGTTCTCGTGCCGCGCGACCAGGACGCCGTCCCTGGTCGCGACCAGGTCCGGTTCGATGAAGTCGGCGCCCTGCCGGATGGCGAGCCGGTAGGCCTCCAGGGTGTGCTCCGGGCGGTAGCCGCTCGCGCCGCGGTGGCCGATCACGATCGGCCGCTGGGTCGCGCGGGCCTGCTCGGCGGCGCGGTGGTCCGGGCCGGCCTGGGCGGCCACGGCCGGCACCACCACAGCCGCCGCGAGCAGCGCGCCGGCCACGCCGAGGGCGGAAAGGGTACGTCGCAACGCCGTCTCCTGTCGTCGATGGGTACGCACAGCAGACCGGGCGCGGTTGACCGCCAGTTGGTCGGTTCCTGACCTGCCGGTGAATCTCCGGACGGAAGATGACGGGATGCGCCGCCTGCTCCGGAAGCCCGTACGGCTGGTGCCGTTGGGGTTCCTGGCGGTGATCCTGGTCGGCACCGGTCTGCTCATGCTGCCCTGGGCCACCAGCGAGGAGCGGTACACCCCGTTCGTCACCGCGCTGTTCACGTCCACGTCGGCGGTGTCGGTGACCGGGATGGCGGTGACCGACACGCCGAACTACTGGAACGGCTTCGGGCTCGTGATGATCACCGTGCTGACGCAGCTCGGCGGCCTGGGCATCCTGACCGGGGCGTCGCTGGTGATCCTGGCGGTCTCCCGCCAGCTCGGCCTGCGCAACCGGCTGCTCGTGCAGGCGGAGACCGCCGAGTTCGGCCTCGGCGACGTACGCCGGCTGCTGTTGCGCATCGCGGCGACCGTCTTCGTCACCGAGGCCCTGATGACGGCGGTGGTCGCCGCGCGCCTGTTCCTGGCCTACGACTACCGGCCGGGCCGGGCGCTCTCGTCGGCGGTGTTCCACTCGGTGCAGGCGTTCAACAACGGCGGCTTCGCGCTCTACTCGGACGGTCTGATCGCGTTCTCCCGCGACGGCTGGGTGGCGCTGCCGCTCAGCATCGGGGCGATCATCGGCGGGCTCGGTTTTCCGGCGCTGTTCGAGGCGGTACGCGAGTGGCGGCAGCCGGCGCGCTGGGCGGTCGCCACGAAGCTGACCGTCTGGGGCAGCGTGGTGCTGACCGTCTTCGGCGTCGCCTACCTGCTGATGGCCGAGTGGGGCAACCCGTTCACGATCGGCACCTTCGACGTGCCGGGCAAGCTGCTGGCGTCGTTCACCCAGATCGCGTTGAGCCGTACCGGCGGCTTCGACGTCATAAACGTCGGGCGGCTCACCGACGAGAGCTATCCCATGCTGATCGGCCTGATGTTCATCGGCGGCGGCAGCGCCAGCACCGCGGGCGGCATCAAGGTCTCCACGTTCTTCCTGCTCGGCTTCGCCATCTGGGCCGAGTTGCGGGGCGAGCCGGACACCACTGTCGGGCACCGCCGGGTGGCGGCGGCCAGCCAGCGGCAGGCGCTGACCGTGGCGCTGCTGAGCGTGGCGCTCGTGGCGGGCGGGACGGTCGGCCTGATCGGTTTGACCTCGCACGTGTCGTTCTCGGCCGCGTTGTTCGAGGTCACCTCCGCGTTCAGCACCACCGGCCTGACCGTCGGGGTTTCCGGGCAGCTCTCCCCACCCGGTCAGTACGTGCTGATCGCGCTCATGTACATCGGCCGGGTCGGGCCGCTCACGCTCGGCTCGGCCATCGCGTTGAACACCCGTCGACGGCTGTACCGCTACCCGGAGGAGCAACCCATTGTCGGCTAGACGCCCGGAGGAGACCGGCATCGCGGTGATCGGCCTGGGCCGGTTCGGCTCGCGCCTCGCGGACTCGCTGTCCCGGCTCGGTTACGAGGTGCTGGCGATCGACCACGACCCGGCGCGGGTCCAGCACTGGTCGGCCGACCTCGACCGGGTGGTGCAGGCGGACACCACCGAGGAGGTGGTGCTGCGCCAGCTCGGGCTGGCGGACTTCCGCCGGGTGGTGGTCGCGATCGGGGCGTCGCTGGAGGCGAGCGTGCTCACCGTCCTGGCCCTGGCCGAGCTGGGGATCGAGCAGATCTGGGCGCGGGCCACCTCGGAGAAGCACGCCAAGATCCTGCACTCGGTCGGCGCGCACCACGTGGTCTTCCCCGAGGCGGAGACCGGTGAGCGGGTGGCGCATCTGATCGTCAGCCGGATGCTCGACTTCATCGAGTTCGACGACGACTTCGCCATCGCCAAGGTCAAGGTCCCGGCGCCGCTGGTCGGGCGGTCGCTGCGCGACATCGCGCCGCAGGACCGGTACGGCGTGATGGTGGTGGGTGAGAAGCAGGCCGGGGAACGGTTCCGGTACGTCGGACCGGACACGGTGCTGGAGGCGGACAGCGTGCTCATCGTGGAGGGCGGCATCACCCAGGTGCAACGCTTCTCCGCGCTGGCCTGACCGTCAGTCCTTCTTCGGGCCCTTGCCCTTGCCCTTGCCCGGCCCACCCCCCTTCGACTGGTCTACTGTGCTTTTCCCTTGGGGCCCTCCTTGCCCTTGCCGGGCTTCGGTGCGGCCTTGGGCTTCGCCGGTTTGGGCTTCGCCGGCCCGCTCTTGGTGGTGGTCTTCGCGGTGGTCTTGGTGGGCGACTTGACCGGCGTCTTCACCGGCGGCGCGGTGGTGGGCGCCGAGCCGGCGATCCCGGACACCTGCACGCCGCAGCTCTTGCCGCCGACGGTGAACTCCACCGGCAGCGTGTTGCTCCCGGTGTAGCGGCCGGCCAGCGTGAGCTTCGCCGACGCGCCGGGCGCCAGCGCCGGGGTCGCGGTGGGCGCGGGAATCGACACGGTACGCCCCTCCTGCCGGGCCGGCGGCTGGGCCGTGGTGACCGTCTGCTTGCCGGGGAACGTGAAGTTCATGGTCCAGCCGCGCAGTTCCCGGTCACCGGTGTTGGTGAGCGTCAACTCGGCGGAGAAGTCCTTGCCGGTGTCGCGGCGCAGCGAGTAGTCGACGGCGCAGGGCGTCGGCTCGGGCGGGCTCATCCGCGCCTCGGTCGGCTCGACGCCGCCGCTGGCCGGGCTCCGCGACGTCAGTCCCCACATCGTGGCGGTCACCGCGATCAGGCCGACGGCGGCGACACCGGCCTCCACCTTGCGCCGCCGTGCCACCGCCCGCCGCGTGCGGGTACGCACCGCCGAGAACGGCAGCGCGTCGGTCTCCGCCGACCACGGCAGGATCGTGGTGCCCGCGTTCTCGGCGAGCGCCGGGTCCATCCGGCCGAACGCCGGTGACACCGGCACGATCGCCGCGATACCGGCCGCCTCGGCGAGCGTACGGGCCACCTCGGCGGTCGCCGGGCGGTCCTCGGGGCGCTTGGCCAGGCACCGCTGCACCAGCGCGGCGACCGGCTCGGGCAGGCCCGGCACCGGCGGCATCGGGTCCGGGTCGCGGTACATGTGCGCGCGCAGCATCTCGGTGGTGGTGCTGGCCTGCCACGGCAGACGGCCGGTCAGCATCCGGTACAGCAGCAGCCCGACCGCGTACACGTCGGTGGCGGGCGAGACGTGCCCGTTGTCCAGCCGTTCCGGCGCCAGATAGGCCGGCGTGCCGAGCAGCGCGCCGTCCGGCCCCTTGTCGCTCTCCCCCACCAGCGCCGAGATGCCGAAGTCGACGACCTTCACGCCGGTCGGGGTCAGCATGACGTTGCCCGGGGTCACGTCCCGGTGCACCACGCCACGGGCGTGCGCGGCGGCGAGCGCCGAGGCGACCTCCGCGCCGATGGTCATCGCCTCCCGCCAGGGAAGCTGCCCGTCGCGGCCGAGCCGCCCGCTGAGCGGACCGCCGTCGACAAGCTCCATGACCACGTACGGCACGGTCAGGCCGACCTGGACCGACTCGCCGTAGTCGTACACGTTTGTGATGTTGGGGTGGCACAGCCGCGCGGCGGCCTGCGCCTCCACCCGGATCCGGTGCCGGAACGCCTTGTCGCTGGCCAGCCGTGAGGCCAGCACCTTGACCGCCACCTGGCGGCCCAGCACCTCGTCGTAGCCGCGCCAGACGACCGACATGCCGCCCGCACCCAACTGCTCGACGAGCCGATAGCGCTCGCCGAGCAGTTGCACGCCGTTCCTGACCGGTCCACCCATGGTCGGTCCTGTTGCCCGAAGTGGGCCCCGGTACACCTCAGCGGTCGGAATCGGTCAGGAAAGTCACCCGTTCAGGCGGTCGCGAGGAGTTGGTCCACCGGCGCGTAGTCGTCGGTGAGCACCATCGCGTCGCCCACCCATTCGGTCACCGCCGCCTCGTCCATCAGCTCGGCCCGCTCCGGCAGCAGCTTCAGACCGGGCGGGATCGCGGCCAGCGGCAGCGGCGCGTCCGAGGCGACGATCACGAAGTTGGCGCCCTGCTCCCCGTCGATCGCGCCGGGCGGCGCGATCAGCGCGACGTGCGCGAACTCGGCCTTCACCGTGGCCAGCTCGGCCCGGATGAACCGGCCCGGCGGGTAGTCGATGACGTTCTGCACGTAGATCCCGTCCGGGCGCAGCACCCGCCGGATGTCGGCGGCCATCTCCCGGGTCGCCAGGTGCCACGGCACCACCAGGTGCCCGAACGCGTCGCCGACGATGAAGTCGCGGCTGTCGGTCGGCTCGCCGCGCAGCAGCACCCGCGCGTCGCCCACCTCGGCGCGCATCTTCGGGCCGGTGCGCAGGCCCAGCTCCCGCCGGTCCAGCTCGACCAGCCCGCCGTCCAGCTCGAACACCAGGTTGTCGGTGCCGGGCCGGGTCGCGGCCAGGTAGTTCGGCACGGTGAAGCCGCCGCCGCCCAGGTGCAGCGCGTCCATCGGCTGCTTCGCCGGCCGCGCCACGTCCGCGACCAGGCCGATCCACTGCGTGTACGCGTACTTCAGGTGGTTCGGCTCGTTCAGGTCGACGTAGGAGTGCTCGGCCGAGTTGAGGTAGAGCGTGCGTCCCTGCGGCCACGACGGGTCCACCTCGACCCGGGCGCAGTGGTACGCGGTCTCCACGTCGCACGGGTTCGGCGCGGCAGCGGTGAGCCCCGCCGCGGCGAGACCGAGCAACGCCAGCGCGGCCTTGACCCGGCCCGGCGTGGACGGCCCGCCGGCCCCGGCCTGCCGTCGCAGCCACACGCCGAGCCCCAGCCCGGTCACCCCGAGCGCGGCAGCGAGTCCCAGCACGATGACGGAGCTGGACAGCGCGGCCACCAGCACGAAGCCGGTGCCCAGCGTGGCGGTGATGCCGCCGAGCGTGCCGATGCTGGACAACTTGCCCACCACCTGGCCGGTGCGGCGCAGGTCGGCGAGCTGAAGCTTCACCACGAGCGGGGTGATCCCGGCCAGCAGCGCCGCCGGCAGCACCACGGTCAGCGCGGTCAGCAGGAGCACCGCGCTCGCCGCGCCGCCGCGCAACACCTCACCGGCGTACCTGACGATCGGCAGCGTGACGGCGGTGGCGATGCCGGCCAGCACCAGCGCCGGGGCGAGCAGGGTACGCGGGTCACGCCGGTCGGCGAGCCACCCGCCGAACCACGCCCCGTACGCGATCGCGGCCAGCGCCATGCCGATGACCGAGCTGGTCACCTGGAGCGTCACCCCGACGTACGGGCCGACCAGGCGCAACGAGACGGTCTCCAGCACCAGCACCGCGCCGCTGGAGAAGAAGACGAGGAACGCGGCGAGCCCGTTCGGGAGGGCCCGCGGCGGAACCGGGGCGTCGGCCGCCGGTTCCGCCATGACGTCGGACGATGTGCTGCTCACCGTGGCGATGGTACGCAGCGCCGCCGGCGGGCCGCGTCAATACATCGAGATGTGAACATGGTTTGTGTGGTCGGCGGCCGGGCTGCCGCCACCGCTGTACGCGCGCCAGCCGGTGTTCGGCATCCAGATCTGCCGATACCAGATGACGTACATGATGCCGAGGCGGTTCGCGTTGTTCTTCGCCCAGGCGGCGAGGCTGTCGCCGTACGCCTTGTCGCCGCCGGTGGCCGTCTTGTCCTCGAACCCGCCGCTGGCGGCGGAGAAGTCGCAGGCCCGGCCCTTGGGGTGCTCGCCGCCGCCACCGCTGCGGTGACACGAGGCGTAGCGCTTGTAACCGGCCGCCTTGGCCTGCTGGAGCATGTGCAGCGTGCGCGGCGTGATGCAGCCGGACGCGGGCGTCGGGTCGTCCACCGAGCACGACTCCGACGGCCACGAACCGTCCGAGTTGCGCGGCGCGGGCTTCGCCGACGAGGAGGTGCCGTTGAACCCGGACCCGGCGCCGGAGCTGACCTTCGCCAGCGCCACCTCGGCGTCCTTCTTCTTGCGGGCCTGCACCGCGACCTGCTTGGCCTGCTCGCGCACCTCGGCGTCGATGGCGAGCTTCGCCTCGGCCGCCTGCGCCTTCGCGTCGGCCAGCTCCCGCAGCCGTTTGCTGTCCCGCTGGGCCATCACGTCCAGCTCGGCGGCGCGCTTGAGGAAGTCGTTCGGGTCGGCGCTGGCCAGCAGCATCGACGTCGCGGTCAGCCGGCCCATCCGGTACGACTGCGCGGCCACCTCACCGGCCTGCGCGCTGAGCCCGACGAGGCGTACCTCGATGTCCTTGAGCTGGGTGTCGAGCGCCTTCTGCCGGCGCTTGGAGTTCTCCAGCTTGTTCTGGGCCTCGATGTGGCCCTTCGCCGCCGCCTCCAGCGCCGCCCGCAGCTGCTTGCTGCCGCCCTCGTTCGGGGCGTTCGGGCTGGGTACGGCGGCGGCCGGCCCGGCGGCCACGCCGGAGCCGAGAAGCACGGCCAGCGCGGCGAACGCGGCGAGCAGCGACCGCCGGGCGCGCCGGCCGGTAGAGCTGGTCCTGGGCACGTGTTGGTCCTTCCGTCGACCGCCGGCCCCCGTACACCGAGCGGCGTCTCCGCCGGCGCCGGTCGGCGGCCTGCTGGCGGAGACCGCCGGTCACGATACCGGAACACGCGCGACACGCCAGGCCGGAGACGGCGTACGGCGGCTGGCGTCGACGCAGCGTGCCGTGGCCGTCGCGCAGCGCCGCTCAACCACCCAGCAGGGCGGCGCTCACCTCGTCCCAGACGTCCGGGCTGGCCGCCACGAGCAGTCCCGTGCCGTCGTCGGCCGGGTGGTAGTCGGCGCCGTCGAAGCGGCGGGCCACACCGCCGGCCTCGCGCACCAGCAGGGTGCCCGGCGTGTGATCCCACGGCAGGGTGCGCCAGAACAACACGAACTGCTGCGCGCCGGTGAGGATGTCCAGGTACTCCCGGCCGGCGCAGTGCTGGCCGGGCAGCAACTCACCGATGCGGCGCCCGCCCTCCTCCACCTGGCGGCGGAAGTCCGGCGGCAGGAACTTCGTCGCCGCGGTGCCCCGCAGCGCGCCCACCCGCGGCTCCGCCGGCGGCGTCCGCAGCGTCGCTCCGTCCAGCCGGGTGCCCGCGCCGAGCCGGCCCGCCGCCATCGTGCCGTCCAGCGGGTCGTACACCCAGGAAGCCACCGGTACGCCGTCCGTGAGCAGCGCCGCCATCAGCGCGAACGGCCGCCGCCCGGCGGCGAAGTTGGAGGTGCCGTCGACCGGGTCGACGAGCCATACGTCACCGCTGCCGCGCAGGTGCCGCAGCAGGTCCGGGTCCTCGGCGACGGCCTCCTCGCCGACCACCACCGAACCGGGCAGCAACTGACGCAGACCCTCGGAGATCAGCGCCTCGGCCTCCCGGTCGGCGACAGTCACCACCTCGCCGGGCGCCTTCTCGGAGATGTCTGCCTCGTCGAGCCGGCGGAACAACGGCACGACGACCTTCGCCGCCGCCTCCCGCAGCAGCGCGCCGACGTCGTCCAGCAGCGGGTCAGCCACGCGGAGGCAGCTTGACCACGCTGACGAAGAACTCGTCGATCTGGCGGACCACCGAGATGAAGCGTTCGAAGTCCACCGGCTTGGTCACGTAGGCGTTGGCGTGCAACTGGTAGCTGCGCAGGATGTCCTCGTCGGCCTGCGAGGTGGTGAGCACCACGACCGGGATGCGGCGCAGTTCCCCGTCCTTCTTGATCTCTTCCAGCACCTCCCGGCCGTCGCGCCGGGGCAGGTTCAGGTCGAGCAGGATCAGGTCGGGCGTCACCGCGTCCGCGTACTGGCCCTCACGGCGCAGGTACGCGAGCGCCTCGGCGCCGTCGGAGACGACGGTGAGGCGGTTGCGGAGCTTGTGCTCCTCGAACGCCTCCTGGGTCATCAGCACGTCGCCCGGATCGTCCTCGACGAGCAGGACCTCGATCGGGCTCTTGCCGTCCGCGGGCGCGGTCATCCCACCGTCTCCTTCATGCCACCGTTTGTACCGTGTCCGTCCGCCTCCGCGGGCGGCTCTTCGCGTGCTTCGCCGTCCGGCTGACGCCCGACGGCCGCCGGGTCACCCTCGGCGGCCTCGGCCTGCTCCCCGGCCTCGGCCACCTCCGCCGCCTTGGCGGCCTCGATGTCGGCCTCCAGCGCGGGCAGCGTGAACCGGATCGTGGTGCCCTCGTCGGCGTCGGTGTCCACCCAGACCCGGCCGCCGTGATACTCCACGATCTTCTTGACGATCGCCAGCCCGATGCCGGTGCCCGGGTACGCGTCCTTCGAGTGCAGCCGCTGGAAGATCACGAAGATCTTGTCGGCGAACTCCGGCTCGATCCCGATGCCGTTGTCCCGGCAGCTGATCTCCCACTCGCCGTCGACCAGCCGCGCCGACACGTGCACCTTCGGCGGCACATCCGGGCGGCGGAACTTCACCGAGTTGCTGACCAGGTTGACCAGCAGGTTGGTCAACAGCGGCTCCTCGCCGCGGATGGTCGGCATCTCGCCCCAGGTCAGCTCCGCGTCGGCGTACTGCACGGCCGCCTCGGTCTGCCCCGCCACGTCGCCCATCACCTTGTTCAGGTCGACCTCGGTGAAACCTGTGGTCAGCCGGCCGATCCGGGAGAACGCCAGCAGGTCGTTGATCAGCCGCTGCATGCGCTGCGCGCCGTCCACCGCGAACGCGATGTACTGGTCGGCGCGCTCGTCGAGCTGTCCGGCGTACCGCCGCTGCAGGAGCTGGCAGAAGCTGGCCACCTTGCGCAGCGGCTCCTGCAGGTCGTGCGACGCGACGTACGCGAACTGCTCCAGGTCACGATTGGAGCGGGTCAGCTCCTCGGCCTGCTTCTGCAACTGGCTGTTGACCCACTCGATGCGCTCCCGCGCCTCGCGTACCTCGTCCAGCTCGCGGGCGATCTTCATCCGCATCTGGTCGATGTCCTCGGCGAGGCGGCGGAACTCCGGCGGCCCGGACCCCTCGATGCGGTGCCGGTAGTCGCCGTCGGCCACCTCACGCACCTGGCCGACCAGGGCGGCCAGCGGGCGGATCAGGATCCGGTCCAGCGAGAGCAGCATGACCACGCCGGCCGTCGTGACCACCAGCGCGGCGATGATCAGCAGCACGACAAGCGTGTTGCTCGTCGCGTTGACGCGGTCGGCGGTCTCCTGCCGGACGGTGAGGATCTCGTCCTGGAGCGTGTTCACCGACGAACGGATGCCGTCGAACTGCTGCCGCGTCGCGTCGGTGATCAGCGCCTGGCCCGCCGCCGCGCCGTCCCGCTCGACCGTGCTGATCACCGGCTCGGCCACCTGGCTCCGCCACTGCGCGGTCTTCTGCTCCACCACGTCCAGCGACCGGCGCACGTCCGGGTAGTCGGCGGAGAGATCGCGGATCGAGGCGGCCAGGCTCTGCTCGCGCTTCACGCCCTCCTGGTACGGCTCCAGGTCGGTACGGTCGCCGTTCACCGCGTACCCGCGCACCGAGGTCTCCTGGTCGAGCAGCGCGCTCATCAGCTCCTGCGCCTGCACCCGCAGCGGACCGGTCTTGAGCAGCACCGCGTCGATGTTCTGGCGGTTCTGCGCGGCGACCGCCGCCTCCGCGCCGGCCAACCCGAGCAGCAGCACAACCACCACGCCGAGCAGCGCGGCCACCCGCCGCCGCAGGGTCCACCCCTGCTGGTACGCCTTCACCGGTTCCTCCCCGTCGCCCTTCGCGCTCGCGCTCACCGGCCGCTGCCCCGCGTGACCAGCAACATCGCCACGTCGTCGGCCAGCGGGCCACCGTTTATCTGCTCGGCGCGCCCCACCAGCCAGGCGGGCAGCTCGGACAGCGGCACCGCCCGGTTGGCCGGGTCGGCGAGCAGATCGGTCAGACCGGGCACGTCGAGCCGTTCGTCACCGCCGTCCACCCGGCCCTCGATGAGGCCGTCGGTGTACATCAGCAGGGACCAGTCGTCGGTGTCGAACTCCAGGTCGAAGGCGATCGGGCGGCGCGGCCGTACGCCCAGCAGCAGCCCACCCCTGGCCGGCACCGGCGCGACAGTGCCGCCGCTGAGCAGCAGCGGCGGCGGGTGACCGGCGAGGCGTACGGTGGCCCGCGCCGACGCCAGGTCGAGCCGGGTGGTGGCCACCGTCGCGAAGATCTCCTGGAGGCGGCGCTCGCTCATCAGCACCTGCTCCAGCGCGGGCAGCACCTCGTCGTCCGGCACCCCGGCCAGCACCAGCGCCCGCCAGGCCACGCGCAGCTCGACGCCGAGCGCCGCCTCGTCCACGCCGTGCCCGCAGACGTCGCCGACGATCAGGTCGATCCGGTCCGGCCGGGTTTGCACCACGTCGTAGAAGTCGCCGCCGATCAGCGCGGCGTGCCGGCCGGGCCGGTAGAACGTGTGCACCGACACCTCGTCGGTGGTCATCAACGGCTGCGGCAGCAGGCCGCGCTCCAGGCGGGCGGACTCGGCCTGGCGCAGCTCCACCTCACGCAGCCGGCGGGCGTTCTCGTCGGCCCGCTTGCGCTCCACCGCGTACCGCAGCGCCCGGGTCAGCAGGACCCCGTCGACCTGGCCCTTGACCAGGTAGTCCTGCGCGCCCTCGGCGACCGCGACGATGCCCAGGTGCTCGTCGGACCGGCCGGTCAGCACGCAGACCGCCGCGCCGCTGGCCATCTCCAGCACCCGGCGCAGCCCGTCCAGGCCCTGCGCGTCCGGCAGGCCCAGGTCGAGCAGCACGCAGTCCACGCCCATCACCCGCTGCCGGGCCTCGCTGAGACTGGTCGCCACCAGCAGGTCGATCATCGAGTTGGTCTCGGCGAGCAGCTCGCCGACCAGGAAGGCGTCGCCCTCGTCGTCCTCGACCAGCAGCACCCGTAGCCGCTCGCCCGGCGGTACGCCGCCGTGCAGCCCCGCCCCGGCCGACGGCACGTGGACGGCGCCCGACGCGCCGGAACCCCGCTGCGGTCGGGTAACCGCCGCGAGTCGCGGGAGTTCGCTGGTGATGTCGGGCTCCTTCCGAATGCCCTGCTGATCCTGACTCAGACCACAGTCATACACAACGCGGCCGACACCGGCGCGGCGGAGCGGGTGACCGGTCCACCTCCACAGCGGCACGGTCGACAGACGATGTTACGCCGGGAGCGCTGTCACACCCGCAGCGCACCGTCCGAGGACTGCCGCCGCAGCCCCCGGGGGTGCAGGATGATGCCCACCCCGTTGATCCACCCCGAGGAGTCCCCGTGGGCGCACCCCCCACCCGTCCCGCCGACCGGGCGCTCACCAAGCCCCGCCGCCGGCTGACCAGCGCCGTCGCCGCGCTGATCGCGCTGCTCGCCGTCGGGGCGGGCGTCCTGGTCGGCCTCTCCACCCCGGCCCCGGCCCCGGCGGACGCGCCCGAGCGCGAGTTCAGCGCCGCCCGGGCGTACCGGAACGTCGAGGTGATCGCGGCCGAGCCGCACGTGGCGGGCAGCGCCGCGAACGACCGGGTACGCGAGCACCTGGTGGCGACGCTGCGCGGGCTGGGGCTGCAGACCGAGGTGCAGGACGCGGTCGCGCCCGAGGCCGGGCAGCTGTCCGGCGCGGCCGGCGGGGCCACGCTGGCGCGGGTCCGCAACGTGGTGGCCCGCCTGCCCGGCACCGATCCGACCGGAAGAGTGTTCCTGGTCTCCCACTACGACTCGGTGCAGACCGGGCCGGGCGGCAACGACGACGCCGCCGGCACCGCCACGATCCTGGAGGTGGCACGGGCGCTCACCACCGGCCCGCGCCCCCGCAACGACATCGTCTTCGTGCTGACCGACGCGGAGGAGGCGTGCCTGTGCGGGGCCGCCGGGTTCGCCGGCGACCACCCGCTCGCCCGCGACGGCGGGGTGGTGCTCAACCTGGAGGCGCGCGGCTCCACCGGCCCGGTGATCATGTTCGAGACGTCCCGGAACAACGCGAAGCTGGTGGGGGTGTTCGGCAAGGCCGCGCCGCACCCGGTGGGCACCTCGTTCGCGGTGGAGATCTACCGGGCGCTGCCGAACGACACCGACTTCACCGCGTTCCTCGACCGCAAATTCGTGGGCCTGAACTCGGCGTACATCGACGGCGGCGCGATCTACCACACCCCGCTGGACGTGCCGGCCCGGGTGGACCGGGGCAGCCTCCAGATGCACGGCGACAACGCGCTCGGCCTGGCCCGCGAATTCGGCCGCACCGACCTGGGTGACCTGAGCGCCGACCACGACGACACCTACTTCCCGGTGCTCGGCGGGCTCGTCCGCTACCCCGGCTGGCTGACGCTGCCGCTCGCCGTCGCCGCGCTGCTCGCCGTCGGCGCGCTCGGCTGGCTCCTGCGCCGCCGGGGCCGCGCCACCGCCGGCACGCTCGCCGCCGGCTTCGGCCTCACCCTGCTGCCGGTCGTCGTGGCACCGCTCGGCGCGTGGCTGCTCTGGGCCGCGATCACCACGATCCGCCCCGGGTACGCCGAACTGCTCGACCCGTACCGTCCGGTCTGGTACCGGCTCGCCGTGGTGGCGCTCTCCGCCGCGGTGCTGTTCTGCTGGTACGCGCTGCTGCGCCGCCGGATCGGCCCGGCCGCACTGGCGTTCGGCGGGCTGGCCTGGCTCGCCGTGTTCGGAGTGCTGCTCGCGGTGGCGGTGCCCGGTGGGGCGTACCTGACGACACTGCCCGCGCTGGCCGGCGCGCTCGCCGGTTTCGCCGCGCTCGCCACCCGGCGCGACGGACCGTGGCCGGTGGTCGCGGTGACACTCGCCGCCGCGGTGGCGGTGGTGATCCTGCTGCCGCCGGTGGTGCTGCTGTTCCCGGCGCTCGGCATGGGCATGGGCGCGGTAGCCGCGCTCGTCGCGGTGCTGCTCGGCCTCGCCGTACTCCCGGTGGTGGACCTGCTGCACCCCCGGGCCGGCGGCCAGCGCGGCCTGCTCGCGCTGCGCGCACGCCGGCTCGGCGCGCTGCCCGCCGCGGCCGCCGCGCTGGCGGCGGTGGTGCTCGCCGGGGTCGGCCTCGCCGTGGACCGCTTCGACGCCGCGCATCCCGTGCCGACCCACCTGATGTACGCGCTGGACGCGGGCACCGGGAAGGCGGCTTGGCTCACCCGCGAGGAGAAGCCGCAGCCCTGGACCGACGGCTACGTCGACCGGAGCATCGCGGTGGCCGACGACTTCCCCGGGCTGGGCAACAGTGAGATGCGCGCCGGGCCGGCCGCCGCGGCGCCGCTGCCCGCCCCGAAGCTGGACCTGCTCTCCGACACCCGTACCGGTGACCAGCGCGTGCTGCGGGTGCGGGTGACGCCGCAGCGGCAGGTACGCCTGCTCACGCTGCACGTCGACACCAGCACCGCGACGGTGCGGTCCGCCTCGGTGGCCGGGCGGGACGTGCCGGTCGAGCCGGGCGACGGCAGGTGGGGGTTCGGGATCGTGTTCCACGCCCCACCGCCGGAGGGTGTCGAGGTGACGCTGACGCTCGTGCCCGGCGCCGGGGCCGTTTCGGTGCGCGCGATGGACGCCAGTGACGGGCTCTCCGGGGTGCCCGGGTTCCGGGAGCGGCCGGAGGGTGTGGGCGTGGTCGGCTCGCACAGCTCGGAGATGCTGGCGGTGGCGCGCACGTACCCGCTCTGACCGGCCGTGATCGACACCACGGCTTGATCGGCACCACCTCGCCGAAGTGGCGGTATCCCCACACCGGGATACCGCCACTTCGGCGTACTGGAGTGGATCAACGCCGCCCCAGCACCTCGGCGACCCGCAGGAAACCGTCCGTGCCGTGGCCCAGCCCGACGGCCCGGCGGGTCATGCCTTCGACCGCACGCATCACCCCGGCGTCGATGCCGTGCGCCTCGGACGTGTGGACGATGTGCGCCATGGACGACACCGCGGAGGTGATCGGGTTGCCGTCTCCGGGGAACGTGCCCGTGTCCATCTCCACCGCGCCCTCCTCGAAGATGGGCGGCAGGATCGCGGCGATGCCAGTGGCGAACGGCGCGAGTTCCCGGGCCGTGACGCCTTCCGCCCTGGCCACCGCCAGCGCGTGCGCGTAGCCCGCCATCGCGGTCCAGAAGATGTCGAGCAGCGCGATGTCGTACGCCGCCGCGCGCCCGATCTCCTCGCCGAGGTGGGTGTGGGTGCCGCCCAACGCGCCGAGCACCGGCTGGTGCTCCTGGTAGAGGCCAGCGGGACCGCTATAGATGAGCACCGCGTCCGCGGTGCCGATGGTGGTGGTCGGCGTCATGATCGCGCCATCCAGATACCGGATGCCGTGGTCGGCCGCCCACCGCGCGGTGTCGCGGGCGCGGTCCGGGGTGTCGGCCGTCAGGCTGACGACCGTGCGCCCCTCCAGCGCGGCGGTCACCGCGTCGCCGCGCAGGATCGCATCCGAGGCGTCGTAGTTCACCACGCAGACCACAGTCAGCCCGCTCGCGGCGACCGCCTCCTCGGCGGTCGGGGCGCTCGTCGCGCCCCGCTCGACCAGCTCGCGGTCCTTGCCGGTCGTGCGGTTCCAGACCGTCGTGGGCACTCCGGCGTCCAGGAAGGCGCCGGCCAGCGCGCGACCCATCGGTCCCAGGCCGAGCACCGTGACAGACTTGTCGGGATTGGTGTTCACGCAGACTCCTCTTGTCGAACGGGACGCAGATGACGCGCAGCCGGGCCCAGGACCTGAACGTCTGTGGAGTGACAGCCGCGATCGCCGTGATCGACGGCAAGTGGAAGACAGCCCTGCTCTGGCTGCTGGAATCCGGCCCGCGCCGCCCCGGAGAGCTGCGCCGGCAGCTTCCGGGCCTCACCGAGAAGGTGCTGACTCAGGCGTTACGGGAGATGGAGGGCGACGGACTGGTGCACCGGGAGGCGTACGAGGTGCTGCCGTTGAAGACCGAGTACTCGCTGACCCCGTTCGGCCGCGACCTCGCCGAAGCGCTGGCTCCCCTCTCCGACTGGGGCCACCGCCGCCTGGACAAACTCGCCGAAGCCCGCACCGCCTCCTGACCTGCCCTTTTCCGCCTCCACCCACAACCAGGTTCGTCGCGGTCGCGCACGCCGACAAGTACCCACAAAAAAGTGGCTACGCCTGTTGGTCGACGGCGAGACTCGGGTCATGGAGTTCTTCTGCTACCACAGCGATCGGCTCGGCTCGGCACCTCTGCGCCAGAAGCTGGTCGAGGAGCACTGGTCCTACATGGACCGGTACGTGGAGCAGATGATCGCGCGCGGCCCGACCCTCGCCGACGACGGCACCCCGACCGGCAGTGTGCACATCCCGAGCCTGCCCGACCCCGCCGCCGCTCGGGCGTTCGCCTTCGACGAGCCCAACTATCAGGCGGGCGCGTACCGGGACGTGGTGCTGCGGCGGTGGCGGAACATGCTGGGCCGCACCATGTGGGACTTCTCCGGGGGCCGGACGGGCGGCAATCGGTACCTGGTGCTCGGTCTCGGTCCGGAGCAGGGCGCCGGTCCGGTGCTGCCGCAGCGGCAGGACGAGCTGATCGCGTACGGGCCGCTGCTGTCCGACGACGGCGCGACGTGGGTGGGCACGGCAGTGCTGGTGCGGGCGACCGGGCCGGACGAGGCGCGCGCCGTGCTGGCCACCGACCGGTACGCCGAGGTGGAGTCGCACAACTGGATGTTCGGCGGCCGTCCGGACCAAGCATCGCCACTTCAGCGCAGCAGACGGGGTGAACCCCGGTTGTAGGGTCGCCGGAGTGATCGACGCGATCTCGGCCGCCGTGGCACGGCACCGACGTCCCATCCTGGTGACGGGTCTGCTGGTGGCGGGTGGAAACGCCGCTGCGATGGGCTACGCGCCGGACGTGGCGCGGGCATCCTCCCTCCCGCTCCTCCTCCTCGCTCTGACCTTCCTGCTCCTTGCGATCATCAGCATCGGGAAGCGGTCCGCCGCTCTGGTAGTGCTGCCGCGGAGCGCGGCCTTCGCCTCACCGGTCCCGGCGTGGCGGGTTCTCCTCACCCTGGGCCTCCTCGGCCAGTCCTCCGCGACCGTCGGCGCATACCTGCGTTCCACAGAAGCGGGCATCGCAACCACGTTCGACGTCCTCGTGAGCCTGCCCTGGCTCGTGCTGATCGGGCTGCTGGTAGCTGCGGCGTGGAGCGGGCACAGCGTGCGGCTCAGCCCGGACGGCGTACGCACGACGGGACTCCTCGGGTCGCGCATGATCCCGTGGGAGGCCGAGCCGCGCGTCGAGGCGTCGAGCAACGACATGCAGTCGCGCCTGCGGCTACCGCTGACGCTCGGGAACCCCACGCTGGTACGGCGTCGTGGCGTGGTGGGCCGCCCCGCGATGCCCGTCGACAGCGTCCAGCCGCGCTTCCTCGCCTCCGCGATCGACCACTACGTGGCCCACCCGGGCCATCGGGCCGCCATCGGCACGCCTGACGAATACCGTCGGCTGGTCGCCCACCTGCACGGTACGGCCGGTTGAGCTGACTGCCGATTCCCTCGCAGCGAGCGTGGCCGCGGCTGCGGCCCGATCTACAAGCGGCGAACCGGTGTCCTACTTCCAGCGGCATTGATCTAGGTCAACGTGCGTAGTCCATCGAACGAGCAAGACCGCCTCTGACCTGCGGGCAGAACCGTGGTGGGTGGTCAATGATGGTCGCTTCCGGTTGCCCTTTGGACAGCCTGACTAGGGGTTGATCTTGACCTGCGGTTCAAGCCTCCGGGGACTCAAACCCTAAACCCCTCCGGTGGTCGATGGATCACCCTAGATCGGGCGGATCGGTGTCCTGACCTGCGCGAGGTTTCTCGTTGCCTTACAGCGGTTGAGAGCGCTTGTCGATGCCATTTGTGCCCGCCCTGTGCCCGATGATCTTCCCCAGCGAGCCGGCAACCTCGTCGGTGGGACGCGGGGAGTGCCCTTGTACGCTTTCCAAGTCTGCCTGGCTGGCTCCTGTCCGGCTGGCAGCGTTCTAGCCGCAGGTGGGGAAGAGAGGCTGGATCTTGGCGATTGCGGTCGGCTGGCCATGATCGACGGGAACTGAGACGACCGCGCACCACGCCTAGGCGAATAGCAGCCGACCCAATCGGGAGAGTGGAGTTAGGTGCCGTTCGCGTTAACGGTCGGCAAGCAACACTCGCTCAAGCTGCGTCCACTTTGGCCGGGGGGCTGTGACTGGGCGGACGACCGTGAGGAGCCGTCCGTCGAGACAGACGTCAAAAGAGCCCTCGCTTCGAGCAAGCCTCTCCTCTACGTCTACGCGCCTCACGTCTCCACGATCTCGGGCTGGCGCAGCAAGTACCCCGAGCAGGACCTCGTACCGCGCGTCACCTAGCTGATCAGCAGGTGCCCACGTTCCGCGGACCGGAATGCCGGCCAGCTCCGCATCCGGCCCAGCCTCCGGGGCGGTCCTGAAAAGACTGTCGATAACCCTCGTAGCCCGCTCCTGCGAATCAAGCTCGAGCAGGTCCAGTGGCAGTGTTGGCGCGGAGGCGGCGAACCGCGCTTCGTCTACTACATGGAGTAAGTCCTCATCGTCTGGTACGGGGCGACGCCGGGTTGGACGCCGCCCCGTCCACCTAGGCAAATCATCCTGCAGCGGAAAGCGCCACTCTTGTGCATCATCCTGCTCCTCATCTGCCTGGAAGGTCGCGGCTCTCAGGCCGGTGCCCCAGTCCCAGCGGGGATTGGCGGGAAGAAAGATGTCAACGGCCACTCCAGATGGTCCGATGTAAAGCCAACTCATGAAGTACGAGTGGTCGTTGTGCACCGATGACCAGTTAGCTAGCTCTCGGAGTCGATCCTTCTGCGGGCTTAGCGGCTTCTTCGGAAGAATGTATTTCGCCCTGCGGTAGCGACCACGCGCCTCACCTGCGACAGGACCCGTAGGCAGATGGAACAGCAGGTCGGGGCGTACGCCCTTGGCATCGTATTCCCAAAGCAACTGTCTGGGCAAAGCATCGAAATTGTGCAGATCGTGGGTTCCATGCTGCCAAGCAAAAATCGCCTCACTCGCAGCCGTCAGAACCCCAAGTCCGGAGCACTCGCTGACAAAGCCGCGTATGTGACGTGAACTCGCAGCGAAGGCGCGGTGATCCAGTTGAAGCGCGTTGCCGCCGGGAGCGCCAAGGTAACTGAGTAGCAAGCGGACCTCGAGCTGCTTGGTCCGGTAGTCGAGCACCTTGCGAAGGTCACAGGCCATCGCATTGATGTGAAGGAGACGCGCAAGGCTCACTGCCAACGTGCCTCGCCCAACCACCGTGGCCACCACCTGGATGTTGCGCTCCAAACGGAACTGCCACACTCTGGCGCGTACTGTGTTCAACTACGCCCTCCTATGCTCACGTGGTTGGGCCAGGGGTCAACGCGTTCCGGCGCTGTGCCAGGCTTCGGCTGGCACGGAGGGCCGCAACTGTGCCGATCCATCTAATTCTGAGACCTGGCCGCCATAGGGCAAGGGCACCTCTGCCAGACGTGGCGCTCTACTGCCCGATCTGATGTCGGCCCACCGATGCGACGTCTCGCTTACAAGCTCTGTGCGTCGCGTCCGCACACGTCCAGCAACGGCTGGACGCTCGGAGCTCCGTCCGTGCCAGCACTCATCGGCGTGCTGCCGTCCGGGGCCGTTGCTGTCAGCGTTGCTGTCGACAGCCGTTCCGCCGGCGCCCCTGGTGGAGGTACGCGGACCTGGTGGAACGGAAGCTGGGGCCGCATGGCCAGGCGCGACATCTGGTTGGTCTCCGACAGCGAACTCTGGCGGGTTCGTGGCCGTCTCGGCGGTGACGGAGGGCAGGAGGTGTCGTACGACTTCACCGACGAGGCATCCGCCTGCGCGGTGGTCGAACGGATGATGAAGACCTCGGCCGGCACCTGGCGGGATCTCACGGAGGCTATCCGGCAGGAGTCCAACCGCCGGCGGACTCACTAGCTGGATGGGTTGCCCCCGTTTGCCCAGACACCCAACCCTGAAGGTCAACTTATCCCGGAAACTCGGGCTAGGATCCGCCGCGTGGCATGCACAGTTTGTGGTCTCGGCGGGCACAACAGCCGCACCTGTTCGGGCGAGCACCCTACTTGTCCGAACTGCGGCAGGCCCACAGCCAACATGAGGGACTACTCCGAGCGCCACGACAGGGCCTATTGCTCGCCGTTCACGTCCCCCGATTGTTGGAACTGGGACGCTGCGGAGCCGGTGTGAGGGGAGAGCGAGAACATGACGACGCTCACATGCGAGGGTTGCGGTGACCCGATCGAGGACGACGGCAGTCACCTCGACTCCAATGGGGAGGACTGGCACGAAGCCTGCTACGAGGTCAGCGGTGGGTCGTCGTACTGCTGCGGAATGATTTACGAGGACGGCGAGGACACCTGCCAGAGTTGCGGCGAGCCTCTCTAGCCATCTGCCACTGGACGCGCCCGACAGCGCTCAGTGGCAGGCGTCTGCCTGGACGTGCACACCGCACCACGGCGGCAGGTACGCTACCCACACCCGCCAACCGCCGGCGTCTCGCCGAGTCTCGAACCGCCACGGGTGAGCTGTGCCGCTGAGGTTGACCTGTTCGTTCCACCAGACCGCATGGACCTGAGCGGTCACACTCGCACGGTCGTCGGCCTGGTCCTCGACCTCGATCGGTCCGACCACTTCAAGCTTCGACGGAACATTGCCGCGTTCCATCTCGCCGCGGTACTCACGCCACTGCCGCAGCAGCTCGTCATGACGCCTGCCGGCCAGCACCCGCGACAGGCCGATCCGCTCGCCGCTGCTCATCTGGAGCACGTACACGTTCACGGCCGCCTCCGGCGTAGCTTCACCTCGCTCTGCCTCTGCCTGCCGCAGCGCGGCCCACGACACGGGCACTGCTACGACCCCGGTACACAGCACCGCTACAAGGGAAAGCACTACCCATGGCCAGTGACGGGAAGAGCTGACCGGTGCGGGCTTTCTGGCAGCTCGGCGGCCCGGCAGAGGCGGCCCGCCCTGAGGGTGCGGCGACGGCGAAGGCTGTGGGCGGACTGGCGGCAGGCCGCCGAGTGGCCGAAGGAAGGCACCTTCCACTCCCTGCGCCACTTCTTCGCCACCACGCTCATGAGCAACGGTGCCGAGCCCCAGGAAGTGCAGAAGGCGCTGAGGCACGCCAACCTGCGGATCACGTTGGAGACCTACGTGCACTGGCTGCCGAAGAAGGACCGCCCGCGCGGCCTGGTCGGCAACCTCCTGCGGCAGGCAGACGGCAAGTCATCTGAACGCCCACCGGCCAAGATCAGAACTGAGTTGTGCCCTGGTTGTGCCCGATGATCTTCGGCCGACGTTTTCGCAGCTCAGGTGCGCTGTTGTGTGGGCCGCCAGGGACTCGAACCCTGAATCCGGCCGGTCTCACGAGAATGCGCCGCGACTAGAAAGATCGGGCTGCTGAGCAGGGCTTCCGCTCACGGACCTTGTCGCGAGGGAAGGCGGGCGCGACCGGCCGCAGGGCTACTTGAAGACACCGATGATCCCCGTGACCGTGCCGACGATGCCGCTGACCGTTGCGAGCTTCGCTGACGCGCCGGTCCAGATGCCCTTGGACTTCTCCCGCCAGCCGAGAGACCACCAGTCACGCCCGAACTTCTGCCACTTGTGCTGTCTTAGAGCGTGTTTGAGAAGGTCTGTTGTGGACGGCGTGGTGGCATGACTTCCACCGGCGAGACGGGCAGGGTGGCGCGGTGTCTGCACGCCGTGGCTACCCGTCCGACCTGACCGATGCCCAGTGGGCGTTGATAGAACCGCTGCTTCCGGAGCCGAATACCGACGGTCGTCGGGAGAAGCATCCGCGGCGGGAGATCGTCAACGCGATCCTGTACGTGGTGCGGTCGGGATGTCCGTGGCGGTACCTGCCGGCTGACCTGCCGCCGTGGCAGACGGTGTACTGGTACTTCACCCGGTGGGAAGAATCCGGCGTGACGGAGAAACTCCTGACCACGCTCCGGATCAAGGCCCGGGTGCAGCAGGGCCGCCAGCCGGAGCCGTCGGCCGGGATCATCGATTCGCAGAGCGTGAAGGGCGCCGACACCGTCGGCCGGGACAGTCGGGGCTACGACGCGGGCAAGAAGATCAA
>NZ_LYXF01000016.1:0-95270 GCF_001709195.1 Micromonospora sp. II | reverse complement strand
CGTCCACTGTGCAACTCTGAACAAACGATCACCCACAGGGTTGGTTGACATGTTCATAGAGTTACGGCGGTCATGGCGGAGGGGAAACGCCCGGTCACATTCCGAACCCGGAAGCTAAGCCCTCCAGCGCCGATGGTACTGCACTCGGGAGGGTGTGGGAGAGTAGGACACCGCCGGACAAACATTCGATTTCAGGGCCACCCCCGTGAGGGGGTGGCCCTGAAACGCGTCCACCCCGAAAACCGGCCCCCATGCCGGCGCGCGTGAACGGTGGACCACCCACCACTTCCCCGAACCGCCGAACCGGCCACCACTACGCCGTAATGGCGATCCGGGGGGCCGTTACGCCGAGGTGGCGGCAACGGCGTGCCGGGAATGCAGCCACCTCCCCGTAATGGCGAACCGGGCGGCCGTTGCGGGGAGCGGTCACCAGGGCGGGGACAGGCACCCGTCACCACGGCGACGTGACGGGGCGGGTGCCTGTCCCTCGCCGCACTGGCGTGGACGAGTGCCCGCCGAGTTCACGGATCAGCGCGTCTGGACGGACTCTCGGATGTCCCGGAACAGGGCTGCGGCGGCGTCGACCGTCCGGCCCGGGAACATGCCCATCACCACGCTGCCGTGGTCGGCCCACCCGCAGACCGCGAAGTCACCGCCGTCGCCGCTCGTCGTACCGCACTTCATCACGCCACCCAAACGGCCGGCGTCCACCTCGCGCAGGCCCGCGACCCGGCCGGTCTCGTCGGCCATCAGCCCGAACAGGGTGTCCAGGTCGCGTTCGGGCTGCCAGAGCAGCGTGGTGCCGCCGAACAGCAGCACCGAGCGCTTGGCGTCGCCGCGGTCGGAGTAGACGGCACCGTAGCCGCGGTCCAGCTCGATGTCGGCGGCGAGCCCGTCGCGCAGGTAGTCGGCGGTGCTGCGGGCCCGCTCGCTGTCGTCGCGTACCAGCCCGGCGACCTCGGTGGGCTGACCGAGAGTGGTGTCCTTCTGCTGGAGCACCCGCCATCCACCGAGGCCGAGCACGCCGGCGCCGGCCAGGCCGGCCGCCAGCAGGGCGGCGAGGACGATCTTCCGGCGCCGGGAGACGGGCCGGCGTTCGGGCTCCTGCGCGGGGTCGCGGCGGCTCAGCTCGATCGGCTCTTCGGTCAGCTCGACCGGATCGGAACCCCCGTCGACCGGGCGCTCGGTGAGATGCGCGTCGGACATGACCGCCACCGTACGCGAATCACCGGTGGCGCACGTCAGGTCCTCGAAAGCGCTCCGTAGACTTTCAGGGTGACCGAGAGACTGGATGCCCGACGCCCCGACGCCCCGACCCTCGCCGGCCAGTACCAGCCCGGCGAGGTAGAGCAGCGACGGTACGAGCAGTGGGTAGCCGGCGGACACTTCCGGGCGTCGGCGGACAGCGAGAAGCCACCGTTCACCATCGTCATCCCGCCGCCCAACGTCACCGGCTCGCTGCACATGGGCCACGCGTTCGAGCACACGCTCATGGACGCGCTCACCCGGCGCAAGAAGATGCAGGGGTACGAGGCGCTCTGGCTGCCGGGCATGGACCACGCCGGCATCGCCACCCAGAACCTGGTCGAGCGGCAGCTCGCCGGTGAGGGGCTGTCCCGCCACGACCTCGGCCGGGAGAAGTTCGTCGAGCGGGTCTGGCAGTGGAAGGCCGAGTCCGGCGGCGCGATCCTGGGCCAGATGCGCCGGCTCGGYGACGCCGTCGACTGGGACCGCGAGCGTTTCACCATGGACGAGGGCCTGTCCCGGGCCGTGCAGACCATGTTCAAGAAGCTCTTCGACGACGGGCTCATCTACCGGGCCAACCGGATCATCAACTGGTGCCCGCGTTGCCTCACCGCGCTGTCCGACATCGAGGTGGAGCACACCGACGACGAGGGCGAGCTGGTCTCGATCCGCTACGGCGACGAGGTGGTGGTGGCGACCACCCGTGCCGAGACGATGCTCGGTGACACCGCGGTGGCGGTGCACCCGGACGACGAGCGGTACCGGCACCTGATCGGCACCGAGGTGGAGCTTCCGCTCACCGACCGGCGGATCCCGATCGTCGCCGACGAGCACGTCGACCCGAGCTTCGGCACCGGCATGGTCAAGGTGACCCCGGCGCACGACCCGAACGACTTCGAGATCGGCCAGCGGCACGACCTGCCCTCGCTGACGATCATGGACGAGCGCGGGATCATCACCGCGCCCGGCCCGTTCGAGGGCCTGGACCGGTACGAGGCCCGCCCGGCGATCGTCGCGGCGCTGCGCGAGCAGGGCCGGATCGTGGCCGAGAAGCGGCCGTACCTGCACGCGGTGGGGCACTGCTCGCGCTGCAAGACGACTGTCGAGCCGCGGCTGTCGCTGCAGTGGTTCGTCAACACCGGGCCGCTCGCGAAGGCCGCCGGCGACGCGGTGCGCGACGGCCGGGTGGCGATCGAGCCGGCCGAGCTGGCCAAGCGCTACTTCGCCTGGGTCGACAACATGCACGACTGGTGCATTTCCCGCCAGCTGTGGTGGGGTCACCGCATCCCCGTCTGGTACGGCCCGGACGGCGAGATCGTCTGCGTCGGCCCGGACGAGGAACCGCCGTCCGGCGAGGGCTGGCGGCAGGACGAGGACGTGCTGGACACCTGGTTCTCCAGCGGCCTGTGGCCGTTCTCCACGCTCGGCTGGCCCGAGCGCACCCCGGACCTGGCGAAGTTCTACCCGACCAGCGTGCTGGTCACCGGCTACGACATCCTGTTCTTCTGGGTCGCCCGGATGATGATGTTCGGCCTGTACGCGATGGACGGCGTGCAGCCGTTCGACGTGGTGGCGCTGCACGGCATGGTCCGCGACGAGCACGGCAAGAAGATGTCGAAGTCGTTCGGCAACGTGGTCGACCCGCTGGACTGGATCGACCGGTTCGGCGCCGACGCCACCCGGTTCACGCTTGCCCGGGGCGCGAACCCCGGTCAGGACGTGCCGGTCAGCGAGGAGTGGTGCCAGGGCTCCCGCAACTTCTGCAACAAGCTCTGGAACGCCACCCGGTTCGCGCTGCTCAACGGCGCGCACACCGGCGGCCCGCTGCCGGACGCCGCCGAGCTCTCCACCGTCGACAGGTGGATCCTGTCCCGGCTGGCGCACGTCACCGCCGAGGTGGACGAGCAGTTCGAGGCGTACGAGTTCGCGAAGGTCTGCGACCTGCTCTACCACTTCGCGTGGGACGACGTCTGCGACTGGTACGTGGAGCTGAGCAAGCCGGTGCTCGCCGAGGGCGGCCCCGCTGCCGACGCCACCCGGCGGGTGCTCGGGCACGTGCTGGACCAGCTCCTGCGGCTGCTGCACCCGGTCATCCCGTTCGTCACCGACGAGCTGTGGTCCGCGCTCAGCGGCGGCGAGACCGTACTGACGGCGTCCTGGCCGGTCGCCGACCGTACCCTCGTCGACGACGCCGCGGAAGGCGAAGTCGCCACCCTCCAGCGGGTGGTGACCGAGGTCCGGCGGTTCCGGTCGGACCAGGGGCTGCGGCCGACCCAGCGGGTCGCCGCGCGGCTCGACGGCCTGACCGGCGCGGGCATCGCGGCGCACGAGCCGCTGGTGCGCTCGCTGGCCCGGCTCGACGCGCCCGGCGACGACTTCCAGGCCAGCGCCACGCTGGCCATGCCCGGCGCGGTCAGCGTCGCGCTGGACACTCGCGGCTCGATCGACGTGGCCGCCGAGCGCGCCCGGCTCACCAAGGACCGGGCGGCGGCCGAGAAGGAGGCCACCCAGGCGCGGGCGAAGCTGGACAATCCGGCGTTCGTCGGCAAGGCGCCCGAGCCGGTGGTGGCGAAGATCCGCGAACGGCTGGCGGTGGCCGAGGCGGACCTGGTCCGGATCGACGCCGCCCTGGAGGCGCTGCCCTCGTGAGCGACCGCACCGACCGCACCGACCGCAGCGCGTTCGCCGAGGTGGAGGCCGCGCTCAACGCGCGCGGCTTCACCCGGATGCACTTCGAGCTGGAGAAGATCGAAACCCTGCTCGACCTGCTGGGCAGCCCGCAGCGGGCGTACCCGTCGATTCACCTGACCGGCACCAACGGCAAGACCTCGACGGCCCGGATGATCGACTCGCTGCTGCGGGCGTTCGGGCTGCACACCGGCCGCTACACCAGCCCGCACCTGGAGACCGTCCGGGAGCGGATCAGCCTGGACGGCGAGGCGGTGAGCGAGGAGCGGTTCGTGTCCACGTACCGGGAGATCGCGCCGCTGGCCGAGCTGGTCGACCAGCGGTTCGCCGAGCCGCTGACGTACTTCGACATGACCACGGCGCTGGCGTTCGCCACGTTCGCCGACGCCCCGGTCGACGTGGCCGTGGTGGAGGTCGGGCTCGGCGGCGCGGAGGACGCGACGAACGTCATCCAGGCCGGCGTCGCCGTGATCACCCCGATCGGGCTGGACCACACCGAGTGGCTCGGCGACACGATCGAGGACATCGCGCTGCACAAGGCCGGCATCATCCACCCCGGCGCCACGGTGATCGCGGCGGCGCAGGAGGAGGAGGCGGCCCGCCCGATCCTGGAACGCTGCGCCGAGGTCAACGCCACAGTCGCCCGGGAGGGCGCCGAGTTCGGCGTGCTGCGCCGCGCGGTCGCCGTCGGCGGCCAGGTGCTGACCATCCAGGGCCTGGGCGGCGTGTACGAGGAGATCTTCATCCCGCTGCACGGCGCGCACCAGGCGCAGAACGCGGCGGTGGCGCTGGCCGCGGTGGAGGCGTTCCTCGGCGCCGGTGCCCGGCGGCAGCTCGACATCGAGGCGGTCCGGGAGGGCTTCGCCGCGACCAGCTCGCCGGGCCGGCTGGAGCGGGTACGGACCGCGCCGACGGTGCTGCTCGACGGCGCGCACAATCCGCACGGCATGGCCGCCACGGTGGCCGCGCTGCAGGAGGAGTTCGCGTTCAGCAAGCTGGTCGGCGTGCTGGCGGTGCTCGGCGACAAGGACGCGGCGAGCCTGCTGGAACTGCTCGAACCGGTGCTCGACTCGATCGTGGTGGCGGAGAACAGCTCGCCCCGGGCGATGCCGGTGGACGAGCTGGCCGCGCTGGCGCGGGAGATCTTCGGGCCGGAGCGGGTGCAGGTGACCCGGGAGATGCCCGACGCGATCGAGGCGGCGGTGGCGGAGGCCGAGTCCGACGTGCCGGGTGAGCTGGCCGGGGTGGGCGTGCTGGTCACCGGATCGGTGGTGACAGTGGCCGACGCCCGCCGGCTGCTCAAGCGATGACCGGCCCGCAGCAGGGTCCGGGCCCTGAACCGGCGGCCGGCGACACGCCGGAGGACCAGGCCGGTCCGGAGCAGGCGGGCGGCGAGCGGCGGTCCGGGCTCCGGAACCCGGACAAGGCGGTACGTGGACTGGGCGCCGGCACGATGGCGCTGGAGGCGCTGGTGCTGCTGCTGGCCATCCAGCCGATCCGGGTGGTCGGCGGTGACCTGAGCGGCGCGGCGATCGGCGCGATCGTGGCGCTGGCGGTCGCCTGCGTGGTGCTGGCCGGCCTGATGCGCCGACCGTGGGCGTGGCACGCCGGCACCGTGCTTCAGGGTCTGCTGCTGCTCTCCGGGCTGCTGCACTGGTCGCTGTTCGCGCTCGGTGTGATGTTCGCGCTGGTGTGGGCGTACGCGCTGCACGTGCGGCGGGTCATCCTCGGCTGAGCGCCGTCGCGCGCGGCGCGGTGCCGCGCGGTGTTGTGTTAAGAAGGGCCCCTTCCTCTACCTGAGGCGTTAAGAAGGGGCCCTTCCTTACACCTCGGCGAGGGTGCGCCACTGGGTCAGGGCGACGCCGTGACCGTCGGGGTCGCGGAAGGCCGCCGCCCACACCTCCAGCTTGGTGCCCCGGTTGACCACGCGCGGCGCGTACGTGAACCGGACGCCCGATTCGCGCAGCCGCTCGTACGCGCCCTGGATGTCGTCCACCTCGAGGTTGACGTGCACCAGCCGGCGGCTGATCGGGGCGGCGCCGGTGACCCGGCGCAGCACCAGCCGGGTCGGCCCGGAGGCGAGCACGGCGTTGCCCTCGCCCCGGTCCAGCTCGTCGAAGCCGAGTTCGCGGTAGAAGTCGAGGGACCGGTCCAGGTCGGTGACGAGCAGGGTGATGCCGACGCCACTGATCGGGCTGCCCAGCCCGTCTGGCTCGGCCGCGTCCGCCGGGCCGGACGAGGCGGACGGGCCGAAGATGGCCTCGTCCAGTTCCTCGGCGGTGGGCGGGGTGTCGGAGCGCCGGGGCGCGTCCGCCGGGTCGTCCAGCGGCACGTCGATCGGGTCGGGCACGGTCTCGACGGGAATGGTGTCGGCCGCCTCGGCGCGCGTGCTGTCGGGTGCCGGGGCGCCGATCGGCTCCTCGGCCGGGACGCGGGGTGCCGGGGCGCGGCGGGGGAGCGGGCCGGCGGCTGCCGGTTCGACGAGCTGCCCCTCCAGCACCATCCGGCCGCTGGGGCTCTGGTGCAGCACCACCGGCTCGCGCTCCTCGGCCCGGGGCGGCACGTCGTCCAGGTACTCCTCCGGCGCGGGCGGGTAGTCGTCGCGGAAGTCGTCCTCGGGCGCGCGCCCGGCCCACGGCGGCGCCTCCTGCGCGATCAGCGGCTCGTCCAGCGGGTCCGGGGTGTCGTACTCGGGCGGCAGGTCGGCCACCGCGGCGGCGGTCTCCGCGTGGGTGGGCACCTCGTCCCAGAGGACGCGCACGTGCCGCTGGTCGTCCAGCGCCACCCGGACCGGCAGCGCCTGGCCGAGCGAGGGCCACTTGGCGACCGGCACCCGCGGCTCGATGATCTTCTTGGACCGGGGCGGCAATCCGGGCGCGTCGATCACCAGTTGCAGCTCGCAGCGGCCGAACGCGTACTGGGTGGGTGGTTCGGAGGCGCTGTGCACGTGCCCCAGCCCGATCACCCAGGTGCGACCGCCGCCGCGTACCGTGGCCAGCGCGATCGCCAGCACCAGCAGCGCGACGCCGAGCGCCACGATGGCCCAGCTGGTCATGCCCAGCCCGAACACCGTCACGAAGGTGGCGACGGTGCCCAGCACCGTGCCGATCAGTTTGCGTACCGGCGCGATCGTGCGGTTCCCGCCATTCGCCACAGTGGACCTCCCAGGGGTTCCAGGGCCAGGCTAGGCCGCCACGGCGGGCCAGGGAAGACGCAGCCGCCGCGCCGGCGCCGGGACCGGGTCGCTACGCTGACCGTACCCAGCCGACCCCGTTTGAGTGCGCAGGAGGAAACCAGCGTGTCCAGCAGCAGCCCGGACGAGCGGACGCTCGTACTGATCAAGCCCGACGCGGTGCGCCGCGGTCTGGTGGGCGAGATCCTGTCCCGTTTCGAGCGCAAGGGCCTGCGGATCGACGCGATGGTGACCCGGACCATGGACGGCGACTTCGCCGACCAGCACTACGCCGAGCACGTCGACAAGCCCTTCTACCCGCCGCTGAAGACGTTCATGACCAGCGGCCCGCTCGTGGCGCTGGTGCTCTCCGGCGACCAGGTGATCGAGGTGGTGCGCGCCATGATCGGCAGCACCGACGGCCGCAAGGCCGCCGCCGGCACGATCCGGGGCGACCTGTCGCTGTCGAACCGGGAGAACCTGGTGCACGCCTCCGACTCGGCGGACAGCGCCAAGCGCGAGATCGCGCTCTGGTTCCCCGAGCTGGCCTGACCGACGCGCCGACGGCCCCGGCCCGCTCCTGGCGGGACCGGGGCCGTCGTGTGTCAGCGATCAGACCTGCGCCGGCGGCTGCGTCCGGCAGGTCACCGCGACCCGGTTCCACACGTTGATGGTGGCGATCGCCACCACCAGGTCGGCCAGTTCCTTCTCCGACCACACCTTCGCCGCGCCGTCCCAGACGTCGTCCGGCACGCCGTGCTCGCCGAGCCGGGTCACCGCGTCGGTGAGGGCCAGCGCGGCCCGCTCCCGCTCGTCGAAGAACGGCGCCTCCCGCCACGCCGCGACCGCGAACAGCCGGCGGCTGTCCTCCCCGGCCCCCAGCGCCTCCCGGCTGTGCATGTCCACGCAGAACGCACAGCCGTTGAGCATCGACGCCCGCAGCTTCACCAGCTCCAGCACGGTGTGGTCCACGTTCGTCCGGACGTACTTCTCCAGGCCCAGCACGGCCTGGTACGCCTCCGGCGCCACCGCCGCCATGTCCATCCGGCTCATCGCCGCCTCCTCGTTGGTTGGGGTACGCGCACAGGACGGGGCACGGCGGGCGCGGCGTGACGCGCCTGCGGTGTGACGGTGGTCATGGCCGGGCCGACAACAATCGTTGACGTTCCGGTCACCTCGACCGGAGTTCCCGGCCACCTGCGGCCGGTAGACCGGGCTGGCGACACTGCCGAGACCGGGAGAACCCATGACGCACATCGATCGACGTGCCCTGCTCCGCGCCGGCCTGGTCGCCGGCGCCGGAGTCGCCGGCGGCGCGCTGCTCGGCGCGCCCGGCGCGCCCGCCGCACCCGGCCTGCGGCCCGGCGGCCGGCCGCTGCTCACCCACGGCGTGCAGAGCGGCGACGTGACCGCCGACTCGGCGCTGGTCTGGACCCGCGCGGACCGGCCCGGCCGGATGCTGGTCGAGGTGAGCCGCCGGCCGGACCTGCGCGGCGCCCGCCTGGTGCGCGGCCCGGTGGTCGACCCCACCGGAGACCTCACCGGCAAGGTCCGCCTGCGCGGCCTGCCCGCGGGCCAGCGGCTGCACTACCGGGTACGGGTGGAGAGCCTGGACCGGCACGGCCTGTGCAGCGAGCCGCTGACCGGCTCGTTCGCCACCGCCCCCGGGCGGCAGCAGCGGCGTGACGTGCGGTTCGTGTGGACCGGCGACATCGTCGGGCAGGGCTGGGGGATCAGCCCCGACTTCGACGGGCTGGCGATCTTCCGGGCCATGCGGGAGCGCCGCCCGGACTTCTTCCTGTGCAGCGGCGACACCGTGTACGCCGACGGCCCGCTGACCGAGAGCGTGGTGTTGCCGGACGGGCGCACCTGGCGCAACCTGGTGACGCCGGAGAAGAGCAAGGTGGCCGAGACACTCGCCGAGTACCGGGGGCAGTTCGCGTACAACCTGCTCGACGAGCACCTGCGGGCGTTCGCCGCCGAGGTGCCGCAGATCAACCAGTGGGACGACCACGAGGTGGTGAACAACTGGTACCCGGGGGAGATCCTGACCGACGAGCGGTACGGCGAGAAGCGGGTGGACGTGCTCGCCGCCCGGGCCCGGCAGGCGTTCCACGAGTGGCTGCCGGTGCCGGCCGGCGGGCCGATGTACCGCAAGCTGTCGTACGGGCCGCTGCTGGACGTGTTCGTGCTGGACATGCGCACCTACAAGGACCCGAACGACGGCAACACGTACGCCGACCGCAACCGGGGACTGCTCGGCAGGGCGCAGCGGGAGTGGCTGATCCGGGAGCTGCGCGCGTCCCGGGCCACCTGGAAGGTGATCGCCAACGACCTGCCGATCGGCGTGGTGGTGCCGGACGGGGCAGACGCCCAGGAGGGCGTGGCGCAGGGCGACCACGGCGCGCCGGCCGGCCGGGAGCTGGAGTTCGCCGAGGTGCTGCGCGCCTCGCACCGGGCCGGGGTGACCGGACTGGTGTTCCTCACCGCCGACGTGCACTACACCGCCGCCCACCACTACGACCCGGCCCGTGCGGCGGTGCGGGACTTCAGCCCGTTCTGGGAGTTCGTCTCCGGCCCGGCGCACGCGGGCGCATTCGGCCCGAACGCGCTGGACGGCACGTTCGGCCCGAAGGCGGTGTTCGTGCACGCCCCGCCGCGCGCCAACACCTCCCCGGCCGAGGGCTTCCAGCACTTCGGCGAGGTCACGATCGACGGCCCGTCGGCGGCCCTGACGGTCCACCTGCGGGACCGCTCCGGCGCCTCGCTCTGGACCACCACCCTCCCGGCCCCGTCGCGCCGCTGACACCTCGCCGGGCAGTGGAATACCCGGCGGCGCGGCACGGCGGGCAGGGGGTCGAGTACGCTTGAACGCACAGGCGACGACCCGGCCATCACCGGTGAGCCTCCGGAGGAACAGCCGGGTGACCGGCCCAGTAGAACCGGACGGGACGGCCCGTCACAGCCGGCCAACGAGCGGGCGGTCGCACCTCGGCCGCCAAGCGGGGTGGTACCGCGGGCCACGCCCGGGACGCCGGTCACGGCGTACCGGATCCGGCTCGTCCTCGCAGAGCACAGACGAGTGAGCTGCTGAGGAGCGACAGGCGATGGCCTATCCGTTGCACGACCCGTCCGGCGCCGGTGTCCCGGCGAGCCCGGACCTGCCCGCGGTCGAGCGCCGGGTCCTGGAGCACTGGACGGCCGACAAGACCTTCGAGGCGTCCGTCGAGGCCCGCGACGCCGGCCGCGACGGCGAGAACGAGTACGTCTTCTACGACGGCCCCCCGTTCGCCAACGGCCTGCCGCACTACGGCCACCTGTTCACCGGCTACGTCAAGGACGTGGTGCCGCGCTACCAGACCATGCGCGGCCGGCGCGTCGAGCGCCGGTTCGGCTGGGACTGCCACGGCCTGCCCGCCGAGGTGGTGGCCGAGAAGCAGCTCGGCATCACCACCAAGGCGGAGATCCTCGACCTCGGCGTGGCCCGGTTCAACGACGCCTGCCGCACCTCCGTGCTGGAGTTCACGCACGACTGGGAGCGGTACGTCACCCGGCAGGCCCGCTGGGTCGACTTCGCCAACGACTACAAGACGCTCGACCTGGACTACATGGAAAGCGTCATGTGGGCCTTCAAGACCCTGCACGACAAGGGCCTGGTCTACGAGGGCTTCCGGGTGCTGGCGTACTGCTGGCGGTGCGAGACCCCGCTGTCGAACACCGAGACCCGGATGGACGACGTCTACCGGGACCGGCACGACCCGACGCTGACGGTGTGGTTCGAGCTGGCCGCCGACGACGCCGCCCCCGAGCTGCTGCGCGGGCCGGTGAAGCTGGGCGTGTGGACCACCACGCCGTGGACGCTGCCGTCGAACCTGGCGCTCGCCGTCGGCCCCGACATCGAGTACGCGGTGCTGGAGCACCGGGGTTCCCCCGACAGCGAGCGCAGTGGTGAGCGCTACGTCGTCGGCGCCGCGCGCCTCGGCGCGTACGCCAAGGAGCTGGAGGGGTACGAGCAGGTCGGCACGGTGTACGGCCGGGACCTGGTCGGGCGTCGCTACACGCCGCTGTTCGACTTCCTGGTCGAGCCGGCCGGGGAGAACGCCTACCAGGTGCTCGCCGCGGACTTCGTCACCACCGAGGACGGCACCGGGATCGTCCACCTCGCCCCCGCGTTCGGTGAGGACGACCAGAACGTCTGCAACGCCGCCGGCATCCCCACCGTCGTGACCGTGGACGACCACACCCGGTTCACCGCGCTGGTGCCGCCATACCAGGGCGAGCAGGTCTTCGACGTGAACAAGCCGGTGATCCGGGAACTCAAGGAGCGGGGGGTGGTGCTGCGGCAGGACACCTACACCCACTCCTACCCGCACTGCTGGCGCTGCGACACCCCGCTGGTCTACAAGGCGGTGTCGTCCTGGTTCGTCGCGGTGACGAAGTTCAAGGACCGGATGGTCGAGCTGAACCAGCAGATCAACTGGACGCCCGGGCACATCAAGGACGGCTCGTTCGGCAAGTGGCTGGCCAACGCCCGCGACTGGTCGATCAGCCGGAACCGGTTCTGGGGCTCGCCGATCCCGGTGTGGCGCTCCGACGACCCGAACTACCCGCGGGTGGACGTGTACGGGTCGCTGGCCGACATCGAGCGTGACTTCGGCGTACGCCTGACCGACCTGCACCGGCCGGCGGTGGACGACCTGGTCCGTCCCAACCCGGACGACCCGACGGGCAAGTCGATGATGCGCCGGGTGCCGGAGGTGCTGGACTGCTGGTTCGAGTCCGGCTCGATGCCGTTCGCCCAGGTGCACTACCCGTTCTCCAACCGCGAGTGGTTCGAGCACCACTACCCGGGTGACTTCATCGTCGAGTACATCGGGCAGACCCGCGGCTGGTTCTACACCATGCACGTGCTGGCCACCGCGCTGTTCGACAGGCCGGCGTTCCGCAACTGCATCAGCCACGGCATCCTGCTCGGCTCGGACGGCCGCAAGATGTCCAAGAGCCTGCGCAACTACCCGGACGTCTACCACGTCTTCGACTCCTACGGGTCGGACGCGATGCGGTGGATGCTGATGTCCTCGCCGGTGCTGCGCGGCGGCGACATGGCGGTCACCGAGTCGCTGATCCGGGACGCGGTGCGCCAGGTGCTGCTGCCGCTGTGGAACGTCTGGTACTTCTTCTCGCTCTACGCCAACGCCGACGGCTACACCGCGCGTCGCCGTACCGACTCCACGCACGTGCTCGACCGGTACGTGCTGGCGAAGACGAACGAGCTGGTGGCGACCGTCGGCGCGCAGATGGACGCGTACGACATCTCCGGCGCGTGCGCCACCGTGCGGTCCTACCTGGACGCGCTGACCAACTGGTACGTGCGCCGGTCCCGGGACCGGTTCTGGGCCGGCGACGCTGACGCGTTCGACACGCTCTCGACGGTGCTGGAGACGCTGTGCCGGGTGGTCTCGCCGCTGGCGCCGCTGACCGCCGAGGAGATCTGGCGCGGGCTGACCGGCGAGCGGTCGGTGCACCTGACCGACTGGCCGCGGGCGGACGAGTTCCCGGCCGACCACGAGCTGGTCTCCGCGATGGACAACGTGCGGTCGGTCGCCTCGGCGGCGCTGTCCCTGCGCAAGGCCAAGGGCCTGCGGGTACGGCTGCCGCTGGCGAAGCTGACAGTGGCCTCGCCCGTCGCCGCCCAGCTGCGGCCCTTCGCCGACCTGGTCGCCGACGAGGTCAACGTGAAGGAGGTAGTGCTCACCGACGAGGTGTCCGCGTACTGCCAGCAGGTCCTCACCGTGGTGCCGCGGGCGCTCGGCCCGCGCGTCGGCAAGGCCGTCCAGCAGGTGATCAAGGCGGTCAAGGCGGGGGAGTGGGAGCTGCGCGACGGCGCCCCGGTCGCCGCCGGGGTCACGCTCGCCGAGGGCGAGTACGAGCTGCGCCTGGTCGCCGCCGACGCCGAGCACTCCGCGCCGCTACCAGGCGGTGAGGGCGTGGTCGTGCTGGACACCGAGGTCACGCCGGAGCTGGCCGCCGAAGGGCTGGCCCGGGACGTGGTCCGGGTCGTGCAACAGGCCCGCCGCGACGCCGACCTGGACGTCTCGGACCGGATCACGGTGGCCGTCTCCGCCTCCGAGGACGTACGCGCGGCGGTCGCCGCGTACACCGAGTTCGTGGCCCGGGAGGTGCTGGCCGACAGCATCGACTTCGCCGAGGGTCTCGACGGCTTCGCCGGCGAGGCCGGCGACGGCGAGCGGGTCACAGTGACGGTCCGGAAGGTCTGAGCCGGACCGGGTGCCCTCCCCCGCCCCCGTGGTGGGGGAGGGCCCAGCCCCAGCGAGTGGACTGCGGGCCACCCGCTCGGTGACGGACGGCCGCGTCGGCTACCGTGACAGCGCCTGTTTCACGTACGACCGCCGGAGGACCCGTGCCCCTGCTCTACACCATCGGCAAGCTCACCGTGGCGCCCGCGCTCCGGTTGGCCTTCCGTCCGCACGTGGAGGGTTTGGAGCACATCCCGGCGACCGGCGGCGCGATCTTCGCCAGCAACCACCTCTCCGTCGCCGACGAGCTGCTGCTCGGCACCGTGGTGCCCCGCCACCTGGCGTTCTGGGCCAAGTCGGAGTACTTCAAGGGCACCGGCCTCAAGGGCGGCTTCTCCAAGTTCGTGCTCACCGGGCTGGGCGCGATCCCGGTCGAGCGGGCCGGCGGGCGGGCCGCGCTCACCGCGTTCGACGCGGCGATCCCGGTGCTCAAGGCCGGTGACCTGGTCGCCGTCTACCCGGAGGGCACCCGTTCGCCGGACGGGCGGCTCTACCGCGGGCGTACCGGCACGGTCCGGCTGGCCATCGCCGCCGGCGTGCCGATCATCCCGGTCGGCGTGACCGGCACCGACAAGGCCCAGCCGATCGGTACGCGGATCCCGCGACCGGGCCGGGCCAAGATCACCATCAAGTTCGGCAAGCCGCTGGACTTCACCGGCCGTCCCGACGACCGCACGTCGCTGCGCGCGATGACCGACGAGATGATGGCCGAGATCCAGAAGCTCAGCGGCCAGGAGTACGTCCCGCGCTACGCGCCGAAGCGCGCCGACCAGGCCGCCGGTGAGCAGACCGCCTGAGCGGTCAGGACTTCGGCACCACCACGCGCTGACGCAGATCGTTCAGTAGCCGCCCGCTGTCGTCCACGGACAACCGGGTGAACACGCCTGTGGTCAGACTGCCGTGGTCGGCCGAGGCGCAGACCACCACCGAGTCGCCGTCCGCCCGGCCGACCGCGCAACGCGCGTACCGGCCCCGGACGCCGGTCTCCACGTTCACCGACTCCTTCAGGCCGTACTCCCCGGCGAGGCGGTCGATCTCCGCCTTGGCGTCCGACTCCGGGCTGAACCGCAGGCCGGTGCTGCCGAACAACGTCACCCGCTTGCCGTCGCTCGTCGTGTAGATACCGGCGAACGTGTCCTCGGCGAGCAGGTTCGACTCGCGTACCCGGCTCTTCAGCTCCTCGGCGGCGGCCTGGCTGCGCTCGTCCTGGCGCAGCCGCATCGAGTCGATCTGGTCCGGGAGGCTGGCGCGGGCCGGGTACTGGCTGGAGATCGGCTGGAACCACCACAGCGGCAGGCCGCAGCAACACGCGACGCTGAGCAGCAGCACCCAGGGCCAGCGACGCCGTCGGCGGGTCCGCTTGGGCGGCTGCTGCCAGCCCGGCGGCGGCGCGACCGGCGGCCCGGCCTTGCCCCGGCGCTGCTTCGGCGGCCGCGCCGGCTTGGCCGGGGCGGGAGCCGCCGGTGGTGGCAGGGGACGGGCGGCCGGCGCGGCGGGGTACTGCGGCGCGTGCGGCGGCGACACCGGCCGGGCCGGGTGATGCGGCGGCGGTGAGACCGGCCGGGCGGCCGGTGCGGCGGGGTGTGCCGGGTGGTGCGGCGGCGTGGAGACCCGCGCGGCGGGCGGCTGCGGGTGGGGCGGCTGCGGCGGCGCCGGGTGGGCCGGGTGGGGGTTCGGCGTCGACCAGGGCGCGGTGTACGGCAGCGTCGGCGTCAGGGGCGGCAGCTCCGGCGCGTGCAGCTCCCAGCCGGCGGTGTCCACCCCCTCCCACGGGTCGACCGGCGTGGCGTGCTCGGGCGAGTCCAACGGCGGCACCGGCGTGGGCTCGGCGGACGCGCCCCAGCGGGGCCGGCTCGGCGGCGGTGGCGGGACGGCGGCGGAGCCGCTCCAGCGGGGCGCCTCGACGCGGGTGGCGTTCGGTGCGTTCCCAGTCGGGTTCGGGGCGTTGTCCACCCGGGTGGGGTCCGGCGTGGTGGCCGAGGGTGGCTGCGGCGCGGCGTCGATCCGGGTCGGGTCCGGCGTGGTGGTGGCCGCGGGCGGCTGCGGGGCCGCGTCGATCCGGGTCGGGTCCGGCTGGCGGCCCGTGCGGGGAGTGGGGGCGGGTGTGGTCCGGCCCGGCACCGGGGCCGACCCGCGGGCCCGTGGGACCGGCACCTGCGGGACGGTGTCGGTCCCCCCGGCGGCTGTCGCGGTGTTGTCGGCCGGTGTTCCGGCGGTCTCGGCGGGTGTTTCGGCGTCGGTTGCCGGGGCGTCAGCGCTGTCGGCGGGCGTCTCGGTGCCGGCGGCGAGGGCCTCAGCGCTGTCCGTGGCCGTCTCGGTCGCGGCGGACTGGACCTTGTCGGTGGGTGTCTCGGTTCCGGTGGGCTGGACCTTGGCGGTGGGCGTCTCGGTCTCGATGGGCTGGACCTTCTCGGTGGGCTTCTCGGTTCCGGTGGGCTCGACCCTGTCCGTGGGCGTCGCGGGCGCGGTGGCGTCGACCTCGTTCGTGGGCGTCTCGGCCTCGGTGGTCCCCGGCTGCGGGGCCGCGTCGTGCGAAGGCGCGGCGGTGTCCGGCGTGGTGGACGGCCGGCCCTCGGGTGCGGCGGCTCCCGGCGCGGCGGACGGCGACGCCGGAGCGGCGGCGCCGGTGGCGTCCTCGGTGTCGACGGCGGTGGCCGGCTCGATGACGGTCGGCTCCTCGGCCCCGTCGGCCGGCCGGCCCGCCCCCGGCTGCGGCTGCGGCATCGCGGCTATCTCCTCTCGCGCCCGTTGCGAGGTTAGTACCGCCCCGCCACCCAGGACTAATCCCGCCCGCTCACCGGCCCCACTCCGGTGATCAAGGAGTTCGTGTCCGGTGGGAGCGCGGGACAGCCCGCAAACTCCTTGATCAACGCGGCGGACACGGGCGCGGGTGTGGCGGCTGGGGACGGCGGGGCGGGGGCACCGCGTACGCTTGGGCATCATGAGTGCCCCGTCCACCACCCCGCGTCCCGCCGCCGCCAACTCGGTCTGGCCTCGGCTGGAGCCGTTGCTGCCGCAGGTGACCAAGCCCATCCAGTACGTGGGTGGAGAGCTGGGCGCGGTGGTCAAGGACTGGGACGCCGCCACCGTCCGGTGGGCGCTGATGTATCCGGACGCGTACGAGGTGGGCCTGCCCAACCAGGGCGTGCAGATCCTGTACGAGGTGCTCAACGAGCTGCCCGACGTGCTGGCCGAGCGGACGTACGCGGTCTGGCCGGACCTGGAGAAGCTGATGCGCGCCCACGGCGTGCCGCAGTTCACCGTCGACGCCCACCGCCCGGTGCGTGACTTCGACGTGTTCGGCGTCTCGTTCTCCACCGAGCTGGGCTACACCAACCTGCTCACCGCGATCGACCTGGCCGGCATCCCGCTGCTCGCGGCCGACCGCACCGACGCCGACCCGGTGATCGTGGCCGGCGGGCACGCCGCGTTCAACCCGGAGCCGATCGCCGACTTCGTCGACGCCGCGGTGCTCGGCGACGGCGAGGAGGCGGTGCTGGAGATCACCGCCATCGTGCGGGAGTGGAAGGCCGAGGGCTCCCCGGGCGGCCGGGACGAGCTGCTGCTGCGGCTGGCCCGGACCGAGAGCGTCTACGTGCCGCGCTTCTACGACGTCGACTACCTGCCCGACGGCCGCATCCAGCGGGTCGTGCCGAACCGCCCGGACGTGCCGTTCCGGGTGCACAAGCGCACGACGATGGACCTGGACGCCTGGCCGTACCCGAAGAAGCCCCTGGTCCCGCTCGCCGAGACGGTCCACGAGCGGTACGCGGTGGAGATCTTCCGGGGCTGCACCCGGGGCTGCCGGTTCTGCCAGGCCGGCATGATCACCCGTCCGGTGCGGGAGCGCTCGATCACCACCGTCGGCCAGATGGTCAAGGAAGGGCTGGAGTTCTCCGGCTTCCACGAGGTCGGCCTGCTGTCGCTGTCGTCGGCCGACCACTCGGAGATCGGCGACATGTGCTCCGGCCTGGCCGAGCAGTACGCCGGCACGAACGTCTCGCTGTCGCTGCCCTCGACCCGGGTGGACGCGTTCAACATCGACCTGGCCCAGGAACTGTCCCGCAACGGGCGGCGGACCGGTCTGACGTTCGCCCCGGAGGGCGGGTCGGAGCGGATCCGCAAGGTGATCAACAAGATGGTGTCGAAGGAAGACCTCATCCGCACCGTGGTCACCGCGTACTCCAACGGCTGGCGGCAGGTGAAGCTCTACTTCATGTGCGGCCTGCCCACCGAGACCGACGAGGACGTCCTGGAGATCGCCGACATGGCGCACGAGGTGATCCGGGCCGGCCGCGCCGCGACCGGGTCCAAGGACATCCGCTGCACGGTCTCCATCGGCGGTTTCGTGCCCAAGCCGCACACCCCGTTCCAGTGGGCCTCGATGGAGCGGCCGGAGGTCATCGACGGCCGGCTCAAGCTGCTCAAGCAGGCGATCAACAGCGACCGGTCGCTGGGCCGGGCGATCGGCTTCCGCTACCACGACGGCGAGCCGTCGCTGATCGAGGGCCTGCTGTCCCGGGGCGACCGCCGGGTCGGCGCGGTGATCCGCAAGGTCTGGGAGAACGGCGGCCGGTTCGACGGCTGGAGCGAGCACTTCTCGTACCAGCGCTGGGTGGACGCCGCCGCCGAGGTGCTGCCGGCGTACGGCGTGGACCTCGACTGGTACACCACCCGCGAGCGCGAGGAGCTGGAGGTCCTGCCCTGGGACCACCTCGACTCCGGCCTGGACAAGGACTGGCTCTGGCAGGACTGGCAGGACTCGCTGTCGGAGTACGAGCAGGACGACTGCCGCTGGACGCCCTGCTTCGACTGCGGCGTGTGCCCGTCCATGGACACCGAGATCCAGATCGGCCCGACCGGCCGCAAGCTGCTGCCGCTCACCCCGGTCAATGGACTGAAGCTGCCCGCCGCCGCCCAGGGCTGAGGCACGGACCGTACCGGAGCGCGGGAACCCGACCGGGTTCCCGCGCTCCGTCGTCCTTCCGGGCGACCGCGCGCGTGCGCGGGGTGGGGCTGCCCCGACTGGTGCATCCTCGATACGCTGCGTCCGTAATGGACCGGCCAGGGCCGGTAGCGGGGAGGACAGCAGGCATGGGCATCAATCCGCCGGATACCGGCGATCTGCACGTCAGCGTCGAGGACCTGGACGCCGCGGCGGAGTACGTCGAGCGCCTCAAGCAGTACGTCGACGACACCATCGGCTACGAGATGGAACGCATCAAGGAGCGGATGAAGGGCGACAGCGGCAACGCGCAGACGGTGCCCAACGGCACCCCGTTCGGCGCGTACGAGGACGCCCGGATGCAGTGGGCGGCGCTGACCAGGTCCACGGCCAGCATGGAGGCCCACCTCAAGGCCATCTCCATGAAGCTGGCCGGCCTGAAGCAGGGCACGCAGGACATCGCCAAGGCGTTCCGCGACGCCGAGGCCCGCAACGCCGCGAACGGCAAGGACATCGAGCGGCTGCTGGAGACCGCGGCCCCGCCGCCGGACGCCGGGCAGCAGCCCACCTACCCGTACACGGCCTGAGGGGGAGACGGTCATGGCAGGAGGCACCTGGGAGCGCTGCGTCCGTGAGGTGACGCTCTCGGCGGATCCGGAGACCGTGGGTTCGGTCGGCGCGGGCTGGCGCAACCTGTCCACCGCGCTCGGCCATCTGCGTGACTCGCTGGTCGGCCGCTCGTTCGTCGGCCCGATCGCGCCCGGCCAGGAGCGCCCGCACACCGGCGGTCTCCCCGGGCTGCTCGCCGGCTGGCAGGGCAGCGGCGGCGACGCGTACCGCGAGCACCTGGGCGAGATCGGCAAAGAGATCGAGGAGCTCATTACGCACGCCAGCAACGTCAGTGGCGCGCTGTCGCGGATCGAGGGCGACATCCGTACGGCGGTGGCGAGCATCCCGATCCCGCTGATGGACAACTTCGGCTGGAACGAGTGGAGCCTGCCCGGCGGCACCGAGCTGGACGACGCGCGCGACGGCGAGAGCCAGTCCGGCTTCCTCGCCGCCCTGCGCAGCGACTACCAGTCCAACCAGGCGCTCTACGCCGACGGCGCGTTCCGCGACAAGGCCGACGACCTCGAAGCCACCATGAAGATCGACGGCAACGCCAACGACCAGAAGCGCGGCGGCTGGTGGGACACCAAGTCCCACCTGGACAACTGGTACCGCGACAACCAGCAGGCGGCCAACAAGGCGATGTCGCCGCTGCCGGCCGCGGTCGAGGCCGAGCGTCCCAAGCTGGTCGTACCCCAGCCCGACGGGCGGCTCGACGACGGCTACCGCGCGGATCCCCGCGTACCCCCGTCGGGAGTGCCCGGCGGTGGGCTGCCCGGCGGCGGCGGTGGCGGCGGTGCCGGTGGTGGCGGCGGCGGGATGCCCTCGCTGGGCAGCACCGGCATCGGCGGCGGCGGTGGCGGTGTCGGCGGTGGCGGCTCGTTCACGCCCCCGCCGACCACCGGCGTGCCCGATTTCGGTGGCAGCGGCCCCGGCGGCGGCTCGTACACCCCGCCCGGCACCGGCCTGCCCGGCGCCGGCGCCCCGGGTTCCGGCAGTCCCGAATACGGCACCGGCCTGGCCGGCGCGGGTGGGCCGGGCACGATCACCCCGGGCGGTCCGGGCAGCACCCTCGGCGGTGGCGGCGCCGGACTGAGCACCGGCGCCGGCTTCGGTGGCGGTGGCGGTGGTGCCGGGCTGGGTTCGGCGGGCGGCATCGGCGGCGGTGGCCTCGGCGCGGCCGGTGGCATGGGCGTGGGTGCGCTGCCCGGCATGGTCGGCGGCGGCAACGGCAAGGTGCCCCCGCTGACCAGCGCGGCCGGCGCGCTGCGGGCGGCGGCGGGCGCGGGGCCGGGAGGCGCGGGCGCGGCCGGCGCGCGTGGTGGCCTGGCCGGCGCGGGCATGATGGGCGGCGGGATGATGGGCGGCCACGGCGGCGCCGGGCATGGCGGCGGCGGTGGCGACCACTCGTCGTGGTTGACTGAGGACGACGATCCGTGGGGCGCCGGTGACGGTGCGTCCCCGGGCATCCTGCGATGAGGACGGACGGATGACGGTGCACGTCGGCGCGTTCCGGCCGGTGGTGGCCGCGCTGGCGGCCGGGCTGATGGTGCTGGGGGCCGCGCAGCCCGCCGTCGGCGCTCCCCGCCGGGCCGAGCAGTGGTACCTCGACGAGCTGCGGATCGACCGGGCACACCAGATCTCCACCGGGCGTGGTGTCGTGGTCGGAGTGGTCGACAGCGGCGCCGACGCCGGCCACCCGGATCTGCGCGGCCGGCTCCTGGCCGGGCGCAGCACGTTCGACTCCGGCGACGGCCGGCGCGACCCGGACGGCCACGGCACCCACATGGCCGGGATCATCGCGGCGAACGGGACCGGGGTGGTCGGCGTCGCGCCGGACGCCCGGATCCTGCCCATCCGCACGCCGTCCGGCGACAAGGGCGCCGACGCGGGCAACTCCGCGACCGGCATCCGGATGGCGGTGGACGGCGGCGCGAGGGTGCTCAACCTGTCCTACGGGCACGCCGGCGCCGTCGACGAGGGCGAAGAGGCGGCGATCCGGTACGCGCTGGAACGCGACGTGGTCGTGGTGGCCGCCGCCGGCAACGTCCGCAAGCTCGGCCCGGACATCGCCTCACCCGCGAAGATCCCCGGCGTGATCGCGGTGACCGGCACGACCCGGGGCGGCGGCTTCTGGCCCGGCTCGGCCCAGGGCCCGGAGGCGGTGGTCGCCGCTCCGGGGGACGAGGTCTACAACATCGGACCCGACCGGGGGTACGGCTGGGGCGACGGCACGTCCGACTCCACGGCCATCGTCGCCGGTGTGGCGGCGCTGATCAGGTCGAAGTTCCCCCGGCTCTCCGCACCCGACGTGATCAACCGGATCATCCGTACCGCCCGGGACGCCGGCCCGCCCGGCCGCGACCCGCAGTTCGGCTTCGGCCGGATCGACCCGGTGGCGGCGCTCACCGCCGACGTGCCGTCGGTGTCGGCGAACCCGCTGCTCGGCGCCGCTCCGGCCAGCGCGTCCGCGCCACCGGCCGCGGCCGAGGACGAAGACTTCGACGTGACCGACTACGGCGACCGGGGCGGCCCCACCGACCAGCAGGTCATGGTGGTCGGCATCGGCATCGCCGTGGCGCTGGTGGTGCTGTTGGCGCTCGTGGTGTTCCTGATCTGGAACCGCCGCCGGCACCGGCGCGAGCTGGCGCGCGCCGCCGACATCCCGGACGAGGCGCTCGACCGGATGACCGAGCAGGGCCCGCCGGTCCCGGCCGGCCATCCCGCCGGCTACGGCCCGCCGCCCGGCTACGGCCCACCCGGCGGCCCTTCGTCGCCCGGCGCCTACGCCCGCCCGGGCAGGTCACCGCACCCTGGCGCCCCGTCCCAGCCGGACGGATACCCGCCCAAGGGCACCCACCCCCAGCCCGGCCCCGGCGCCTACCCACCCCCGGCCCAGCCCACCCCGCCCCACGACAACCGCTCCTGACTCCGCCCAACCTCTCCCGGCCCTCCGGCCCACCCCGTCGATCATGAGGTTGGCGGCGATGTCGATCTCCAGTTCCGCCGCCAACTTCATGATCGCCGGCCCTTGTCGGCCCGGCCCGGCAGGCCGGGTGGGGTGATCAAGGGGTTTGGGGTCTCGGGGGCGTGGGAGCTGGACGTGAACTCCTTGATCACGGCGGGGGCGGGCGGGGGTTTGGGGCGGTTTGGGGTGGGTGGGGTGGCCCCGGGTGTGGGGCACCGTGGGTGCTGCGCCAGGATGGGACCGATACGCAGGCACAGCCGAGGAGCTCACGATCGCCAGAAAGCCTCAACCCGAGGGCGGCCAGGCCCCCGTCGTCCAGCGGGTCCGTATCCGGTACGCCAAGCGGGGACCGCTGCGTTTCACCTCGCACCGGGACTTCGCCCGGGCCTTCGAGCGCGCGCTGCGCCGGGCCGGCGTGCCGATCGCCTTCTCCCAGGGCTTCACCCCACACCCCAAGATCTCGTACGCCTCGGCGGCGCCCACAGGTGTGGCCAGCGAGGCGGAGTACCTGGAGATCGGGCTGCGTGAGCCGGTCGACCCGGCGCGGCTGCGCGAGGCCCTCGACGCCGCGCTCTCGCCCGGACTCGACGTGCTCGACGCGGTGGAGGCCACCGGCGGCAGCCTCGCCGACCGGATCGAGGCGTCGTACTGGCGGATCGAGCTGCCCGAGGTCGACCCGAAGGTGCTGGCGGGGGCCGTGGCGGCCTTCACCGCCGCCGAGGAGGTCCTGGTCGAGCGGATGACCAAGCAGGGGCGGCGTACGTTCGACGCCCGTGCGGCAGTGGTGTCCATCGATGTGGTGTCTCCGTCTGAGACGCCTTCCGAAGCGGCGGCCGTACCGTGTGCGATACTCGAACTGGTCGTGCGGCAGGTCACCCCGTCCGTTCGGCCCGATGACGTCCTGTCCGGCCTCCGCGCGGTGGCCGCCCTGGAGCCGCCGGTCACCCCGAAGGTGATTCGGCTGGCGCAGGGCACGCTGACCGCGCAGGGCGAGATCGTCGATCCGTTGGAAGCGGATCGCGACGGGGCAACCATCGGAGAGCGCTGACCGTCGGTCAACGCTCTGGCAGGCAGACTTCGGCGGTCGCGCGTTTGCGCGCCCGGCGGAAACACCTTTGCGGCAACCCTGCGTGGCAGCGCTCACCCGCGCCCGGGGCAGCCAGAACTGGAGAACGTCCATGCTCGAGAACGAGCCCGAGGGCGGCGAACGGACCGGCGCAGAGCCGACCGGGACGCCCGCCGACAACGCCGCCACCGCCTCCGGCAGCGCCGCGAGCGCGGCCTCCGCCGGCGCCCAGGGTGCCGCCTCCGGCAGCGCCGACGACAGCACCGCCCAGGGCGTCGCCAGTGCGGAAGGCGCCACCGCTGAAGGCGTCGCCGCCCTGGAGGGCGTCGCCGAGACCAAGCCGCCGGCCCGTAAGCGGGCCAGCCGTCGCAAGGCCGCCCCGCTGAACCAGCCGGAGCAGACCGACGCGCCGGTCGAGGCGTCCACCGCGGCGACCGGCAGCGGCGAGTCGCCGCAGGCCGAGGTGCTCGCACCGATCGCCGGAGAGTTGGACACCGCGCCCAAGACCACCCGGCGGCGTCGTAAGGCCACCCCGGCGAAGGCGGTCGAGGAGCCGGTGGCCGCGGCAGGTGTGGAGGCCGCCTCGGAGGAGGTCGTGCCGCCGGTCAAGGTGACCCGGACCCGTCGTCGCAAGGCCACGCCGCCGGCTGCCGAGACCGTCGCGCCGGACGAGACCGCCGCCGGCGGGCAGACGGCCACGGACGGGGTGATCGACGGGCCGGTCTCCGCGCCCGGGGGCGACCTGATCGCCGAGGGCCGCGCCGACATCGACGGTGCCGAGGCCACCGCGCCGGGCCAGGCCGGCGTCGCGGAGAGCACGGTTACCGCCGGGCGGTCCCGCACCCGCCGCCGCGCCGCCACCGCCGACAAGGCCGCCTCCGGGGACACGGCCACCGCCACCGGCGACAAGGCCGCCACCGGCGACCGGACCACCGCCACCGGGGATGCTGCCACCACCGGCGGGAGCGGGGCCACCGTCGGTGACAAGGCGATCGCCGGCATCGGCGAGGACGTCGAGGACGAGGACGCCGAGGCCGGGACCGTCGAGGACGCGAGCGCCGCGGGTGCGCGTACCCACGAGGTCGACCTGGCCCGCAGCGGCGGCCCCGCGGACGCGACGGGCGTCGTGTCGACGGGCGCCGCCGTGCCGCGCGTGGACGAGGAGCCGGCCGAGCCGACGCCGCCCACCACCCGGCGGCGTCGTGCCGCGCTCTCCGCGCCGACCGTCCTGTTCATGGCGCCGCAGCCCGACGAGGCGCCCGCCGTCCAGGTCACGTACCCGGCGGCGGAGGAGCCGATCGAGGAAGCGGTCGAGACCGGCCGGCGCCGCCGTCGCGCCCGCCGGGAGGTCGAGCCGGCCGAGGCCGAGGCCGAGCCGGAGGTCGTCGAGGAGGAGCCGGCCGCCGAGGCCGAGGAGTCCGCCGAGATCGACGAGGACGACGAGACGGCGGCCGGCCGGCGGCGGCGTCGCCGGGGTCGCCGGGGCCGGGGCCGGGGCAAGGGTGGCGCCGACGAGGCCGACGACGAGGACGTCGAGGAGCCCGCCGCGGCCGAGACCGCCGAGGACGAGACCGAGGAGTCCGCCGAGGACGAGGAGCCCGACGGCGAGGGGATGACCCGCCGCCGTCGCCGCCGTCGCCGCCGCGGCGCGGGGGAGGCGGACACCGCCGCCGAGGACGGCGTGCCCACCGTCGTCAAGATCCGTGAGCCGCGCAAGCCGGTCGACGAGGTGCAGGGCGTCTCCGGCTCGACCCGGCTGGAGGCCAAGCGGCAGCGCCGCCGGGACGGCCGCGAGCAGCGGCGTACCCGGCCGCCGATCCTGAGCGAGTCGGAGTTCCTGGCCCGCCGTGAGGCGGTCGACCGGGTGATGGTGGTCCGCCAGCGCGGCGACCGCACCCAGATCGCCGTGCTCGAGGACGGCGTGCTGGTCGAGCACTACGTGACCCGCAACTCGTCCGCCACCATGGCCGGCAACGTCTACCTGGGCAAGGTCCAGAACGTGCTGCCGAGCATGGAGGCCGCCTTCGTCGACATCGGGCGCGGGCGCAACGCGGTGCTGTACGCCGGCGAGGTCAACTGGGACGCCACCGGCCTGGAGGGCCGGGCGCGCTCGATCGAGCAGGCGCTGCGCTCCGGCGACTCGGTGCTCGTGCAGGTGACCAAGGACCCGATCGGGCACAAGGGCGCGCGGCTGACCAGTCACATCGCGCTCTCCGGCCGGCACCTGGTCTACGTGCCGAACGGCAACGCCTCCGGCATCAGCCGCAAGCTGCCCGACACCGAGCGCAAGCGGCTGCGGGACGCGCTGAAGAAGCTGGTGCCGGACGGCGCCGGGGTGATCGTCCGGACCGCGGCCGAGGGCGCCAGCGAGGACGAGCTGGCGCGTGACGTCAAGCGGCTGCAGGCGCAGTGGGAGGACATCCAGGCCAAGGCGACCGAGGGCGGCGCCCCGGTGCTGCTCTACGAGGAGCCGGACCTGGTCATCCGCGTGGTCCGGGACCTCTTCAACGAGGACTTCCGCGAGCTGGTCATCGAGGGCGAGTCCGCGTACGACCTGGTCGAGTCGTACCTGTCGCACGTCTCGCCGGACCTGGTGGCGCGGCTGCGCCGGCACGCCGGGGTGGCGGACGTGTTCGCCGAGTACCGGATCGACGAGCAGATCCTCAAGGGGCTGGACCGGAAGGTCTTCCTCCCCTCCGGCGGCTCGCTGGTGATCGACCGCACCGAGGCGATGACCGTCATCGACGTCAACACCGGCAAGTACACCGGCTCCGGCGGCAACCTGGAGGAGACGGTCACCCGCAACAACCTGGAGGCGGCCGAGGAGATCGTGCGTCAGCTGCGGCTGCGCGACCTCGGCGGCATCGTGGTGATCGACTTCATCGACATGGTGCTGGAGTCGAACCGGGAGCTGGTGCTGCGCCGGCTCACCGAGTGCCTGGGCCGGGACCGCACCAAGCACCAGGTCACCGAGATCACCTCGCTCGGCCTGGTGCAGATGACCCGTAAGCGCATCGGCGCGGGCCTGCTGGAGGCGTTCAGCGAGACCTGCGAGTGCTGCAAGGGCCGGGGCGTGATCATTCACACCGAGCCGGTGCCGGAGAAGCCGCGCGGCGGCGCGGGCGAGAAGGTCAAGGCGGTCGCCTCGGCGGTCGCCGCGCCGGCCGAGGAGAAGAGCGGCCGACGCCGGGGCCGCAAGGCCGCCGCGGAGAAGCCGGCCGTGGAGGCCGTACCGGAGCAACCGGCCGCGCAGCCGCAGGCCGCCACCGAGCCGCCCGCTGCGGTCGCGCCGCCGGAGCGGACCGTCGCCGAGGTGGTCGAGACCGACGACGACTACTACGACACCCAGGGCTACGACCTGTCCCGGTTCGAGACGGACACGCCCGCCGCCCCGGCGGTTGCGGACAGCCAGGAGGGCGACTCGGCCCGGCTGGCCGCCGCCGACGACCCGGACGCGATCGGTGACGGCGACAGCGACGACGACAGCGGCGCCCCGCGCCGGCGGACCCGCCGTGGCGGCGCCCGGCGGCGTACCCGGCCGTAGGGCACTGACCTGCGCGAACAGGGCCCCCGATCCACGCCTGGCGTGTGGCGCGGGGGCCCTGTCGTGCCGGTGGGCCGCGCGGAAGAGCCGCCTACCGGCAGCCCGGTTTGGGGAGCGGGCCGGGTATGGCGTAGGCTTGCCTGCGGCGCACTTTGGTGTGCCGAGTTCCCGCGTGCCCGCGCCGCCGGTGTCACGGCTCCCGGCGAGACGCCGTGGGAACGACCGCCGACGGTGTGACAACCGGCAGCGGTGGAACAGACGCCAGCAGCCTCAACGACAGGGAGTCCGCCTCCGATGTACGCGATCGTCAAGACCGGCGGCAAGCAGTACAAGGTCGCCGAGGGCGACGTGATCGAGGTCGAGAAGCTCGCCGGTGCCCCCGGCGACGCGGTGAAGCTCACCGCGGTGCTCCTCGTCGACGGTGACGACCTGGTGACCGACGCGGCGAAGCTCGCCAAGGTCGCGGTGTCCGGCGAGATCGCCGCGCACACCAAGGGCCCGAAGATCCGGATCCACAAGTTCAAGAACAAGACCGGCTACCACAAGCGCCAGGGTCACCGCCAGCCGCTGACCCAGGTCAAGGTGACCGGCATCTCCAGCGGGAAGTAGGTCGTCCTCCAATGGCTCACAAAAAGGGTGCGTCCAGCTCGCGTAACGGCCGTGACTCCGCGGCCCAGCGGCTCGGCGTGAAGCGCTTCGGTGGTCAGGTCGTCAGCGCGGGTGAGATCCTCATCCGTCAGCGTGGCACCAAGTTCCACCCCGGTGACCTGGTCGGCCGTGGCGGCGACGACACGCTGTTCGCGCTGGCCGCCGGCTCGGTTCAGTTCGGCACCAAGCGCGGTCGCAAGACCGTCAGCATCGTGCCGCAGCAGTAGTTTTCTGGCCAAGCGGGCCGCGGACCTCTGGTCCCGGCCCGCTTCGCCTTTTCACGCGCGGGGCGGACCCCGCTGGAAGGATTGGCGTCGTGACGACGTTCGTTGACCGGGTCGTCCTGCACATGCAGGCTGGCGACGGCGGGCACGGCTGTGTCTCGATCCACCGGGAGAAGTTCAAGCCGTTCGGCGGGCCGGACGGCGGCAACGGCGGCCACGGCGGCAGCGTGTCCCTGGTGGTCGACGCGCAGGTCACCACGCTGCTCGACTTCCACTTCCGGCCCCACCTGAAGGCCGAGAACGGCAAGGGCGGGGCCGGCTCGAACCGGGACGGCGCGAACGGCCGCGACCTGGTCATCAAGGTGCCCAACGGCACCGTGGTGCAGAGCCTCGACGGCGAGGTCCTGGCCGACATGGTCGGCGTGGGCACCACGTTCGAGGCGGCCCGGGGCGGCCGGGGCGGACGCGGCAACGCCTCGCTGGCGAACGCCCGCCGCAAGGCGCCCGGCTTCGCCGAGCTGGGTGAGCCCGGCGACCGGCTGGACGTGGTGCTGGAGCTCAAGAGCGTCGCCGACGTGGGCCTGGTCGGCTTCCCGTCGGCCGGCAAGTCGTCGCTGATCTCGGTGATCTCCGCGGCCAAGCCGAAGATCGCCGACTACCCGTTCACCACGCTGGTGCCGAACCTGGGCGTGGTCCGGGTGGACAACCACACCTTCACCGTCGCCGACGTACCGGGCCTGATCCCGGGCGCGGCCAGCGGCAAGGGCCTGGGCCTGGAGTTCCTCCGCCACGTCGAGCGCTGCGCCGTGCTGGTGCACGTGGTCGACACCGCGACGCTGGAGCCCGGCCGCGACCCGCTCGCCGACATCGACGCCATCGAGTCGGAGCTGTCCCAGTACGGCGGGCTCGCCGACCGGCCCCGGCTGGTCGCGCTCAACAAGGTCGACGTGCCCGACGGCAAGGACCTCGCCGACATCGTCCGCCCCGACCTGGAGGCCCGTGGCCTGCGCGTCTTCGACGTCTCCACCGCCACCCGCGAGGGCCTGCGCGAGCTGACGTACGCGATGGCGGAGCTGGTCGAGCAGGGCCGCCAGGCCGCCCCGCCGGCCGAGCCGACCCGGATCGTGATCCGCCCGAAGGCGGTCGACGACGCCGGCTTCACCATCGAGGCCGAGCCGGACGGCTCGTACACGGTGCGCGGCAGCCGGCCGGAGCGCTGGGTGAAGCAGACCAACTTCGACAACGACGAGGCGGTGGGTTACCTGGCCGACCGGCTGGCCCGCCTCGGCGTCGAGGAGAAGCTCGCCAAGGCCGGCGCGCAGGCCGGTGACCTGGTGCGCATCGGCGAACGGGAGTTCGACTGGCAACCGACGCTCTACGCCGGTGTCGACTTCGTACCCGGTAACCGGGGCACCGACGTGCGGCTGGAGGAGAAGTCGAACCGTCCGTCGGCGTCCGACCGGCTGGCGGCCCGCAAGGCCCGCCGGGTGCGCCCGGAGGACGAGGTCGAGGCCGCGCCGGCGGCGGAAGCGGACGTCGAGTAGCCGTCTGCGGGACGGTGGCGGGAAACCTGCGCGAAATCCGGCGGATCTAGCGTACGGGCATGTTGATCGAGTCCCGTCCCGCCACCGACCCGGAGATCGCCGCGCTCGTCGTCGCCCAGCAGCGTGAGCTGCGCGACGCGGACGGCGGGCTGGACGGGCAGGTGACGGTCGTGCACACCGACATCCACTACCTGGCCGCCGTGGTGGGCGGCCGGGCGGTCGGCTGCGGTGGGCTCCAGGCGCTCGACGCCGACACCGGTGAGCTGAAGCGGATGTACGTGCGACCGGCGTTCCGGGGGCGGGGCATCGCCCGGCAGTTGCTCGTCGCGCTGGAGGAACTGGCGTTCCGGGCGGGGCACCGCACGGTGTGCCTGGAGACGGGCACCTACCTGCCGGCCGCGATCTCGCTCTACCGGTCCAGCGGCTACGAGCCGATCCCGGTGTACGGCGAGTACGTGGACAACCCGTACAGCGTCTGCTTCGCCAAGCGGCTGCCGGTGGCGGCCTGACGCTCGAACACCATCGCCGGACCTCTCGGCCCGCTCGCGCCTGCTCAAGGGCGGTCGAACGGGGCCTCCACCCGGGTGCCGGTGCCGAGGTTGTTGTTGAGCAGCAGGCCGGCCGCGAGCATGCCGAAACCGAGGAACAGGTGCAGCCAGTTGTCGGCGTCATTCACCGGCACGAAGTTCGCCGAGGCATCCCGGTCGATGGCGAAGCCGTACAGCCACAGCACCAGGTAGAGCGCGCCGCCGCCGGCGAGGAACACCCGCGCCCCGGCCAGCCGCCGCGCCATGACCAGACCGACCAGGCCGAACAGCAGGTGCACCAGGTTGTGCAGCACCGACACCTGGAACACCCCGAGCAGCTTCGCCTCGGAGTGGTGCCCGGCGAACGTCATCTCGCCGTAGTGCGTGGTGATGCCGGGTACGAAACCGAGCACGCCGATCAGCGCGAAGACGGCTGCCGCCGCGAGGGCGACCTTCTGCACCGTAGGCCGGGCGGGCGCGTGTTCGCGCACGTCACGTGCCATCCCTGTCACCCCCGTGGACTCGCCGCCGCCCGGGCGGGCAGGCATTCCATTCTCTGACCGGAGCGGGTCGCTCCCGCAGAGAAATCACGAATCAGGCATGGACCGGTCGACCGGGGGTAGGGCGATTGTCATGCGGAAACAAATCCGCGTACCCCCCGAGAACACCCGCTGGGAAACACACGAGCGGAAGGGACATCATGACTCAGGATCTTTCCCCGACTTCTGCCACGTACCAGTCGACGAACGGCGGCGGCGTGCGTGACCAGGCCCGCCAGGTGGGTTCCGACGCCGCGAGCGCCGGTGGCGCCGTGGCGCAGACCGCCAAGGAGCAGGGTCGGGAGGTGGTGGGCGAGGCCAAGCGACAGGCCCGCGACCTTTACGGCGAGACCCGCAGCCAGGTCACCGCCCAGGCCGGTCAGCAGCAGCAGCGCGCCGCCAGCGGCCTGCGGTCGCTCGCCGACGAGATGCGCACCATGGCGCAGCAGGGTGGCGGCTCCGGCCCGGTCACCGAGCTGGCCCACCAGGCGGCCGAGCGGGTGCACGGCGTGGCCGGCTGGCTGGAGCAGCGCGAGCCGGGCGACCTGCTCAACGAGGTGAAGAACTACGCCCGTCGCAACCCCGGCACGTTCCTCGTCGGCGCCGCGCTGCTCGGCGTGGTCGCCGGGCGGCTCACCCGCAACATCACCGCGCTCGGCGACGACAACAGCGGCGCGCGGCCGGCGTACGACCCGGACCGCACGGCCGTCATCCCGACCGCGCGTGAGGTGCCGGACCAGGTGCCGCCGGGCGGCTACCTCGACCCGACGCCGGGCAGCTACGCCGAGCCGGACCCGGGCTACTCCGCGCCGGGCGCGACCTACCCGACCGGCGGCGCCCCGAACACCTGGGCCGACCCGGCGGGTGGCACCGGTCAGCCGCTGCCGCCGCCGGAGCGCACCGACCCGCTGCCGGGCGTCCCGTCCACCGGCGCTCCCCGCCCGTGACCGGCCGTACCGGCAGAAGGGAGGCGACGGCATGACCGTACCCACGCAGGACCCCGGCTATCAGGCGGCGGGCGCCCCGCCCCACGCCGACGAGGTGCGCGGCAGCTCGCTCGGCGACCTGATGCGCCAGGTCACCACGGACCTGTCCACGCTGATGCGGCAGGAGGTCGAACTGGCGAAGGCGGAGATCCGCCAGGAGGGCAAGAAGGCGGGCAAGGCCGCCGGCCTGTTCGGCGGCGCCGGTTTCGGCGGCTACATGGTGGCGCTCTTCGTCTCGATCGCGATCTGGCAGTTCCTCGACAACGTCATGGACTCCGGGCTGGCCGCGCTGATCGTGGCCGTCGTCTGGGCCGCTGTCGCGGCGGTCCTGTACTCGATGGGCAAGAAGAACGCCGAGCGGATCCGCGGCCTGAAGCAGACGAACGACAGCGTGCAGCGCATCCCCGACGCGCTCAAGCCGCACCCGGAGGGAGTCATCCGATGAGCACCGATCCAGAGCAGATCCGCCGCGAGATCGAAGCCACCCGCAACAACCTCAGCTCGGACGTGGACGCCCTGGCGTACAAGGTCAGCCCGGGCCGCATCGTCGACGACCGCAAGCAGCGCGTACGTAGCGCGCTGACGAACGTGAAGGACAAGGTGATGGGAACCGCATCGGACCTCGGCCACGGCACCGGCCACGCCGCCCACTCGGTGGGCGACCACGCCTCCTCGATGGCCTCCACGGTGGGCGACAAGGCGCACTCGGCCGCCGCCAGGGTGGGCGACGCCGCCCACCGGGCGCCGCAGGTGGTGCGGCGCAAGTCCGAGGGCAACCCGATCGCCGCCGGCGTGATCGCCTTCGGCGTCGGCATGCTGGTCTCCTCGCTGATCCCCGCCACCCGCCGCGAGCAGCAGGTCGCCGCGCAGGTCAAGGAGAAGGCCGCCGAGCACGGCGGCGTGGTCAAGGAGAAGCTGGGCGAGGTCGCCGGTGAGCTGAAGGAGGAGCTGCGCGAGCCCGCGCAGCACGCCGCCGAGTCGGTGAAGGCCACCGCGCAGGACGCCGCGTACGCGGTCAAGGACGACGGCCGCGCCGCCGCGCAGGACGTGCGGCACAGCGCCGAGCAGGCGCGGTCCTCCTGAAGGCCCGCGCTCTCGGTTAGGAAGGGCCCCTTCTTATCGCCTCGCGATAAGAAGGGGCCCTTCCTTTCACCTCAGCTGGCATCGACCCGGTCTGCACCCAGAGCACCAGCTCGTCCGGGCGGTGCCGGGTCGTCCGTCGCCGCAGCGCACGTGTGGAGTTGGCCGCCACCCGCAGCCGGGCGCCCGCGTAGGGCACCCCGCCGCGCAGCCGCCGGCCCACCGCGAGCCACGCGCACAGCCCGCGTTCCAGCGCCCAGAGCGGCGCGGCCAGGCTGGTGTGCGCCGGGAACACCGCCGCGCCGCCGGCCCGTCGCCGGCCCAGCTCCGCCACCGCGACAGTCGCCAGCCCGGCCCGCAGCAGCAGCCCGGGCCGGCGGGTGGCGAGCGCGGCCGCCGTCGCGGGCAGCACCGCCAGCGCGGCGAGCAGCCACGCCGGCCGGGCCGTCTCGTCGTACGCCTGGCGGACGCGCTGCCCGAGGAAGTGCGCCGCGGAGGGCGGGAGCCGCCGCACGTACAGCCACGCCGGGGTGGCGGTGCTGCCGCCGTACGCGCGCACGGTCCGGACCAGCTCCAGGTTCTCGAAGAGCACGTCCGGGTCGTAGCCGCCCATCGCCAGGAACGTGCCCCGCCGCACCCCGAGCGTGCCGGGCCAGTCCCCGCCGAACGCGCGGGCGAGCAGCGTCCGGCCGGTGTCCCACCAGGCGTGCCACGGCAGCGGGTCGAAGTGGTTCTGCGGGCGGACCAGGTCGACCCCGTCCAGCAGCTGGTGCACGGCGCGCAGGGCCGGCAGGTCGTGCCGGATGTCGTCGTCGGCGATCACCACGTGCTCGTGCCGGGCCAGCGCGACGCCGGTGAGCACGCCGAGCACCTTGCCGTTGCGTCCGCGCAGCGCCGGGTCCGGCGGCACGTGCCGCACCAGCCCGTCCCAGGCGGCGGCGTGCCGGGCGAACAGCTGCGGCGGCGAGGCGTCGACCACCACCACGTCGACCCAGCGGCTCAGCTCCCGCAGGTACCCGGTCAGCTCGTCCAGGCCGCCGTCGTCGTGGGCGCGCAGCGGCAGGACGTACGCCATCGGCAGCCGGACCGGCGCGGACGCGGCGCCCTCGTCGCGCGGCTGCGCGGCGGTCGGTCGGGTCATGTCGTCTCCCCTCGTGCCGGGTGACGCGACTTGCCCGGAATGCGGCTGCTGAAACCGTTTCGGGCGGGCTGTGTCGGGTAGCGCACCCGGATACGGGACGGTCCGAGTCGGGAGGAGACGTGATGCCCAGCAACGCGACGAGATGGGCGCTGGCCGGCGCCGCCGCGGTGACCGCGCTCGGAGTCACCCGGACGGTCGCCCGGCGACGGCACCGGCACCAGCCCGACCGCGAGGACGGCTGGTACGTGGTGCGCCGCGGCATCACCGTGGACCGGCCGGTCGACGCGGTGATCGGGTTCTGGACCGACCGGGAACGGCTCGATCGAGGGCTGGCCGAGTGGGCCACGCTGGAGCAGCTCGACGCGAACCGGTGGCGCTGCGTGGCGGCCGACCCGGCCGGCGGCGGCACCGAGTGGCGGGCCGAGATCACCGTCGACGGCCCCGGCCGGTTGAGCTGGCGGGTCACCGACGGGCCGGTGGCCCAGCGCGGCCGGGTCGAGCTGGTGACCGCGCCGCAGGATCGGGGCACCGAGATCCGGGCCGAGCTGCGCTGGCGCTCCGGGCCGATCCGGCGCGCGGTCGGGCTGGTCGGTGGCACCGACCCGGACCTGGGGCTGCGCACCGCGCTGCGCCGGATCAAGTCGCTGATCGAGACCGGGCACGTGCTGGACACCCGGCACGACCCGTCCGGGCGCAGCCCGCGTCAGGAGCGGGCGACGGACAAGGTACGCGAGAAGCTGATGGTGGGAGGACGGCCGTGAGGGCGTTGTGCTGGGAGGGCGTAGGGAAGCTGGCCGTACGGGACGTGCCGGAGCCGACCATCAGGTCCGGCGGCGACATCATCGTCAAGGTGCGCGCGAGCAGCGTCTGCGGCTCCGACCTGCATCTGATCAACGGCTACCTGCCGGCGATGCGCGAGGGGGACATCCTCGGCCACGAGTTCATGGGTGAGGTGGTCGAGACCGGCCCCGACGTGCGGCGCATCTCCGTCGGTGACCGGGTGGTGGTCGGCTCGGTGGTGGCCTGCGGCTCGTGCTGGTACTGCCGCACCGAGCAGTTCTCGCTCTGCGACAACTCCAACCCGCAGCCGGTCTTCACCGAGAAGCTGTGGGGCCACTCGCCGGCCGGCATCCTCGGCTACTCGCACGCGGCCGGCGGCTACTCCGGCAGCCACGCCGAGTACATCCGGGTGCCGTTCGGCGACGTCGGCGCGTTCACCGTGCCGGACGGGGTGCCGGACGACTCGGTCGTGTTCGCCTCCGACGCCATGCCGACCGGCTGGATGGCCGCCGACTTCTGCAACCTCAAGGGCGGCGAGGTGGTGGCCGTCTGGGGCGCCGGCGGCGTCGGCCAGATGGCGGCCCGGTCCGCGCAGATCCTCGGCGCCGAGCGGGTGGTGGTCATCGACCGGCTGCCGGAACGGCTCGCCACCGCGTCGCAGCGCCTCGGCGTCGAGACGATCAACTACGCCGAGACCGACGTGCTGGAGGCGCTGCGGGAGATGACCGCCGGGCGCGGCCCGGACGCCTGCATCGAGGCCGTCGGCATGGAGTCGCACGACGTCGGCCCGGCGTACGCGTACGACAAGGCAAAGCAGACGGTACGCGCGCAGACCGACCGCCCCACCTCGGTCCGGCAGGCGATCATGGCGGCTCGCAAGGGCGGCACGGTGAGCATCGTCGGCGTGTACGGCGGCCTGGTGGACAAGTTCCCGCTCGGCGCGGCCATGAACAAGGCCCTGGTGCTGCGGATGGGGCAGATGCACGCCCAGCGCTACATCCCGATGCTGCTGGACCGGGTCGCGGCCGGCGAGATCGACCCCGGCTACCTGGCCACCCACCCGATGTCGCTGGAGCAGGGCGCCCGGGGTTACGAGATATTCGAGAAGAAGGAGGACGGCTGCCTGCGTACGGTGCTGCACCCGCAGGCCGCCTGACCGCGACCGGGGGCGTCCGCTTCAGCGCAGCGGGCGCACCCCGTCGGCCCGATGTGCCCCGTCGACCGGGCGTACGCCGTCGAGCACCAGCCCGCTGGGCGGCAACGCCGGCATGGCGCCCAGGTCGAGCGCCAGGTCCTGCGGCGGTACGCGGTAGTCCATCGCGCCGGTCAGGTTCGTCACGGCCCGCTTCATCAGCTCGATGGTGATCCACTCACCGGCGCAGCGGTGGCCGGTGAAGTGGTCGCCGCCGCCCTGCGGGATCAGGCCGAACGGGTCGTCGCGCCAGCCGGTGAAGCGCTCGGGGCGGAACTGCTCCGGCTCCGGCCAGGTGCCGGGGTGGTGGTTGGTGCCGTACAGGTCGAGCAGCACCCGCCGGCCCTGCGGGAACGTGTACCCCCGCCACTGGAACGAGCGGCGCACCCGGGCCGCGGCGACCGGGAAGAACGGGTAGTAGCGGCGTACCTCCTGCACGAACCGCTCGGTCGCGGCGTCGTCGCCGGGTAGCCGGTCCCGCCAGTGCGGGTGGTCGTGCAGGGCCAGCGCGGCGAAGACCACGTACCGGTCCACCGCGACGGTGGGGCGCAGTACGTTGAGCAGTTCCACGGCGGCGATCCGGCGGGGCAGCGGCAGTCCCCGCTCGTCCCGGTGCCCGGCCACGACCGCCAGCGCGCTGCCCTCCGGGGCGGGCACCGCGCCCGCGCGTACCCGTTCGATCAGGTCGCCGGCCCATCGTTGCGCGCGGTAGCGGCCGAGCCGGCCGCGCCAGTGCCGGGGGCCCAGCGCGGCCGGCGCCTCGATCATCGCGTGCATCTCGGCGGTGCGGCGCGGCACATCGGCCTCGGCCAGTGGCACCCCGGCCCAGGCCCAGACCGTACGGGTCAGGATCTCGCCCACCTCGTCGTAGAGCACCACCGGGCCGTTGCGGGCCCAGACCGGGATCCGGGCCTGCCACTGTTCGTCGAAGATCTCCCCGAGGCGGCGGATCGCGGCCGACGTCATGATCGACATGAACATCGCCTTGCGGACCCGGTGCGCCTGCCCGTCCAGGCCCTGCACGCCGCCGACACCGGTGAGCGTGCGCTGCCCGCGCATCGGCATGGCGCCCCGCCGCACGAACCGCTCCTCGTCGTAGAACAGCTCGGCGGCCTCCCGGCCGCGCAGGCAGATCGTCGGCTCCAGCAGCAGCCGGGTCTGGAACACGTCGGTGCCGAGGCGGTCGCAGCGGGAGCCGACGAAGCGGTAGCCCTCCCGGATGAAGGCGAGCGTGCTGTCCGGGCTCCGGTCGCTCGGCATGGTGCTCATGTCGGCTGCTCCTGACGCGGTTCGGCGGCGCTGCCTACCTACCCCGGGCGACGCCGCCGAACCCTTCATCTCAGCAGCTCGGGCCGCACGCGGGAGGGGCCAGCCGGTCGGGCGGACGCTGGCCCCTCCCCGGCGGCGGAAAAGCTGGTTCCCTCGAGGCACGCGGACCGGCGGCTACCGGTCCGGCGCCCGCCGGCGTGGTGTCCGGCGAGGGTCACCGGCGACGGGGGAGGGCACTGATGCGTGACGACAGCGCGGCGCGGCGGCACCGCGAGGCGTGGGCCGGGCTGCGCGGGGACGGCCGCGACGGTCCGCTGATCGGCGGGCCCCGGCGCGCCGGGGCCCGCCCACCGCGGTACTTCACCGTGCACCTGGACTTCGCCGCCACCGATCCCGCCGTCGCGCGGGAGCAGGCGGTGGCGTACGCCGAAGCGCTCGGCCTGCTCCGCCCGGAGCTGGCGCTCGGCGCGGCGGCCCTGTCCCCGGCGGACGCCTGGCACCGGGCCGAGCGGCTGTTCTGCGACGCGGTCGGGCCCGACGGCGAGCGCTGCGCCGACGTGGCCGGGCACCCGGGCTTCCACCACGCGCCCGGTCCGGGCGGCCTCGGCTGGGGCGACGGTGACTGAGGTGCGCTCAGTCCAGGTCGAACTCGCCGTCCTGGGCGCCGGCGACGAACGCGTCCCACTCGGCCTGGGTGAAGACCAGCACGGGCCCGTCCGGCTCGGCGGAGTTGCGCATACCGATCAGGTCGTCGACGAATGCCACCTCGACCGCTCCCTCGGAGGTGTCGCCCTCTGCCCGCTGCCAAACCGCCCGGGAGAGGTCGAAATCGCCCTTGGGGTGCTGACCCATCGCTGCTCCTCCATCGCCATGCGTAACGAGGCGGCCCGAGCGGACCACATCGGGCAGGATAAGCGGATGCCGAGCCTCACCCGTGCAGAGGCGACCGCGCGCCGCGCGTCGATCACCGTCGAGTCCTACGATGTGGACCTCGACCTGACCGGCGACGCCGAGCGGTTCCGCTCCGCCGTCACCATCCGGTTCCGGGCCACCCCCGGCGCCGAGACCTTCGTCGACGTCAAACCGCGCCGACTCCTCGCCGCCCGCCTCAACGACAGCGACCTCGACCCGGCCCTGCTGGCGGACGGCCGGCTGCCGCTGACCGGCCTGGCCGCCGACAACACGCTCACCGTCGAGGCCGAGATGGCCTACTCCAACACCGGCGAAGGGCTGCACCGGTTCGTCGACCCGGCCGACGGCGAGACCTACCTGTATGCGCTGTCCTTCCTGGACGAGGGGCCGCGCCTCTTCGCCGCGTTCGACCAGCCCGACCTGAAGGCGCCGGTGACGCTGACCGTCACCGCGCCACCGGAGTGGACGGTGGCCGCCAACGGGCCGCTCGCCGACCGGCCCGCACCGGGGCGCTGGGAGTTCGCCACCACCGAGCCGCTGGCCACCTACTTCGTCTCGCTGATCGCCGGGCCCTGGCACGTGCTGCGCGCCGAGCACGACGGCATCCCGCTCGGCCTCTACTGCCGGCGTTCGCTCGCCGCCCACCTGGACGCCGACGCCGACGAGATCCTCACAGTCACCCGGCAGTGCTTCGACCGCTTCCACGAGCTGTTCGCCGAGCGCTATCCGTTCGGCAAGTACGACCAGGCGTTCGTGCCCGAGTTCAACGCCGGCGCGATGGAGAACCCGGGCCTGGTCACGATCCGCGACGACTACGTCTTCCGCTCGGCGGTGACCGACACCCAGCGGGAGCTGCGCGCCACCACGATCGCCCACGAGATGGCACACATGTGGTTCGGCGACCTGGTCACCATGAGCTGGTGGGACGACCTGTGGCTCAACGAGTCCTTCGCCGAATACCTGGGCACCCGGGTCACCGCCGAGGCGACCCGGTTCGACCGGGCGTGGACCACGTTCGCCAGCCGTCGCAAGGCGTGGGGCTACACCGCCGACCAGCGCCCCTCCACCCATCCGGTGGCGCCGGAGGAGGTGGCAGACGCCGCCCGGGCGCTGCTGAACTTCGACGGCATCTCGTACGCCAAGGGCGCCAGCGTGCTGCGCCAGCTCGTCGCCTGGCTCGGTGACGAGGCGTTCCTGGCCGGGCTGAACGCGCACTTCGCCGCGCACCGCTTCGGCAACGCGACACTCGCCGACCTGCTGGCCGCCCTGGGTACGGCGAGCGGCCGCGACCTGGCCGGCTGGGCGGAACGCTGGCTGCGCCGCGCGCAGGTGAACACGCTGCGGGTCGACACCGCCGTGGACGCCGACGGGCGGTGGACCGACGTGGCGATCGTGCAGACCGCCCCGGCGAGCCACCCGGTGCTGCGGCCGCACCGTATCGGCGTGGCCCACCACACCGCCGACGGCCCGGCGTACCGGTTCGACGTCGACCTCGACCCCGACGCCGACGGCGGCCGGACGCCGCTGCCCGAGCTGGTCGGACGGCCCGCCACCGGGCTCGTGCTGCCGAACGCCGGTGACCTGACGTTCGCCAAGATCCGCCTCGACCCGGCCTCGGCGGACGCGGTGCCGCTGCTGCTGCCGGGGCTCGACGATCCGCTGGCCCGGGCGCTGCTCTGGGGCGAGGCGCTGGACGCGGTCACCGACGGGGAACGGCCGGCCGGCGCGCTGGCCGCGCTGATCGCGGCGGCGCTGCCCGCCGAGACCGAGGTGACGATCGTCGAGGACGTGCTGCTGCTCAGTCGCCGGCTGATCGACCGCTACCTCGACCCGCTCGGCCGGGACGCGGCGTTGCTGCGGGTGGCGACCGCCTGCGCGGCGTTGCTCGACTCGGCCCCCGCGGGCGGTTCCCTGCAACTGGCGGCGGCGCGGGGCCTGATCGCCGCCACCACCGACACCGCGATGCTCGCCGGCTGGCTGGCCGGTAAGCACGTGCCGTCGGGGCTGGCCGTGGACACCGACCTGCGCTGGGCGGTGCTGCGCCGGCTGGTGGTGCTCGGCGCGGCCGGTACGCCGCAGATCGACGCCGAGGCCGACGCCGACCGCAGCGCCACCGGCGCCGAGCAGGCCGCCGCGTGCCGGGCCGCGCTGCCCGACGCCGACGCGAAGCGGGCCGCCTGGGAGATCGTCACCCGCAGCACCGAGCTGTCCAACCGCCTGGTCGAGGCGACCGCCGAGGGCTTCTGGCAGCCCGAGCAGGCCGAGCTGACCGCCGGGTACGTGCAGCGCTACTTCACCGACATGCCGGCGGCGGCGCGTCTGCGTACCGCGTGGGTGGCCGACGCGGTCACGGTGGCCGCCTACCCCCGCTACGCCGTGGCGCAGCCCACCCGGGAGATGGCCGCGGCGCTGCTGGCCCGCGACGACCTGACGCCGGGCCTGCGGCGGTGGGTGACCGACCTGGACGACGACATGCGCCGGGCGCTCGTGGCCCGGACGGCGGTGGCCGCCGCGTCGGCCTGAGCTGGGAGCGCGCCGGGTGGGGGACCGCCCGGCGCGCTCGACGGCGGACCCCGCCCGGGGCCGTCGGGCGGGCGGCCTACGATCGCTGGGTGGAGGAAGACATCCGGCGGGTCGGCATCATGGGCGGCACGTTCGACCCGATCCACCACGGGCACCTGGTGGCGGCGAGCGAGGTGGCCGACCGGTTCGGTCTGGACGAGGTGGTCTTCGTGCCCACCGGACAGCCGTGGCAGAAGGCGGAGGAAGCGGTCACCCCGGCCGAGGACCGTTATCTGATGACGGTGATCGCCACCGCCTCCAACCCGCGCTTCCAGGTGAGCCGGGTCGACATCGACCGCGGCGGCCCCACCTACACCGTCGACACGCTGCGCGACCTGCACGCCGAGTACGGCGCGAAGGCGCAGCTGTTCTTCATCACCGGCGCGGACGCGCTGGAGCGCATCCTCTCCTGGAAGGATCTGGACGAGGCGCTCGAACTGGCCCACTTCATCGGCGTGACCCGGCCCGGCTTCGAACTGACCGACAAGCACCTGCCGGCCGACTCGGTGAGCCTCGTGCAGGTGCCCGCGATGGCGATCTCCTCGACCGACTGCCGTGCGCGGGTCGCCCGGGGCGAACCGGTGTGGTACCTGGTGCCCGACGGTGTGGTGCAGTACATCGCGAAACGGCGTCTCTATCAGCGGTGATTCCGCGCTTTATGTCCGCGTTTATGCCTGAAATCGACCAGAACTGACAAGTCGCCGCACCGCCGGGTGTGAGAGGCTTGGAGGGTCGCACGGTTGATCGAAGGAGAACGGTGACAGTTTCCGAGCGCGCGCACGAGCTGGCGATGGCCGCCGCCCAGGCCGCGGCCGACAAGAAGGCACAGGACATCGTCATCATCGACGTGGGCGACCAGCTCGCGATCACCGACGCGTTCCTGCTGGCCGCCGCTCCGAACGAGCGTCAGGTGCTCGCCATCGTCGACGCCATCGAGGAGCGCCTGCTGGAGCTGCCGGAGAAGGCCAAGCCGGTGCGCCGCGAAGGCGAGCGCGGCGGCCGCTGGGTGCTGCTCGACTACGTCGACATCGTGGTCCACGTCCAGCACACCGAGGAGCGCGAGTTCTACGCGCTCGACCGGCTCTGGAAGGACTGCCCGCAGATCCCGTTCACCGATCGCGACCTGGCCGACTCGGCCGCCGGCAGCGCCACCGCCGAATGACCCGACTGATCATCTGGCGGCACGGCAACACCGACTGGAACGCCGCGAGCCGCGTCCAGGGCCAGACCGACGTGCCCCTCAACGACCTCGGCCGCGAGCAGGCCCACGCCGCCGCCCCGGTACTCGCCGCGCTGCGCCCCGACGCGATCGTCGCCAGCGACCTGCGCCGGGCCGCCGACACCGCCGCCGCGCTCGCGGCGCTGACCGGGCTGCCGGTCCGCACCGACGTGCGGCTGCGGGAACGGCACTTCGGCCAGTGGCAGGGCCTCACCCTGACCGAGGTGGCCGAGCGGTTCCCCGACGAGTACGCCCGCTGGCGGGCCGGCGACCCGGACCCGGGCGCCGGCCTCGAACCCCTGGGTGACCTGGGTGCCCGGCTCGGCGCCGGGTTCCAGGACGCGGCCGACCTCGCCGTCGGCGGCACGGTCGTGGTGACCACCCACGGCGGCGGCGCCCGGCAGGGCGTCGGGCATCTGCTCGGCTGGGACCACACGGTGCTGCGCAGCCTCGGCTCGCTGGCGAACTGCCACTGGACCGAACTGCGCCACAACGGCGTCCGGGGCTGGCACCTGCGGGCACACAACGTCGGTCTGGTCACCCGGGCGGCGCTCACCGACGCGGTCTGACACCTCCGGCCCCGGCGCGTCACAGCGCCATCGGCTAGCGTGCCGGTCATGCCCGTCGCGGTCGTCACCGACTCCACCGCCTACCTGCCCTCCGACCTGGCCCGCGCACGCGGGCTCACCGTCGTCCCGCTCACAGTCGTCCTCAACGGCGCGGAAGGGCTGGAGGGCGTCGAGACCTCCCCGGCCGACGCCACCCGCGCGCTGAGCGGCCGGCGGGTCTCGGTGAGCACGTCCCGGCCCGCGCCCGAACAGTTCGCGCAGGTCTACCGCACGCTGCTCGCCGAGGGCGCCGACGGCGTGGTGTCGGTGCACCTGTCCGCCGAGCTGTCCGGCACCGTCGAGGCCGCCCGGCTCGCCGCCGCCGAGATCGGCGACGACCGCGTCACCGTCGTCGACAGCCGATCCACAGGCATGGGCCTCGGCTTCCCGGCGCTCGCCGCCGCCGCGGCCGCCGCGGCGGGCGCCGACCTGACCGGGGTACGCGACGCGGCGCTGGACGCGGTCGCCCGCACCACCATCTACTTCTACGTCGACACGCTGGAGTTCCTGCGCCGGGGCGGCCGGATCAACGCGGCCGAGGCGCTGCTCGGCACCGCGCTCTCGGTAAAGCCGATCATGCACATGCCTGATGGCGCGATCGTGGTGAAGGACAAGGTCCGTACCGCCAGCCGGGGAGTCGCGCGGCTGGTCGACCTCGCCGTCGAGGCGGCAGACGACGCCCAGGTCGACGTCGCGGTGCACCACCTCGCCGCGCCGCAGCGGGCCGAGCAGTTGCTGACGGCGCTGACCGAGCGGCTGGGCGACCGGCTGCACGACACGTACGTCACCGAGGCCGGAGCGGTGGTCGCCGCCCACGCCGGGCCGGGGCTGGCGTGCGTGGTGGTCCACCGTCGTACACCCTAGGGTGGCCGGATGAACCTCCGGTCGTATGTCGTCACCGGCGGCGGGCGCGGCGTCGGACGCGCCATCGTCGAACGGCTGGCCACCGACGGCGGCATCGTGGTCGTGGTCGAACGGGACACGAGCGCACTGGACTGGCTGGCCCGGCATCCGCTCGCCGACCGGCTGCACGCCGTGACCGGGGACGCCGGCGACGAGGCGGTCACCGGCCGGGCCGCCGACCGCGCCGAGGCGTACGCGCCGCTGGCCGGCTGGGTCAACAACGCCGCTGTCTTCCGCGACGCCGACCTGCACCGCGCGCCCGCGAGCGAGGTGGTCGACCTGATCACGCTCAACCTGCGGCCCGCCGTGGCCGGGGCCGGCACCGCCGTACGCCGGTTCCTGGCCGCCCGGACCGGCGGCGCGATCGTCAACGTCTCGTCCCACCAGGCCCGCCGGGCGGTGCCGGGCGCGCTGCCGTACGCCACCGCCAAGGCCGCGCTGGAAGGGCTGACCCGGGCGCTCGCCGTCGACTACGGCCGCCACGGGATCCGCGCCAACGCGGTGGCGCTCGGCTCCGTCCACACCGAACGGCACGCCGCCTACCTGGCCGGACTCGACCCGGCCGAGGTCGCGCACGTCGACGCGGAGATGGCCCGGCTGCACCCGCTCGGCCGGATCGGGCGTACCGACGAGGTGGCCGAGGTGGTCGCGTTCCTGCTCTCCGACCGCGCCTCGTTCGTCAACGGCGCGGTCGTGCCGGTCGACGGGGGACGGGCCGCGCTCGGCCTGGACCCGGAGGCGCGCTGACCGTAGTTTTCGGCCACCTAGCACGGCCAGGGCTTGATCGGGTGTGTGTCCACAGTCCCTTGGTTGTCCACAGGTGAGCGTTCATCGGCCGATGCGGGACGAGCTGTCTCCGTAGCGTCCCGAGCCGTGCCAGACGACGAGGAGACGACGGTACGGCGGCGGCTCGCCCGGCTGTTCGGGCCTGGGCCCGGCGAGGCCGAGCCGGGTCTCGGGCTGCGTCCCGGCTTCCCGGAGCGCGACGGCGGGCGGGAACCCTCGTCCGGGGCGAACCCCTGGTCCGCCGAGCCGGACGCCGACGACGGCCCGTCCCACGATGCTCCGGTGGCCGCGCGCGGCCTGGCGTCCCGGCTGCCCGGACCCGGTGCGTTCGATCCCGGCCGCCGGGGTGTGCGGGCGCTCGCGGCGGTGGCGGCAGTGGTGGTCGTGGTGGCCGCCGTCTGGGCCTGGCGTTCGCGTCCGAGCACCGAACCCGTGCCGCCGGTGACGGCATCCTCCGAGGCGCCTGTGGGCGCGGCGACCGAGGCGGTCACCGGGGTGCCCGCGTCAGCCGGCGCACCGGGTCAGGTGGTCGTCGCGGTGGCCGGGAAGGTCCGCCGCCCCGGCCTGGTCCGGCTGCCGGCCGGCGCCCGGCTGGCCGACGCCGTCGAGGCAGCAGGCGGCGCGCTGCCCGGCGTCGACGTCGCGCTGCTCAACCCCGCCCGCAAGGTCACCGACGGTGAACTGATCCTGGTCGGTGTGACCGCCCCACCGGGACCGGGCGGGCCCGCCGCGGCGGGCGCAGGCGGTGCGCCGGGCGGACCTGCGGCGCCGGCCGGACCGGTCAACCTGAACACCGCGACGCTTGCCCAGCTCGACGCGCTGCCCGGCGTCGGCCCGGTGCTCGCCCAGCGGATCCTCGACCACCGCGACCAGCACGGCGGCTTCCGGTCCGTGTCCGACCTGCGGCAGGTCGACGGCATCGGCGACGCCCGGTACGAGCAGCTCAAGGAACTGGTGACGGTGTGACCGGCCGGCGTGCCGCTGCCTCGCCCGTCCTCGACGGTGACCCTGCGCCTGTCCGCGACGTGCCCGACCTGCGGCTGGCCGGGTTGGCGGTGGCCGCGTGGCTCGCCGCGCTGGCCGGGCTGCACCTCACCGTCCGCGCGACCGTGTGGACGGCCGCCGTCGCCGCCGCGCTCGCCCCCCTGGCGGCCCTGCGCTGCTGCGGCGTGCTCGGCCGACCGGGGGAACCGACCCGCCGCTACGGCTGGATCGTGGTCGCCGTGCTGCTCGGCGTGGTCTGCGGGGCCGCCGCCACCGGCGCCCGGCTCGCGATCCGCGACGCCACGGCGGTACGCGCTCTGGTCACCGAAGGCGCAGTGGTCACCGCCGACCTGGTGCTGCGCGACGATCCCCGCCCGGTACGCGGTGCCCCCGGCCGGCCACCGATGCTCCTGGTCCGCGTCGACCTGGTCCGCCTCACCGGAGGCGACGGCGCGCGGGTCACCGGCCCGGTACGCGCCCTGGTGCTGGCCACCGACCCGGCCTGGCGGCCGCTGCTGCCGGGTCAGCGGGTCACCACCCAGGGGCGGCTGTCCGCCCCGCGCGGCGGTGACCTGACCGCCGCCGTGCTCTCCGCCGCCGATCCGCCCACGCTGCGCGGCAGCGCGTCCTGGCCGCAACGGGCGGCCGGGGTGCTGCGATCAGGGCTCCAGCGCGCCTGTGCGCCGCTGCCGGACGCGCCGGGCGGGCTGCTGCCCGGCCTCGTGGTGGGGGACACCAGCCGGCTGCTGCCCGAGGTGGAGGAGGACTTCCGGGCCACCGGGATGACGCACCTCAACGCGGTGTCCGGCTCCAACGTGGCGATAGTGGTCGGCGCGGTGCTGCTGCTGGCCCGCTGGGCGCGCGCCGGTCCGCGTACCGCCGCCACGCTGTGTGTGCTCGCCCTGGTCGGGTTCGTCATCCTGGTACGGCCCTCGCCGAGCGTGGTGCGCGCCGCCGCGATGGGTGCGATCGGGCTCGCCGCGCTGGCCGCCGGGCGGTCCCGGTCGGCGCTGCCCGCGCTCGCCGCGGCGGTCACCGGGCTGATCCTGTACGACCCGGACCTCGCGGGCGACCCGGGGTTCGCGTTGTCGGTCTGCGCCACCGGGGGACTGCTGCTGCTCGCGCCGGGATGGCGGGACGCGCTGCGCCGCCGGGGCGTACCGCCCGGGCTGGCCGAGGCGCTCGCCGTGCCGGCCGCCGCGCAGCTCGCCTGCGGCCCGGTGATCGCCGGACTGTCCGCGACGGTGAGCCTGGTGGCGGTGCCGGCGAACCTGTTGGCGGTGCCGGCCGTCGCGCCCGCCACTGTGCTCGGTGTGCTGGCGGCGGTGCTGTCGCCGGTGTGGCCGGGCGGCGCGGAGTTCCTGGCCTGGCTGGCGAGTTGGCCGGCGCGCTGGCTGGTGGCGGTGGCCGCGCACGGGGCGGACCTGCCGGCCGGGAACCTGCCCTGGGTGGGCGGGGTGGCCGGGGCCCTGCTGCTGGCGGGGGTGAGCGTGGCGCTGCTGCTCGCCTTCCGCCGACGCCGGGCGCGGCGGCTGGTCGCGGTCGTGGTGATGGCGGTGGTGCTCGGCGCGGCGCCGGTCCGGTTGCTTGCCTCCGGCTGGCCGCCGCGCGGCTGGGTGGTGGTGGCGTGCGCGGTGGGGCAGGGGGACGCCGTGGTGCTGCCGGTGGCGGCCGGCCGGGCCGTGGTGGTCGACGCCGGACCGGACCCGTCCGGCGTGGACGCCTGCCTGCGCCGCCTGCGCGTACGTGAGGTGTCGCTGCTGGTGGTCAGTCACTTCCACGTCGACCACGTCGGCGGCGTGGCCGGGGTGTTCCGGGGCCGGCGGGTGGGCGCGGTGGTGGGTCCGTCCTGGTCCGAGCCGCCCTACGGCGCCGCCCAGGTACGCGAGGCGGCCCGCCGGGCCGGTGCGCCGCTCGCCGCCGCGCAGGCGGGCTGGCGGTGGCGGGCCGGAGCGGTGGACCTGGTCGCGGTCGGGCCGCCGTACCCGCTGCGGGGCAGCCGGTCCGACCCGAACAACAACTCACTCGTCCTGACCGCCACCGTGGCCGGGGTACGGGTCCTGCTCGCCGGTGACGCCGAGACGGAGGAGCAGCGGGCGATGCTGGAGACGATGCCGGCCGCCGCGATCCGGGCCGACGTGCTGAAGGTGGCCCACCACGGCTCGGCGTACCAGGATCCGCAGTTCCTCGCCGCGGTGCGCCCGGCGGTGGCGCTGGTGTGCGTGGGCGTCGACAACGACTACGGGCATCCCAACGCCGGGCTGCTGGACCGGCTGGCCCGGGGCGGCGCGCGGGTGCTGCGTACCGACACCGGCGGTGACCTGGCCGCCGTGCGCGTCGGCGCCGGCCTCGCCGTGGTGACGCGCGGCCCCGATCCGGTACGACAGCGGTGAGGTGGCGAATCTTGTTGCGATAGATGGTGGATCAAGGCAAATGTCTGGATTTGCGCTGAGTGCGGGCTGTGCCGTCACAGTCCTCGATGACCAGGTCCGATCGGGTCGGAGGGCGTGCGAGTATGGGCGACGTGACCCCCGCCGACCTGCCTCCTATTGTGCTCGTCCTCGGCGACGAGGAGCTGCTCGCCACGCGAGCGGTGACCGAAGCCGTCGCCCGGGCCCGCGAGGTGGACCCCGACGTGGACGTGCGGGAATACCAGGCCGGCACGCTCACCGTCGGCGAGATCGCCGAGATGCTCAGCCCGTCGCTGTTCGGCGGCCGCCGGGTGCTGGTGCTCCGCTCCGGTCAGGACGCCCGCAAGGACCTGTCCACCGCGCTACTGGCGTACGCGAAGAACCCCGACCCGGACGTGCAGCTCGTCGTGCTGCACCTGGGCGGGGCCAAGGGCAAGGCGTTCGCCGACGGGCTTCGGGCGGCCGGTGCCACTGTGGTGCCGGCGATGAAGCTCAAGGGCGACCGGGAACGGGCCGCCTTCGTGCGGGACGAGATCCGTCGCAACGGGGGCAAGTGCACGCCGGACGCGGCCGACGCCCTGGTCGCGGCAGTCGGCAACGACATGCGTGAGCTGGCCGCCGCCTGCTCGCAGCTGCTCGCCGACACGGACGGGCGGATCAGCGCGGACACGGTGGCCCGCTACTACCGGGGGCGGGCCGAGGTGACCGGCTTCACGGTGGCCGACGCGACGATGGTCGGCGACGTGCCCGGCGCGCTGGAGGCGCTGCGCTGGGCGCTGCACGTCGGCGTCGATCCGGTGCCGATCGCCGACGCGCTGGCCGACGGCGTACGAACCGTGGCCCGGGTCGCCGCCGCCGGGCGGGGAAGCCCGTTCCAGCTGGCCAAGACGCTGGGCATGCCGGCCTGGAAGATCGAGAAGGCTCAGGTGCGGGCCCGGGGCTGGACGCCGGAGGGCCTGGTCGAGGCGATGCGGGTGGCCGCCGAGTGCAACGCGGCGGTCAAGGGCGGCGCCGACGACCGGGCGTACGCGCTGGAGCGAGCCGTGTTCTCGGTGGCCGCGGCCCGGCAGGGCGGCGCCCGGTGACCCGATCGTGGTCGACTGTGGCCACGGACGAGGAACGGTACCGCCCGCTCTACGCCCGGGTGCTGGGCCTGCGCTTCGTCAACCCGGGCGGGGTGCTCTGCTTCCTGTTCTTCGAGGGCGCGATGGCGCTCGCCGTGCTGCTCGCGCTCGCCGAACTGGTGAGCTGGTGGGCGGTGCTGGTGCTGCCGGTCGCGGTGGCCGCGATGGTCAAGCTCAACGACGTGGTCGCCGAGATGGTCGTCCGCACCGCGGCGCTGGTGCCCGAGCAGGAGCGGGACCGCTTCCGGCGGCAGATGGAGCCGGTGGTCGGCCGGGCCCGGGTGCCCGCGAGCGCCCGCGCGCTGCCGAGCGGCGCGGTCCGGAGCGTCCGGTCGTTGCCGGGCGGCACGCCAGCCGACTCCCGGGGCGTCCGCTACCACCACCCGCAACGCGCGACGTTCGACCGCCCGACCGAGCGCTAGCAGCGCCTCTTCCCCCGCGCCGCGCCCTGCGCCTTCGCGCGGAGATCTTGGTACGGAACCGCCCCTCAGGGGGCCGTTTCGTACCAAGATCTGCGGCGTGATCGGAGTGGGACAGCCGGAAGCCCCGTGGGCTCGATGGCCCCGGGGCTTCCGGTCGGGATCTGCGGTGCCGGTCAGGCAGAGAACGAGGCGACGCGCTTGGCGATCGCCGACTTCCGGTTGGCCGCCTGGTTGGCGTGGATGACACCCTTGCTGGCAGCCTTGTCCAGCTTCCGGGTGGCCTCACGCATCAGCACGGTGGCCTTCTCGGCGTCGCCCGCCTCGGCAGCCTCGTGGAACTTCCGGATGGCGGTCTTCAGCGACGACTTGACCGACTTGTTACGCAGCCGGCGCTTCTCGTTCTGCCGGTTGCGCTTGATCTGGGACTTGATGTTCGCCACGCGACAGCCTCGTCTTGATAGCTCGGGTTGGTCTGCTTTCGCGCACGACGAGCATGCGTCATCGCCGCGCGAAAAGCCAGGCTACCAGGTCGGTCCCCGACGAGCCAAAACGCCTCCGGCCGGGGCCCACCTGCCACCGTCACCAGCATGCCGTCGCACCCAGCGATCACACCAGTCCGATCGGCGTTTCCAGGCTGGTCGAGCGGCGCGCCACTTCGGGGAAGTGGCGGGGCCAGGGCCGGTGTGATGTGGCCATTTCCCCGTGCTGGTGTGGATCAAGGGCGAGGGCCGGTGGACGGGCGCGCCAGTTCGGGGAGGTGGCGGGGTCAGGGGCGGTGTGATGCCGCTACTTCCCCGTGCTGGTGTGGATCAAGGGGGGAGAGGGCCGGTTCGGTGGGATGCGGCCACTTCGCCGAACCGGGTGGATCACGGGGGAGGGGCGGGGTGGGGTCAGGACCAGCCTCGCCGCTCGGCCAGCCAGCTGAGCGCCTGCTCGCCGCTCCAGCGCTGGTGGGCGCGCAGGTGCGGGGACGCCGTCGACGGTTCGGCGGCGGCCCCGGTCAGGTAGTAGCCGGCCAGCGCGGCCAGCGTCACGTCCAGCGCATCAGCGGGCGCCCCTGCCACCGCCGGGTGACCGGCGAACGCGGCGTCCGCGTCCAGGCCACTGGCGTACGCGGTGAGCAGCAGCCCGGCCAGGTCGAACCAGGCCGGCCCGTGACAGAGCCACGGCCAGTCGCACAGCCAGGCGCGCCCGCCGGAGTCGATCAGGAGGTTGTCCACCCGCAGGTCGCCGTGGGCCAGCCCGGGGGCCGCGTCGGCGTACCCGGGCAGGCGCGACTCCAGCGCCACCAGCTCGGCCAGCGGGGCGCCGGCGGCCTGCTCGGGCAGCGGCTCGCGCCCGGCGGCCACCTCGCCCCACCAGAGGATGTCGTCGCGGGCCAGGTCCGCGAGCCGGGGGAGCGGGAGCGCGGCCAGCTGCGCAGGCGGGTCGGCGAGGGCGGCGGCCACCTCGGCGTACGTGGCGAGAGCGGCGTCCAGCTCGGCCGGCGCCCAGGGCAGCGCGGGGGTGTACCCGTCGATCGCGTCGAGCGCCAGCGCGTACCAGCCGGACTCGGTGAGCGCCCAGCGCGGCCGGGGCACCGGCAGGCCGGCCGGGAGCCGGGCCAGGATCGCCGCCTCGTGGGCGTACCAGTCGACCAGGTGCCGTTGCCCGTGCAGCGCCGCCGCCTTGACGAACACGCGCTCACCGTCTGGGCCGGTCAGCACGGCGGCGAATCCGCTGGTGAACCCGCCGGCGGCCACCCGTACCGCCGCCGGTGGGCCGCCGAGCCGGGCGGCCAGCGCGTTCCGCAGCCCGGCCGGCAGGTCGGCCCAGCCCGGCCGCACGGCCGTCGACCCGTACGCGACGGGCGGGAGTGAGATCGCACGCACCGCACCATGCTGCCGCACGCGGGCCGAACCGCCCCGCCGCACCGGCGGCGCGCGGCGAACCGGCGCGTCGGAGGGCTCTGCCAGACTGCCTGCCATGAGGACCGACGAGTTCTGGCAGCTGATCGACGACGCCCGCGCCGGGGCCGGGGGAGAGCCCGACGCGGTCGCCGCCCGGGCGGTCGCGCTGCTGGCCGAGCGCGACCCGGAGGAGATCGTCGGGTACGCCCACCACCAGCGGCGGGTGCTCGCCGCCTCCTACCGGGTGGATCTCTGGGGCGCGGCGTACCTGATCAACGGCGGCGCCTCGGACGACGGCTTCGAGTATTTCCGGGGCTGGCTGATGACCCAGGGCCGGGCGGTGTTCGCCAAGGCGGTCGGCGACCCGGACTCGCTCGCCGAGTTGCCGCAGGTGCGGGCGGCGGCGCTCAGCGGCGAGGAGTTCGAGTGCGAGGACATGCTGGCGGTGCCGTGGGACGCGTACCGGAAGGCCACCGCGACCGACCTGCCGGCCGAGCGTGACCCGGTGCCGGTGCCCGACCTGAACGACTTCTGGGACTTCGACGACGAGGAGGAGGCCCGGCGTCGGCTGCCGAGACTGGCCACCCTCTTCGTGGAGCCACCCGTGGAATAGCAGTGGAGTAAAGGGGGAGTCCGGGCGCTCCCGGGGCGACGTGGGACCATGGAGGGGGCCGGCGGCGCGCCGGCCCGCTCACGTCAGCCGACCAGAACGGACCGCTGTGCCACCGACGCTCGATCCCGGCGCGAACGCTCCTGGTGCCACCGACCCGGCGCGCATCCGGAACTTCTGCATCATCGCCCACATCGACCACGGGAAGTCGACCCTGGCCGACCGGATGTTGCAGCTCACCGGTGTGGTCGACCCACGGCAGATGCGCGCGCAGTACCTGGACCGGATGGACATTGAGCGCGAGCGCGGCATCACCATCAAGAGCCAGGCCGTGCGGATGCCGTGGACGATCCGCGAGGGCGACCGGGCCGGTGAGACGGCCGTGCTCAACATGATCGACACTCCGGGCCACGTGGACTTCACCTACGAGGTGTCCCGTTCGCTGGCTGCCTGCGAGGGCGCGATCCTGCTCGTCGACGCCGCGCAGGGCATCGAGGCGCAGACGCTCGCCAACCTCTACCTGGCGCTCGAGAACGACCTGCACATCATCCCGGTGCTCAACAAGATCGACCTGCCGGCCGCCCAGCCGGAGAAGTACGCCGAGGAGCTGGCGCACCTGATCGGCGGCGATCCGGCGGACTGCATCAAGGTCTCCGGCAAGACCGGCGAGGGCGTGCCGTACCTGCTGGACGAGATCGTCCGGCAGTTCGTGCCGCCGGTGGGTGACGCCGAGGCCCCGGCCCGCGCGATGATCTTCGACTCGGTGTACGACGTCTACCGGGGCGTGGTCACGTACGTCCGGGTGATCGACGGCCGGATCTCGGCCCGGGACCGGATCAAGATGATGTCCACCGGCGCGGTCCACGAGCTGCTGGAGATCGGTGTCATCTCGCCGGAGATGGTCAAGGCCGACGCGCTCGGCGTCGGCGAGGTGGGCTACCTGATCACCGGCGTGAAGGACGTGCGCCAGTCCCGGGTCGGTGACACGGTCACCATCAACAACAACCCGGCCAAGGAGGCGCTCGGCGGTTACAAGGACCCGAAGCCGATGGTCTACTCGGGGCTCTACCCGATCGACGGCTCGGACTACCCGAACCTGCGCGAGGCGCTGGACAAGCTCAAGCTCAACGACGCCGCGCTGGTCTACGAGCCGGAGACCTCCGGAGCGCTGGGCTTCGGCTTCCGCTGCGGCTTCCTCGGCCTGCTGCACCTGGAGATCATCCGGGAGCGGCTGGAGCGGGAGTTCAACCTCGACCTGATCTCCACCGCCCCGAACGTGGTCTACCGGGCCATCCAGGAGGACGGCGAGGAGATCGTGGTCACCAACCCGAGCGAGTACCCGACCGGCAAGATCGCCGAGGTGTACGAGCCGACGGTGCGGGCGACGGTGCTGACCCCGAACGACTACGTCGGCGCGGTGATGGAGCTGTGTCAGGGCCGCCGGGGCAGCCTGCTCGGCATGGACTACCTCTCCGCCGACCGGGTGGAGCTGCGCTACACGCTGCCGCTGGCCGAGATCATCTTCGACTTCTTCGACCAGCTCAAGAGCCGTACCAAGGGTTACGCCTCACTGGACTACGAGCCCTCCGGCGAGCAGGCGTCGGACCTGGTGAAGGTGGACATCCTGCTGCACGGCGAGCCGGTCGACGCGTTCAGCGCGATCGTGCACAAGGACAAGGCGTACACGTACGGCACGACGATCGCGGCGAAGCTGCGTTCGCTGATCCCGCGCCAGCAGTTCGAGGTGCCGATCCAGGCGGCGATCGGCAGCCGGGTGATCGCCCGGGAGACCATCCGCGCGATCCGCAAGGACGTGCTCGCCAAGTGCTACGGCGGTGACATCAGCCGCAAGCGCAAGCTGCTGGAGAAGCAGAAGGAGGGCAAGAAGCGGATGAAGATGGTGGGCCGGGTGGAGGTCCCCCAGGAGGCGTTCATCGCGGCGCTCTCGTCCGACTCCGGTGACGGCAAGCCCGCCGGCAAGAAGTAGCGGTCCGGCTCCGCGCAGCGGCCGGCGTCCCCTCGCAGGGGCGCCGGCCGTTCGCGTACCCAGGAGATTTTCAGCCTCTGGCAGCGCTCCCACCTGCGGGTTCGCGTCAGTCGGGAGGGTGGCGGTCGATACGGCCGGTTTCGGTTTTCGATGCGTCGGGCACTTAGCGGTCACGACAGCAACCGCACAGAACGTGCGAAATCGCTTTAGGAGGACGACCGTGGAGTTCACCGTCTGGGGCATCATCACCGCGCTGGTCGTGGGTCTGATCGTCGGCGCGCTGGGCCGGCTGGTCGTGCCGGGCCGGCAGAACATGCCGATCTGGCTGCACATGGTGATCGGCGTCGGCGCGGCGCTGCTGGGCACCGTCCTGGCCCGCGCGCTCGGCATCGCCACGCAGACCGCCGGCATCGACTGGGCCGAGCTGGCCGTGCAGGTCGTGCTCGCCGCCATCGGTGTGGCCCTGGTGGCCGGCGTCGGCCGCCGCAGCAGCGTCTCGCGTTACTGATCGCATCACGCGCCTCGACGGGTGCCCGGCCGCATCGGCCGGGCACCCGTCGGCGTATTCGGCGCATTGAACCCCGTCGGTGTGCCGGGCCCGCCCGCCGCGCCCGGTTTCGGGGAGAAGCAGCAGGTCAGGGTACGTCTGAACAATTCGTCATCGGAGTCGGTTTGGATTTCCGGGCGGTCGGGAACTTAGCGATCACGACAGTAACCACACAAAAACGTGTGACCGGATCTTAAGGAGGAGGGCGACCATGGAGCTCACCGTTTGGGGCATCATCACGGCGCTGGTCGTTGGTCTGATCGTCGGCGCGCTGGGCCGGCTGGTCGTGCCGGGCCGGCAGAACATGCCCATGTGGCTGCACATGCTGATCGGCGTCGGCGCCGCGCTTCTGGGCACGCTCGTCGCCCGGGCCTCCGGCTTCGCCGAGACCGCCGGCATCGACTGGCGCGAGCTGATGCTGCAGGTGCTGTTCGCCGCGATCGGCGTGGCCCTGGTGGCCGGTGTCGGCCGTCGCCGCGGCGTCTCGCGCTACTGACCCCGCACCACGCGCCTCGACGGGCGCCCGGCCTCACCGGCCGGGCGCCCGTCGGCGTTCGTGGGCTCTGAACTGCCCGGACGGCATCGATGTCGGCCGGGCCCCGGCTGCGATACGGTCGCCTGTGCCCTCCGTCACGAACACCCCCTGTTGTAAAGGAAATTTTCCTACTAAGGTGCGGCGGAGAAGGTTAGTGCCAAACGGCCCTGAGGGAGATATGGCGTGAACAGGTGGAAGCGGCTGGCTCCGGTCACCGCCATCGTGGCGTCGGCCGCGTTGGTGCTGACCGCGTGCGGTGGCTCCGGCGACGACGACAAGGCCGCCGACAACAGCAAGCTCACTGTGTGGATGATGGGTGAGGGCGGCGACGCCCAGACCGCGTTCCTCGACAGCGTCGAGGCGGAGTTCAAGAAGAAGCACCCCGAGACCGACGTGGTGGTGCAGTACATCCCCTGGCTCGAGGCGCCGAAGAAGTTCCAGGCCGCGCTCGCCGGTGGCGAGGGCCCGGACGTCACCGAGCTGGGCAACACCGAGACCCAGGGCTGGGCCGCTCAGGAGGCCCTGGCCGACGTCTCGGACAAGTTCAACGCCTGGTCCGAGGGCAAGGACATCCTGCCCGACCTGGTCAAGAACGCTCAGCTCGACGGCAAGCAGTACGGCGTGCCGTGGTACGCCGGCGTGCGCGCCGTCTACTACCGCACCGACTGGTTCGCCGAGGCCGGCGTGAAGCCGCCGACGACCTGGGACGAGATGGTCGCCGCCGCGAAGGCGGTGCAGGCCAAGAAGCCCGGCACCTACGGCATCGCCCTGCCCGGCAACTCCGAGCTGCCGTTCTACTCCTTCCTCTGGAGTGCCGGCGCGGAGATCGCCACCAAGGAGGGGGACAGCTGGAAGTCCGGCTACAACACCCCCGAGGCGCAGAAGGCGGTCAAGTTCTGGACCGACCTGGTGACAGTGCACAAGGTCGCCCCGCCGGCCGCCGCCGGGTGGAACGAGGTCGACGCCCGTACCCAGTTCGCCACCGGCAAGGCCGCGATGGCGTTCGCCGGTAGCTGGCAGGGCGGCGCGATGAAGAAGGACAACCCGGACATCGAGAAGGTCTGGGGCACGTTCCCGATCCCCGGTCCGGACGGCAAGGCCGCCCCGGCGTTCGCCGGTGGCTCCGACATCGCCATCTGGAAGGACAGCGAGCGGGCGGCGCTGGCCTGGGACTACATGACCGTGCTGCTGAGCAAGCAGAAGGACAAGGAGTTCGCCAGCAGCCTCGGGTTCTTCCCGGTCTACCAGGACCTGGTCAGCAGCGGTGACTACGCCAACGACAAGGTGATGGCCGCGTTCGCCACGGCCATCCAGAACACCAAGCTGACCCCGCTCACCCCGAAGTGGGTCGAGGTCAGCCGGACCAAGACGGTGACCCAGGCGATGAACAGCTCGGTCATCAAGGGCCAGAAGACGGTCGAGAAGGCCACCGCCGACGCGGCCACCGAGATCGAAAGCATCCTCAACGCCAAGTGACCACGCTGACCGAGGCCACCGGCGAGGCCGCCGCGCGGGAGACCCCCGCGCGGCGGCGCCGTCGCCGGGTGGACCACCTTCCGTACCTTCTGCTCCTGCCCTGCCTGGCGATCATCGCCGTGCTGCTGCTCTGGCCGCTCGGCCAGGTCGTGTGGATGTCCTTCCACAAGCTGGACAGCGTCCGGCAGCTGCGCGGCGACCGCGAGTGGCCGTGGATCGGCCTGGCCAACTACGCGCAGATCCTCGGCGACCCGTTCTTCCGTACGGTGCTGCGCAACACGGTGCTGTTCGCGGTCGCCAACGTGGCGCTCACGATGGTCCTCGGCACGCTGGTCGGGCTGCTGCTCAACCGCCTGGGCAAGAAGATGGCCACGTTCGTGGCGAGCTGCGTGATGCTCGCCTGGGCCACCCCGGCGCTGACCGGCACGATCGTCTGGAAGTGGATCTTCGACGACACGAGCGGCCTGGTCACGTGGCTGTTCAACAAGCTTCCCGACGGGCTGTCCACGGCGCTGTTCGGGCGCAGCGACTGGACCGGGTACGGCTGGTTCAACGACCCGCTGCTGTTCTTCGCCATCCTGACGCTCGTGGTGGTCTGGCACTCGTTCCCGTTCATCGCGGTGAGCGTGCTGGCCGGGCTCAAGAGCGTGCCGACGGAGTTGCAGGAGGCGGCCCGGGTCGACGGCGCCGGCCCGTGGAAGGTGTTCTGGAAGGTGACGTTCCCGATCCTGCGGCCGGTCTTCGGCATCCTCGTGGTGCTCTCCACGATCTGGGACTTCAAGGTCTTCACCCAGCAGTTCGTGCTGGCCGGCGGCACCCAGGACCGGTCGACGTTCATGCTGTCGATCTACTCGTACGCGGAGGCGTTCTCACCGCCGCCGAAGTACGGCCTCGGCTCCGCCATCGCCGTGATCCTCACCGTGATCCTGCTCGTGGTGACCGCCCTGTACGTCCGCATGGTGCTGCGGCAGGAGGACGAATGATGAAGAAGATCGCCCTCAACGGCGCGGGCCTGCTGGTCGCGCTCTTCGCCGCGTTCCCGGTCTACTGGATGTTGGCGACGTCGCTGAAGCCCAACCGGGAGATCTTCTCGTCCACGCCCCGGCCGGTGCCGGCCGAGCCGACGCTGGAGCACTACCGGGAGATCCTCACCGGCAACCTGATCCCGGGCGTGACGTTCACCGACTTCTTCCTCAACAGCGTGCTCGTCGCGGGGGCCACGGTGCTGCTGAGCGGGCTGGTCGCCCTGCTCGCCGCGACAGCCGTGGCCCGGTTCCGGTTCAAGCTGCGCACCACGTTCCTGATCATGCTGCTGGTGGTGCAGATGATCCCGCTGGAGGCGCTGGTCATCCCGCTGTTCCTGATGATCCAGCGGCTCGGTCTCTACAACACGCTGCCCAGCCTGATCCTCACGTACCTCGGCTTCTCGCTGCCGTTCGCGGTCTGGATGCTGCGCGGCTTCGTCGCCGCGGTGCCGAAGGAACTGGAGGAGGCCGCCGCCATCGACGGCGCCAGCCGGGCCCAGACGTTCCGCAAGGTGCTGTTCCCGCTGGTCGCGCCCGGCCTGGTCGCCACCAGCATCTTCTCGTTCATCACCGCCTGGAACGAGCTGATCTTCGCGCTGACCTTCATCAACGACCAGCAGAAGTACACGCTGCCGGTGGCGATGACGTTCTTCTTCGGCCGCGACGACACCGCCTGGGGCTCGGTGATGGCCGCGTCCACGCTGTTCACCCTGCCGGTGATCGTCTTCTTCCTGCTGGTGCAGCGCCGGATGGTCTCCGGCCTGGTCGCGGGAGCTGTGAAGGGCTGAGGGCGGCGGCCGGTCAGGCCGCGGCGAACACCTCGGCGCGTACCTCGGTGGCCGGGTCGCCCTTCACCCGGGCCCAGGAGCCCTGCTCGGCGGTCCACTCCAGGTTGCCGAAGCGGACCTTCTTCACGCCGTGGTCGTCGGCGTGCGAGACCAGCCAGTGCGCGTACCGCCAGCCGTTGCGGTCGTCGCCCGCCGGCACGGTGAGCGCGGTCAGGTCCGTCGCCGTGGCCAGCCGGGGCAGCCCCCAGTCCAGCGACAGGCTCTCCAGCACGGCGCTGGCGGCGGCCGGCCCGCGCATCGTCGGCGGCGAACTCACCGTGCAGGCCACCGCGCCGGTCGCGTGGCCGAGCAACGCGCGGGTCAGGACCTCCGACTCGTCGGCCCACTTCTCGTACGCCTCGGGGAAGGCCGACCGCTGCACCCGCTGGGCGGCGTCGGTGACCCGCATCCGCTCCCAGCCCTTGACCTTCTTCAGCGCGGCGTAGAACTTGTTCGCCGCGTACCGCGGGTCCTGGACCTGCTCCGGGGTGCCCCAGCCCTGGCTCGGGCGCTGCTGGAACAGGCCGAGCGAGTCGCGGTCGCCGTGCGCGATGTTGCGCAGGTGCGACTCCTGGTACGCGGTCGCCAGCGCCACCACCACCGCCCGCTCGGGCATCCGGCGCTGCATGCCGATGGCCGCGATGGTCGCCGCGTTCGCCATCTGGTCGGCGCCGAGCACCACCTCGCCGTCGGCCTGCACCGTGCAGGTCCGGCTGGCCAGGGGGAGCCGCAGGTGCTCGCCGAACTGCTTGGTCACGGCATAGACCGCGAGCAGCGCCAGTACGCACACCGCAACACCAGATGCCACGATCGCCGCTCGCGTCCGCACCCGCACCCCCTGTCCCGACAGTCCGCCAAGCGTACGTCGGCCCCGCGCCGCCGCGTCTCGGCCGAGTGGCCGTCCCGCCACCACGTGACCGGCGCCGTGCCGCCGGGCGGGGCCCGCCACCACCGAAGGTGACCAGCCGGGCCCCGCCGCGTACCTCAGTCTCCGGCGGGCACCCAGGCGGCGGGACGCTTCTCCCGGAACGCCATGACGCCCTCACGCCCTTCGTCGGAGAGGAAGTACCCGGTGGACAGCGCCGCCAACTCGGCGATCTCGGCCCGCAGGTCCGTCGCGGCGGGCCGGCGCAGCAGCTCCTTCGCCCCGGCCAGCGCCCCCGGCGCGCCCCTGACCAGCGAGGCGCAGTAGCGCTCGACGGCGGCGTCCAGCTCGCCGGCCGGCACCGCGGCGGTGACCAGGCCGACCTCGGCGGCGCGGCGGCCGTCGAACGTGTCGCCGGTCAGGTACAGCTCGGCGGCGGCCCGCTGGTCCAGCCGGGGCAGCACGGTCGCCGAGATCACCGCCGGGATCACCCCGATCCGCACCTCGGTGAACGCGAACGTCGCCTCCTGCGCGCAGACCGCCAGGTCGGCGGCGGCGATCAGGCCCAGCCCACCGGCCCGGGCCGGCCCGGCGACCTTCGCGACCACCGGCTTCGGGCACTCCCGCACCGCCACCAGCACGTCGCCGAGCATCCCGGCGGGCACCGTGCCACTGGCGTACGCGGCGGCGGTCTCCTTCAGGTCGGCGCCGGAGCAGAAGACCGGGCCGGTGTGGTCGAGCACGATCGCGCGTACCGCGTCGTCGGCGACCGCGTCGGCCAGCCCGGCCAGCAGCTGGGTCATCAGGGGCGTGGAGAGCGCGTTGCGGTTGTGCGGGCTGTCCAGGGTGAGGGTGGTCACCCCACGGGCCGTGGCGACTCGCACGAGAGCGTCCGGAGAGGTCATGCCGGGCACACTAGTGGCCATGCCCGGCGTCCTTCCAGAAGGCGAACCCGTCCCGCGCGACGGATCGCTGCCCGCCACCGCCCGTCGCGCCGTCGGCGCGCGCGGCTTCGGCGTGTACGTCCACGTGCCGTTCTGCGCCAGCCGGTGCGGTTACTGCGACTTCAACACGTACACCGCCTCCGAGCTGGGCGGCGGGGCGAGCCGGGAGACGTACGCCGACTCGGTGCTGGCCGAGCTGGCGCTGGCCGCCCGGGTGCTGGGCGACTCGCCGCCGCAGCGGGTCGACACCGTCTTCGTCGGCGGCGGCACGCCGACCCTGCTGCCCGCCGACGACCTGGCCCGGATCCTCGACGGCATCGACCGCGTCTGGGGGCTGGCCGCCGACGCGGAGGTGACCACCGAGGCCAACCCGGAGTCGGTGACCCCGGAGTCGCTCAAGACGCTGCGGGCGGCCGGCTACACCCGGATCTCGCTGGGCATGCAGTCCGCCGCGCCCGGGGTGCTCGCGGTGCTGGACCGGCGGCACAGCGCGGGCCGGGCCACCGCCGCCGCGCTGGAGGCGCGCGACGCCGGGTTCGAGCACGTGAACCTGGACCTGATCTACGGCACGCCGGGCGAGACGGCAGACGACTTCGCTGCCTCGCTGGCCCAGGTGGTCGACGCCGGGGTGGACCACGTCAGCGCGTACGCCCTGATCGTGGAGGACGGCACCCGGCTGGCCGCGCGGATGCGCCGGGGCGAGCTGCCGTACCCCTCCGACGACGTGGCGGCGGACCGCTACCTGGCCGCGGAGGCGGCGCTCGGCGCGGCCGGCTTCTCCTGGTACGAGGTGTCGAACTGGGCCCGCTCGGCGGCGGCGGCGTGCCGGCACAACCTGCTCTACTGGACCGGCGCCGACTGGTGGGGCCTGGGCCCGGGGGCGCACAGCCACGTCGGCGGCGTGCGCTGGTGGAACGTCAAGCACCCGAGCGCGTACGCGGCGCGGCTGGCCGAGGGCGCCTCGCCGGCACTGGCCCGGGAGGTGCTCAGCGCGGACGAGCAGCACATGGAGGACGTGATGCTGCGGGTGCGGCTCGCCTCCGGGCTGCCGCTGGACGTGCTGGACGAGCCCGGCCGGGCGGGCGCCGAGCGGGCCCGGGACGCCGGGCTGCTCGACGCCGGGGCGTACGCGCGGGGGCTTGTGGTGCTGACGCTGCGCGGACGGCTGCTGGCCGACGCGGTGGTACGCGACCTGCTGCCGTGACCGGCGCCGGCCGGCCGCCCCCTCGGCCGGCCGGCGGTGTCACTTCACGAAGTTGTAGGTCATCGGGTAGCGGTAGAGCACACCCTCGTTGGCCTTGACCCCGCCGATGATCCCGAAGATCAGCGGCACCAGCCAGACCAGCATCGGGACGAAGAACAGGATCCCGCAGGTGATGACCGTGATCACCCAGGCGAGGACGCTGGCGATGGTCCAGGTGATCTGGAAGTTCAGCGCCGCGACCGCGTGGGCGCGTACGGTCGGCGACTGCTGGCCGCGGGTCATCATCGCGATCAGCGGGGCGACCCAGCCGAGCAGACCGCCACCGATGATGACGCCCGCGGCGCCACCGAAGTGCGCCACCAGGGCCCAGGTCTTCTCGTCGTTGTTGGCGTACCCGGCCGGGCCGTAGCCGCCACCGCCGGGATAGCCGCCACCGGCGCCGTAGCCCGGCGCGCCGGCCGGCGGGGGGTAACCACCAGGGGGCGGGTAGCCGCCCGGCGGAGGCTGGGCACCGGGGGGCGGGTAGCCGCCCGGGGGCGGATAGTCACCGGGCGGGGGATACCCGCCCGCGCCCGGCGCGCCGGACAGTGGAGCGGTGGGCGGCTCGCCGGAGCCGTAGGGCGCCGACGGGTCGGGCTGGGGGCCGGAGTCCCCTGCTCCGGGAGGGCGAGGAGGTTCAGTCATGGAGGTCACGGTAGGGCCAGCGGGCAAGTCGCACCAGGGCGACACAGACCGAGCGTGACCGGCTGTTCGGCCCTGGCGTGCCGCGCGGTGTGGTGGGCCGCACCGCAGGTCCGTCAGGCGATCATCGCGTCGGTGGGGGTGCCGACGTAGACTGGCACTCGCTACAGTCGAGTGCCAGCCGCCCGGCGGATGCCGCGTGCCGGCCCGGCCGAGGTGTGTCAGGAGGTGGGGACATGGGTCTCGACGACCGCAAACTCGCCGTGCTGCGCGCGATCGTCGAGGACTACGTCGCCACGCAGGAGCCGGTGGGCAGCAAGGCCCTGGTCGAGCGGCACCAGCTCGGCGTCTCCCCGGCGACGGTGCGCAACGACATGGCGGTGCTGGAGGAGGAGGGCTACATCCGGCAGCCGCACACCAGCGCCGGCCGGGTGCCCACCGACCGCGGCTACCGCCTCTTCGTGGACCGGCTCTCCCGGGTCAAGCCGCTCAGCCCCGCCGAGCGCCGCGCCATCGAGCGCTTCCTGGTCGGCGCGGTCGACCTGGACGACGTGGTGCACCGCACGGTCCGGCTGCTCGCCCAGCTCACCCGGCAGGTCGCCGTGGTGCAGTACCCGAGCCTGGCCCGGTCCAAGGTGCGTCACCTGGAACTCGTGCCGATCTCCACCACCCGGCTGATGGTCGTCATGATCGCCGACACCGGCCGGGTCGAGCAGCGACTCGTCGAGCTGCCCGCCCCGGTTCCCGCCGACGACGTGACCGACCTGCGCCGGCTGGTGAACGAGAAGCTCGTCGGCAGCCAGCTCTCCGAGACGCCGCCGCTGGTGCAGGCCCTGGTGGACGAGTCCGCGCCGCACCTGCGCCCGGCCATGACCACGCTGTCCACGGTGCTGCTGGAGACGCTCGTGGAACGGCACGAGGAGCGCCTCGCGCTGGCCGGCCAGGCCAACCTCACCCGGGGCGGCCTGCTCGACTTCCAGGGCTCGCTGCGGCCGATCCTGGAGGCGCTCGAAGAAGAGGTAGTGCTGCTCAAACTGATCGGCGAGACCGAGCCGAGCACCACCCGCGTGCTGATCGGCGACGAGAACGAGTTCGACAACCTGCGGGCCGCCTCGGTGGTCAGCACCGGCTACGGACCGGGCAGCACCATCGTCGGTGGGCTCGGCGTGCTCGGGCCGACCCGGATGGACTACCCCGGCAATATCGCCATGGTGAGGGCCGTGGCACGCTACGTGGGCGAACTGCTGGCCCAGAACTGACCAGTCAGGGCCGACGGCCGGTTGCGGCCGACGACCGGAGCGACGCGAGACGAACATGAGGACACCTAACGCAGTGGCCAGGGACTACTACGGCATTCTCGGCGTGAGCCGGGAAGCCTCCGACGACGAGATCAAGCGCGCCTACCGCAAGCTGGCGCGGCAGTACCACCCGGACGTCAATCCGGACCCGGAGGCCCAGGAGAAGTTCAAGGACATCAACGCCGCGTACGAGGTCCTCTCGGACGACCGGAAACGGCAGATCGTCGACCTCGGCGGCGACCCGCTCGCCCCCGGCGGCGGTGGCATGGGCGGCCCGGGCGGGCCCGGCGGCGCCGGTCCGTTCGTCGGTTTCCAGGACATCATGGACGCGTTCTTCGGCGGCGCGGCGGGCGGCAGCCGGGGACCCCGGCCGCGCACCCGGCCCGGCGCGGACGCGATCCTGCGCCTGGAACTGGACCTCAACGAGACCGCGTTCGGCGTCGAGGCGCCGATCACCGTCGACACCGCGGTGCTCTGCACCACCTGCTCCGGCGCCGGCACCGCAGCCGGCACCCACCTGGCCACCTGCGAGGCGTGCGCCGGCCGGGGCGAGGTGCAGTCGGTGCAGCGCACGTTCCTCGGCCAGGTGGTCTCCGCCCGGCCGTGCACCGTCTGCCAGGGCTACGGCACCACCATCCCGCATGCCTGCCCGACCTGCGCCGGTGAGGGCCGGGTGCGTACCCGCCGCTCGCTGACCGTCAAGATCCCGGCCGGCGTCGAGGACGGCATGCGGATCCGCCTGGCCCAGCAGGGCGAGGTCGGCCCGGGCGGCGGCACCGCCGGCGACCTCTACGTGGAGATCCACGAGCGGCCGCACGACGTCTACTCCCGCAAGGGCGACGACCTGCACTGCCGGGTGACGGTGCCGATGACCGCCGCCGCGCTCGGCACCCGGCTGACCATCAAGACGCTGGACAGCGAGGAGACCGTCGACGTCAAGCCCGGCACCCAGCCCGGCAGCACGCTGCGGCTGCGCGCCCGGGGCGTACCGCACCTGCGCGGCACCGGCCGGGGTGACCTCTACGTGCACCTGGACGTGCGTACCCCGACCAAGCTCGACGCCGACCAGGAGCGGATGCTGCGCGACTTCGCCAAGACCCGCGGCGAGGAGGTCGCCGAGCTGACCAAGCAGGGCGGCTTCTTCTCCCGGATGCGCGACGCCTTCAACGGGCACGCCTGAGGTGTCCGCCCCGCTGTTCCTGGTCGAGGCGCTGCCCACCGGTGACACGCTGACGCTGGACGGCCCGGAGGGCCACCACGCGGCCACCGTGCAGCGGCTGCGGGCCGGCGAGGAGCTGCTGCTCGCCGACGGCCGGGGCGGCACCGCCGCCGCGGTGGTCACCGCCGTCGGCCGGGGCACGCTCGACCTGCGCGTCACCAGCCGGGGGTACGCGGACGCGCCCGTCCCGCGGCTCGTCGTGGTGCAGGGCATCGCCAAGGGCGACCGGGGTGAACTCGCCGTGCAGGCGATGACCGAGGTCGGGGTGGACGAGATCGTGCCGTGGGCGGCGTCCCGCTCGGTGGCGCAGTGGCGCGGCGACCGGGGCGTACGGGCCCGGCAGAAGTGGGTGGCCACCGCCCGGGAGGCGGCCAAGCAGGCCCGCCGCCCGTGGCTGCCGGTGGTGGCCGGCGCCCCGGACGAGTCCACCGCCACGGTGGCCCGCCGGATCGCCGGCGCGGCCGCCGCGTTCGTGCTGCACGAGGGCGCGCAGGACCGGCTGACCACAGTCGACCTGCCGACGGCCGGGGAGATCGTCCTGGTGGTCGGCCCGGAGGGCGGCATCGCCGACCACGAGCTGGCCACGTTCGCCGAGGCGGGCGCCCGCACGGTCCGCCTGGGCCCGTCGGTGCTGCGTACGTCCACAGCAGGCGTGGCCGCCCTGACAGTCCTGGCCACCCGCCTGACCCACTGGTAGCGGGGAGGGGGTGGGTCAGGAGCGGAGGTAGGAAGCGCCGTTCAGGTCGATGATCGTTCCTGAGGCCCACTCGGCCTCGGGGCTCGCCAGCCAGTGCACCGCCGCCGCGATCTCCTCCGGACGCGCCACCCGGTGGAACGGGGACTGCGCGCGTACCGCCTCGCCCCGCTCTGCCTTCAGGTGCTCGTTGGTCATGTCCGTCTCGACGAAGCCGGGCGCCACGCAGGCCACCCCGATGCCGTACGGCGCCAGGGCCACCGCCAGCGACTGGGCCATCGCGTTCATCCCGGCCTTGCTGGCGCCGTACGCCGGGTTGGCCGGCTCGCCCCGGAACGCGCCCCGGGACGAGACGTTGACGATCCGGCCCCCACTGTCGCGCATGTGCTGCGCGGCGCACCAGGCCGCGTTCGCCGCGCCGACCAGGTTGGTGTCGAGCACCTCCCGCCACCGCGCCCGCCACTGCTCGTAGCTGCTCTCGAAGACCGGGTGCGGGGGATCGGCCGGCCCGAACACGCCCGCGTTGTTCACCAGCACGTCGAGACCGCCGAGCCGCTGGGCCGCCTCGTCCACCATGGCGCGTACCGCGTCGGGGTCGGCCAGGTCGGCGCGTACCACCACGTGCCCGTCGCCGGGCAGCTCGGCGCGCAGCCGCTCCGCCAGCTCGGCGGAGTCCCGGTGGTGGATCGCCACCCGGTCCCCACCTGCGGCGAACGCTCGCGCCACCGCCCGCCCGATGCCCCGCGAGGCCCCCGTCACCAGCACCGCCCGTCCCGCCATGGCGGCCATCCTGCCGCACCGGCCCGGGGTGTTAAGAAGGGCCCCTTCCCATGCCGGAGGCGTTAAGCGGGGGCCCCTCCTTACACTGCTGCGATGGACTGCCTCTTCTGCCGGATCGTCGCCGGGGAGATTCCCGCCACCATCGTCCGCGAGACCGCCACCACCCTGGCCTTCCGGGACATCGACCCGAAGGCGCCCACGCACGTGCTGGTGATCCCGAAGGAGCACTACGCCGACGTGGCCACGCTGGCCCAGGGCGCGCCCGAACTGGCCGGGGAGGTGCTCCAGACCGCCGCCGTGGTGGCCGAGGAGGAGGGCCTGACCGTGGACGGGTTCCGGCTGATGTTCAACACCGGCCCGTACGGCGGCCAGGAGGTCTTCCACGTGCACGCCCACCTGCTCGGCGGCGCGCCGCTCGGCCCGATGCTCTGCCGATGACCGACGTGTCCGACCGGCTCGGCCGGATGGTGCGCCAGGCGCAGGCCACCGGGCGGATCCCGGCGGTGTCGGCCGCCCTGCACCGCGCCGACCGGCCGCTCTGGACCTGCGCCGTGGGCGACACCGGCAACGACACCCCGCTGGGGCCGGAGACGGTGTTCCGGATCGGCTCGGTCACCAAGACGTTCACCGCGGTACTCGTCATGCAGTGCCGCGACGAGGGCCTGCTCGACCTGGACGACCCGGTCGGGCGGCACCTCGACCTGCCGGCGCACGGCGAGCTGACCGTACGCCGGCTGCTGTCGCACACCGCCGGCCTGCAACGCGAGCCCCACGGCGACGTGTGGGACAGCCTGCGCGCCCCGGCCGTGGAGGAGCTGCTGGCCGATCTGGCCCGGGTCGAGCGGGTGCTGCCCACCGGGCGGCGCTTCCACTACTCCAACCTCGGCATGGCCCTCCTGGGCGAGATGGTGGCCCGGCTGCGCGGCGGGACCTGGGCCGAGGTGCTGGCCGACCGGGTCCTCGTCCCGCTCGGGCTGACCGCCACCGGCCCGGCCCCGACCGAGCGTGCCGCGACCGGGTTCCTGGTCGACGCGTACTCCGACGAGGCCCACCCGGAGCCACCGGCCGACTTCGGCGCGGTGGCCCCCGCAGCCCAGCTCTGGAGCACCGCGCCGGACATGGCCCGCTGGGCCGCCTTCCTGGCCGACCCGGCGGCGCTCGACCCGGACGGCGCGGTGCTCGCCGCGGCCACCGTCGAGGAGATGCGCTGGCCGCTCACCACCACCGACGAGTCGGTCTGGACGGCCGGCTTCGGCCTCGGGCTGATCCTGGTGCCGCAGCCCGAGCGGGTGACCCACGTGGGGCACGACGGCGCGATGCCCGGATTCCTCGCCGCCGTCTACGGGCGGCGCGGCGGGCAGGGCACCGCCGGGGCGATGGGCGCCGCGGTGCTCGGCTCGTCCGGCGCCGGCGTGGAGGTGTTCGACCTGGCGCACCGGCTGCTCGCCGCCGCCGCCGAGCACGACCCGGCGGAGATCGAGCCGTGGCGTCCCGGCCCGCCCGCGCCGGCGCACCTGCGCGGCATGCTGGGCCGCTGGTGGGGCGAGGGTTTCGAGTACGTCTTCTCCTGGCACGACGGGACGCTGCGGGCCCGGGGCGCGGACGACCCGGCCGGGAAGCCGCCGGCGGTGTTCGCGCCGCTGCCGGACCGGCCGGACGTGTTCCGCACGGTCTCCGGCCGCGAGGTGGGGGAGCTGCTGCGGCTCACGCGCGACGAGCACGGCGTGGTGGTCCGGATGCACTGGGCGACCTACCGCTTCACCCGCCGCCAGGAGACCTTCGACGGGTACGACTTCCGCGCCGGTGACTGATCGCCGAGCGCCGGAAATGGGCGCGGTGTGCGCGGTGCCGACCCGATACGATGGGAGGTAACCGTACGCCGCGCCAGCAGGGCCCGGCACAGAGAAGCGGAGAGCAGGTGGCGCAGGGCCCGACGGCCCGACCTATGACCGGCACCCCACCTCCCGGCACGCCGCGCGTGCAGACCAGGATCACGGTCGGAGACCAGAAGATCATGGTGAACCTGCTCGGCGCGGGCGACGAGATCCTGCGACTCGTCGAGCGTTCGGTCAACAGCGACGTCCACGTGCGCGGCAACGAGATCACCATCACCGGCGCGCCCGCCGACAACGCCCTCGCCGAGCGTCTCTTCAGTGAGCTGCTCGAACTGATCGAGAAAGGCGAGACCCTGACCACAGACGCGGTACGGCGTACCGTCGGCATGCTCGAGCAGGGCGGCGCCGAGCGGCCCGCCGAGGTTCTGACGCTCAACATCCTCTCCCGGCGCGGCCGCACCATCCGTCCCAAGACGCTCGGGCAGAAGAAGTACGTCGACGCGATCGACGCGCACACCATCGTCTTCGGGATCGGCCCGGCCGGTACCGGCAAGACCTACCTCGCGATGGCGAAGGCAGTGCAGGCGCTGCAGGCCAAGCAGGTCAACCGGATCATCCTGACCCGCCCGGCGGTCGAGGCGGGGGAACGGCTGGGCTTCCTGCCCGGCACCCTGAACGAGAAGATCGACCCCTACCTGCGCCCGCTCTACGACGCGCTGCACGACATGCTCGACCCGGAGACCATCCCGAAGCTGATGGCCGCCGGCACGATCGAGGTCGCGCCGCTGGCATACATGAGGGGCCGCACGCTTAATGACGCGTTCATCATCCTGGACGAGGCGCAGAACACCACGCCCGAGCAGATGAAGATGTTCCTCACCCGGCTCGGCTTCGGCTCCAAGATCGTCGTCACCGGTGACGTCACCCAGGTGGACCTTCCCGGCGGGACGACCAGCGGCCTGCGCGTGGTCCGGGAGATCCTGAACAACGTCGAGGACGTGCACTTCGCCCAGCTCTCCAGCTCCGACGTGGTCCGCCACAAGCTGGTGGGTGAGATCGTCGACGCGTACGCCCGCTGGGACGCCGAGCGGGAGAACCAGCAGGCCCAGAGCGTGCACGCCGTACCCGGGCGGACCGCCCAGGGCGGCCGGGCCGGCCGGCGCCGCTGACCACCGGCGCAAGCCGTCACACCATCAGAGGAAGACAGTTGTCCATCGAGATCGCCAACGAGTCGGGTGTCGAGGTCGACACCGACGCCGTGCTCGCCGTCGCGCGGCACGCCCTCGACGAGATGGGGGTCAACCCCCTCGCCGAGCTGTCCGTGCTGCTCGTCGACATCGAGTACATGTCGGAGCTGAACCACCGCTGGATGGGCGGCGACGGCCCGACCGACGTGCTCGCCTTCCCCATGGACGAGGGCAGCGTCGACCACGGCCCGGGCGAGAGCGCCCCGGCCGGCGGTGAGCCGGCCCTGCTCGGCGACATCGTGCTCTGTCCGGAGGTGGCGGCCAAGCAGGCCGCCGTGGCCGGGCACTCGGCGGCCGACGAGCTGCACCTGCTCACCGTGCACGGCGTGCTGCACCTGCTCGGCTACGACCACGCCGAGCCCGAGGAGGAGCGGGAGATGTTCGGTCTCCAGGCCCGGCTGCTGGCCAGCTGGCGGTCGACCCGGTCGCGGTGATGGACACCTTGGCGGCGGTCCGCGCGCCCGCCGGCCTGCCCGATCTTCAACTCCTGGTCTTCGCCGCCGGGCTGGTGGTCCTCGCCGGCCTGATCGCGATGACCGAGGCGGCGCTCGCAGCGGTCTCCCCGGCCCGCGCCGCGGAGCTGACCCGGGACGGGGCGCGCGGCGGGCGGGCCCTGCAGGTGGTCGCCGGTGACGTGGTCCGCCATCTGAACCTGCTGCTCCTGCTGCGGCTGCTGGCCGAGCTGACCGCCACCACGCTGGTCGCGCTGGTGGCTGTGGACACGTTCGGCGCGGGCTGGCGGGCGGCGCTGGTGACCGCCGGCGCGATGACGGTGGTGAGCTTCGTGGTGGTCGGGGTCGGGCCGCGYACGATCGGCCGCCAGCACGCGTACGCGGTCGGCCGGGCGGTCGCGCCGCTGGTGCGCTGGCTGGGCCGCGCGCTCAACCCGCTGGCGTCGCTGCTGATCCTGATCGGCAACGCGGTCACCCCGGGCAAGGGCTTCCGCGAGGGGCCGTTCGCGACCCAGGTGGAGCTGCGGGAGCTGGTCGACCTGGCCGAGCAGCGCGGCGTGGTGGAGCACGGCGAGCGCCAGATGATCCACTCGGTCTTCGCGCTCGGCGACACCATCGCGCGCGAGGTGATGGTGCCGCGTACCGAGATGGTGTGGATCGAGGAGCGCAAGACGCTCGCCCAGGCGCTGGCGTTGTTCCTGCGCTCCGGGTTCAGCCGCATCCCGGTGATCGGCGAGAACGTCGACGACGTGCTCGGCGTGCTCTACCTCAAGGACCTGATCCGGCGGGTGCAGGGCGACCAGGGCGCCCGGCAGATGCCGGTGGCCGAGCTGATGCGCCCGGCCACGTTCGTGCCGGAGTCCAAGCCGGTGGACGACCTGCTCTCGGAGATGCAGGCGGCCCGCAACCACCTGGTCATCGTGGTCGACGAGTACGGCGGCACCGGTGGGCTGGTCACCATCGAGGACATCCTGGAGGAGATCGTCGGGGAGATCACCGACGAGTACGATGTCGAGCGCCCGCCGGTCGAGCATCTGCCGGACGGGGCCGTGCGGGTGACCGCGCGGCTGCCGGTGGAGAATCTGGGCGAGCTGTTCGACACCGAGCTGCCCACCGACGAGGTGGAGACGGTCGGTGGCCTGCTGGCGCAGGCGCTCGGCCGGGTGCCCATCCCGGGCGCCGAGGCCGAGGTGGCCGGCCTGCGGCTGATGGCCGAGGGCACCACCGGCCGGCGCAACCGGATCGACACGGTTCTGGTGAGCCGCGTCGACCGGGGCGACGCGCCGGAGGGCGCGAACCGAAACGACCCGCCCGATTCCCGTGGCGACAACAACCGTTCCGAGGAGAGGCAATCCGCCGATGCCTGAAACACCCGCCGTGCCCGCCGCCCTGCCCACCCCGGCTGATCCGGCCGAGCTGAGCGCCGAGGACGCCAAGCTCGTCGTGCTGGCCCGGGGCGCGCGGGGCCGGGTGGCGGCAGTGGAGGGCGCCGCGGTCCGCGACCAGGACGGCCGGACGTACGCGGCGGCGAGCGTGGCGCTGCCGTCGTTGACGCTCACCGCGCTCCAGCTGGCTGTCGCTTCGGCGGTGGCGGCGGGCGCGAGCCGGCTGGAGGCCGCTGTGGTGGTGACCGAGGCGTCGACGCTGGACGGGGCGGGGCACGCGGCGGTGCGTGACCTGTCCGCCGACGCGCCGATCCACGTGGCCGCGCCGGACGGCGCCGTGCTCGGCACGGTGGTCGAGTGACCACGCCTGAGGCGCGTCCCTACCGGGCCGGTTTCGCCTGTTTCGTCGGGCGGCCGAACGCCGGCAAGTCGACGCTCACGAACGCGATCGTCGGCACCAAGATCGCGATCACCTCGAACAAGCCGCAGACCACCCGGCACATCATCCGGGCGGTGCTGCACCGGCCGGACTCGCAGCTCGTGCTTGTCGACACCCCGGGCCTGCACCGCCCCCGCACGCTGCTGGGGGAGCGCCTCAACGACCTGGTCCGGGAGACGTGGAGCGAGGTCGACGTGATCGGCCTGTGCGTGCCGGCGAACGAGCCGGTCGGCCGGGGCGACCGTTTCATCACCGGCGAGCTGGCGAGCCTGAAGGCCACCGTGCTGGCGGTGGTGACGAAGACCGACCTGGTGGACAAGAAGCGGCTGGCCGAGCAGTTGCTCGCGGTCAGCGAGCTGGGCGAGTTCGCCGCCGTGGTGCCGGTCAGTGCCGTCTCCGGGCACCAGGTCGACACGCTCGTCGACGTGATGACCGGCTACCTGCCGGAGTCTCCGCAGCTCTACCCGGACGACATGCTCACCGACGACCCGGAGCAGGTCCTGGTGGCGGAGCTGGTCCGCGAGGCGGCGCTGGAGGGCGTACGCGACGAGCTGCCGCACTCCATCGCGGTGGTGGTCGAGGAGATGATCCCGGAGGGCAACCTCACCAAGATCTACGCCGACGTGTACGTCGAGCGGTCGAGCCAGAAGGCCATCGTCATCGGCCACCGGGGCAGCCGCCTCAAGCACGTCGGCACCACCGCCCGGCGGCAGATCGAGGAGCTGCTGGGCACCCGGGTCTACCTCGACCTGCACGTACGGGTGGCGAAGGACTGGCAGCGCGACCCGAAGCAGCTGCGCAAGCTCGGCTTCTGAGCCCTCGGCCGGGCGTGCTCGGCGACGGGTGATCAGGATCAGTCAGGCCTATGGGACATCTCACTTTTCATAGGCGTCTGTGGTTGTTTCGAGGTGTCCGGGAGCAGGGTAGGGACCATTGTCTCTGCCCCCGGACCCCGCCGCGAGCTGATGCGAAACCGCTATCTGGACCTGCTGCGCTTCCTGGCCATCCTCCGAGTCGTCACGTACCACGTCACCGGCTACGCCACGCTCACGCTGGTGTTCCCGGCGATGTCGGTGATGTTCGCCCTGGCCGGGTCGCTGATGGCCGCGTCGCTGGACCGCAGCGGGGTGGGCGCGGTCGGGCGGCGGCTGCGCCRGCTGCTGCCGTCGCTGTGGGTGGTCGCCGCCGTCTTCGTGCCGGCCATGCTGCTCACCGGGCTGGCGTTCGGCCCGAAGGTGCTGCTCTGGCTGTTCCCGATCAGTGACCCGCCGGCCAACTACTGGGGCGGGCTGGCGCTCAGCCCGATCTGGTACCTGCGGGACTACCTGTGGTTCGTGCTCGCCTCACCGTTCGTGCTGTGGCTGTTCCGCCGGGCGCCGCTGCCCACGCTGGCCGCGCCGTACCTGCTCCTGGTCGCGATCGAGGCCGGCATCCTGGCGAACCCGCCGACGGTGCTGCGCGAGTTCGGCCTCTACTTCGGCGCCTGGCTGCTCGGCTTCGCCCACCACGACGGGCTGCTGCGCCGGATGCGCAACCGGGTGCTGCTGCCGGTGGCCGCCGTCGTCGGCGCGGCCGGCCTGGCCTGGATCTTCACCCATCCCGGCCCGCGCGGGTACGACATCAACGACATCCCGCTCGGAAACGCGCTCTGGTCGGCCGCGTTCATCCTGGTCGCGATCGGCCGCGCGCCGGCCGGGGTGACCTGGGTCGACCGCGTGCCGGCGCTCGGCCGCGCGGTGACGGTGGTGAACCGGCGCGCGCTGACCATCTACCTCTGGCACATGCCGTTCGTGGTGGCGCTCACCCCGCTCGTCGGCCTGGTCGGCTGGTCGCCACGCGACCCGGTCGGCCTGTGGCTGCGGGTGGGGCTGGTCTTCGCGCTGGTCGGCGTGGTGACGCTGATGGTCGGCTGGGTCGAGGACGTGGCCGCCCGGCGTACCCCGGAACTGCTTCCCGGCAGGCCGCGGCGGACCGTGGCGGAGCGGGCGGCGGCCGCCCCGGCCAGCCCGGCTCCCGCCGGCGCCCAGGACGGGCTGGTGGGCGCCGGCGCCCGGATCCCGTCGCCGCGCCGCGCGGTGGACCGGGCGGACGACCCGCCGCCGGGCGCGGGCGGCCACCGGCGGGACGCCCCGGCCGCCGACTGACCGCGCTCAGCGGCTGGTGACCGTCACGTTCCCGCTGGTGGCGGAGACGTCCAGCAGCACTGACGCGCCCGGGTCGTCGGTCACCGTCACGTCGGTGTCCCCGGATCTCGCCTCGGCCCGCACCCGGTAGCGGCCGGCCGGCACGGCCAGGTCCACGTCCCCGCTGGTGGCGTGCAGCCGGGCCGGAGCGGGCTGGTCCAGTTCCACGACGACGTTGCCGGAGGTGGTCTCGGCGTCGACCGCGGAGGCGAGGCGCCGGGCCTCGATGTCGCCGGAACGGGCCCGCAACCGCACCGGGCGGGCCGCCTCGACCACCCGGATGTTGCCGGACGTGGACGACGCGCGGACCTCTCCGGTGGCGCCCCGGATGGTCAGGTCGCCGGAGCTGAGCGTGAACTCCACCGCCCCGATCTCGGTCAGGTCGACGTTGCCCGAGGCGGTCCCGCCCTTCACCGCCACGCCGGGCGGCGCGGTCACCTCCCAGGAGATGCTGCACCGGTGACCGCAGTCGGTGGGCAGCACGAGTTCGTCGCCCTTGATCTCGTACCGGCTGGTCGGCTCGTCGCCCTGGTAGCGGACGACGCGCTTGATCCGTACCTGGTCGGCCGGGCCGTTGGCCCGGACCACGACGTCCCCGGAGCCGTCTTCCGTCACGGTGATCCGGGTGATCTTCGCCTGCTCGGTGTGGTCGTAGTCGAGCCGGCGGAACGAGAGGGTGTCACACCCGGAGAGAACGATGAGCGTGGCGGCAGCGGTCGCGGCCACCGCGGTACGGAGCGAAGCCATGGCCAGCACACTAGGTCCGGCCCGGCGCCCGGCACATCGGGGATCGCCCGCCGGTCCACCCCGAGCCGACCCTGAGATCGCACCCGGAGGGAGAATGGCCTGATGGCCGGGTACCGCCGACAGCTCTACCGCGACGACGCGGTGGTGTTGCGTGTGCAGAAGCTGGGCGAGTCCGACCGGATCATCACGCTGTTCACCCGCCGGCACGGCCGGTTGCGCGCGGTGGCCCGGGGCGTGCGGCGCACCACGAGCCGGTTCGGCGCCCGGCTGGAGCCGTTCGGGCACGTCGACCTCCAGCTCGCCGGTGACCCCAAGGGCAACCAGGGCAGCTCGCTGCACACCGTCAGCCAGGTCGAGGCGATCGAGCTGTACGGCAAACGGTTCCTCGGCGACTACCCCCGCTACACGGCCGCCAGCGCGATCGCCGAGACCGCCGAGCGGCTCACCCCGGTCGAGCGCGAACCGTCGCTGCGGCTGTTCCAGCTCACCCTCGGCGCGATGAAGTCGTTGGCCCGCGGCGAGCACGCCACCACGCTGGTGCTCGACGCGTACCTGCTGCGCGGCATGGCGTTCGCCGGCTGGGCGCCGGCGCTCGCCGCCTGCGCGGTCTGCGGCGAGCCGGGCCGGCACCGCGCGTTCTCCGTACCGGCCGGCGGCGCCGTCTGCCCGGACTGCCGGCCCCCCGGCGCCGCCCACCCCGCGCCCGCCACGCTGGAGCTGATGTCCGCGCTGACCTCCGGCGACTGGGGGTACGCCGACGCGGCCGAGACCGGCGTACGCCGGGAGTGCAGCGGGCTGGTCGCGGCGCACCTCCAGTGGCATCTGGAACGCGCGCTACGCTCGCTGCCGCTGGTCGACCGGGGCGCCCCGGCGGCCGGCGCGGTCCCGTCGCCCGGCGGCGCGGGACCGGATGTGGCCCCGCCGCGCTCCGGCGCCGGGCCCGTCGCCGGTGTGAACAGGGAGATGACCGAGTGATCCGATCGACGAGGGCGACCCGCCGCGAGCCGGTCCCGCCGACCCCGCACCCCTCCGGGGCCCGTCCGCCGGCGCTGCCGCCCGCCGCGGTGCCCCGGCACGTCGCCATCGTGATGGACGGCAACGGCCGCTGGGCCAAGGAGCGCGGCCTACCCCGCACCAAGGGGCACGAGCAGGGCGAGCACAGCCTCTTCGACACCGTCGAGGGCGCGATCGAGATGGGCATCCCCTACCTGTCGGCGTACGCGTTCTCCACCGAGAACTGGCGGCGCTCGCCCGACGAGGTCCGCTTCCTGATGGGCTTCAACCGCGACGTCATCCGTCGCCGCCGCGACCAGCTCGTCGACCTGGGCGTACGGGTGGTCTGGTCGGGCCGCGCGGGCCGGCTGTGGAAGAGCGTCATCTCCGAGCTGCAGACCGCCGAGGAGATGTCGCGCGGCAACTCGACGCTGACGCTGCAGTTCTGCGTCAACTACGGCGGCCAGGCGGAGATCGCCGACGCCGCCGCCGGGATCGCCCGCGACGTCGCCGCCGGCAAGCTGGACCCGGCCAAGGTGAACGAGAAGACTGTCGCGCGGTACCTCTACCACCCCGAGGTGCCCGAGGTCGACCTGTTCCTGCGCCCCTCCGGCGAGCAGCGCATCTCCAACTTCCTGCTCTGGCAGACCGCGTACGCCGAACTGGTCTACCTGGACACGCTCTGGCCCGACTTCGACCGCCGCCACCTCTGGTACGCCTGCGAGCTGTACGCCCAGCGCGACCGCCGCTTCGGCGGCGCCCTGCCCAACCCGGTCGCCCCGGGCGCCTGAGGGGGCAGGCTTACCGGCGCGCCGCTCTGGGTACCGATACCTCCAGACAGCAAACGCGGAGGTGAACCACATGATTCAGAAGCGGATCGCGCAGTGGGCGGTCATGGCGGTCGCCGTGCCGCTGGCGGCGGCCGGCGCGCGCCGGCTCAGCCACACCCTGGAGGCCCGTCGCGGCCCGTCCGGGGTGAGCCGTCTGCTGACCAAGGGCGCCGACCTGATCCGGCCGCAGAAGGCCAGGCGTCGCCGGTTCTTCTGACCTGCGACGTCGGCCCGACCGGTACGCCCCGCATCCGGCTTTCCCGCCGGGCGCGGGGCGTTGCGCTCTACGATCGGCGCAGGGCGCGCCGCCGGGTGCGCGCCCGCCACGGGGGTGGAGGATGCGCGATCTCCGGTACGAGATGACTGCTTCCCTGGCCGCCGCCGACCTGGTGGAACCGGACCGCCGGGACGCGGTCGCCGGGCTGTGCGCCGAGCTGGCCGAGCGGTGGTGCGCCGAACTGGGGCACACCCCGGCGGTCCGCTCCGGCGAGATCGGCGAACTGGCGGCCGGCGAGCCGGCGGCCGGCTGGGCGCCCGACCCGCACGCCCAGCGGGCCTGGTGAGGTGCCCGGCCGGGCTCACGCCTCCACTTCGGAGCGGTCGCCCGCCCAGAGCGTGTGGAACGAGCCGTCCCGGTCCACCCGGTGGTAGGTGTGCGCGCCGAAGTTGTCCCGCAGCCCCTGGATCAGCGCGGCCGGCAGCCGCTGCGCCCGCAGCGCGTCGAAGTAGGCCAGCGACGACCCGAAGGCCGGTGCCGGCACGCCCGCCCGGGCCGCGTCGGCCACCACCCGTCGCCAGGCCGGTACGCCGGCGCTGACCCGCTCGGCGAACCACGGCGCGACGAGCAGCGTCGCCAGGTCCGGCTCCGCGTCGTACGCCTCGCGGATGCGGTCCAGGAAACCGGCCCGGATGATGCAGCCACCCCGCCAGATGGTGGCCGTGCCGCCGAGGTCGATGTTCCAGTCGTATTCCCGGCTGCCGGCGCGGATGTGGTCGAAGCCCTGCGCGTACGCGACGATCTTGCTGGCCAGCAGCGCGCGGCGCACGTCCTCGACGAACGTCTCCCGGTCGTCCACCTGCCACTTCTCGCCCGCGTCGGCGAACACCCGGCGGGCGGCCTCGCGCTGGCCGGCGTGCCCGGACAGCGACCGGGCGAACGTGGCCTCGGCGATGCCGGTGATCGGAATGCCCAGGTCGAGCGCGCTCTGCACGGTCCAGCGGCCGGTGCCCTTCTGCTCGGCCTGGTCGAGCACCACGTCCACGAACGCCTGACCGGTTGCCGCGTCGGTGTGGCCGAGCACGTCGGCGGTGATCTCGATGAGGAACGACCCCAGCTCGCCGCCGTTCCACTCCCGGAAGATCTCCGCGATCTCCGCCGGGCTCGCCGACAGACCGGCCCGCAACAGGTCGTACGCCTCGGCGATGAGCTGCATGTCGGCGTACTCGATGCCGTTGTGCACCATCTTCACGAAGTGGCCCGCGCCGTCCGGCCCGACGTGCCGGCAGCAGGGCTCGCCGTCCACGTGCGCGGCGATCTTGGAGAAGATCGGCCCCAGCTTCTGGTACGACTCGGCCGACCCGCCGGGCATGATGCTCGGACCGAGCAGCGCGCCCTCCTCGCCGCCGGACACGCCGGTACCGACGAAGTGCAGCCCGTGCGCGCGCAGCGCCTCCTCCCGGCGGCGGGTGTCGGCGAAGTGCGCGTTGCCGCAGTCGACGACGATGTCGCCCTCCTCCAGCAGCGGGACCAGCTCGTCGATCACCGCGTCGGTCGGGGCGCCGGCCTTCACCATCACGATCACCGCGCGGGGCCGCTCCAGCGAGCCGACGAAGTCCGCGAGCGACTCCGACGGCACGAACGTGCCCTCGTCGCCGTGCTCCGCGACCAGGCTGCGGGTACGTTCCGGCGACCGGTTGTGCACCGCCACGGCGAAGCCGTTGCGGGCCAGGTTCCGGGCCAGGTTGCGGCCCATCACCGCCAGACCGGTGACCCCGATCTGCGCCGTCGCCTGCTCTGCCATGCGTACCGCCACCTCTCGTCCGTACTGCCGTGCTGCGACCGTATCGCGGCCGTCGAGGATGTGGGCCACGGTGTCCACAGGGTGTGACCGGTGGGTGGCCGTACGTCCCTCGGCTTAATTCGGCTGCGGGACTCGCCGGTGGCGCGATAGCGTTGCCGCATGCGTATGTGACGCCCCACCTCCGAGCCCGGTCCACCGCCGCGAGTGCCGTGGACCCGTCCTGCTCCGGGCGTCCGCATCCTTCCCCGCCACCGTCGGTCGCGGTGTCTGTCGTGATCGGAATGCGCCGGAGCCCTCGCTCGGCGCGTCCCGGTCGGCGCGCCCGCACGACAGGAGGCCCGCGAATGCCCGCGAAGCGCAATCCGAAGAAGTCCCGCAAACAGTCCTCGCCGCAGGTGACCGCGCCGGCGCTCGACGCGCTCACCGCGCCGCCCGCAGTGGTGCTCCCGACGGAGCCGGTGGCGTCCGCCGTGTCCCTGGACGCGGCGCCGCATTCGGCGTCACCGGAGACTCCGGTCCTGCTCAGCGCGCCCGCGACGCCGCCCCGATCCGGCCCACCGGCAGGGCGGCAGGCCCGGGTCACCGGGCGCAGCCAGCGCGCCGGCCAGACCCGCTTCTACGCGTTCCGCCGGAGCTGACCGGCAGGCCGGTTCCCGTCGCCCGCTGCCCGGGCAGGCCCCTCATCCGGGTCCTTGCCCGGGCAGCGTTTCTCCTTCCCGCCGCTCGCCCCCACCGCCGGTGTCCCTAGAGATCTAGGAAGATTTCGGCCCCTATAGGGACCATTTCCTACCAAGATCTTCCCCGACGCCGGTCGATCATGAAGTTGGCGGCGACAAAACGGGCAACCCGTGCCGTCAACTTCATGATCAATGGGGCGAGGCGGGGCGGGGCGAGGGCGAGGCGGGGCGGGGCGAGGGGGGTCAGCCGATCAGGGGGCGGAAGGTGCCCAGGGCGATGCTTGTCGCCAGAGCGGCGGCGGCCAGGAGGGCCGCTCCCACGACCAGCAGCGTGTCCGCGCCGGTGAAGCGCTGCGGGCGGGCCACGGTGCGCGGCGTACCCGCGTCGAAGCCCCGGGCGTCCATCGCGACGGCGAGCCGTGTACCGCGCCGGATCGCGCCCACCAACAGCGTGAACGCGGTCGACCCGAACAGCCGCAGCTTCGCCACCGGATTGCGGCCGGCGTCCACGCCACGGGCCCGCCGGGCCATGCTGATCATCCGCCACTCCTGCTCCAGCAGCGGCACCATCCGGAACGCGGCCAGCGCGCCGATGGCGAACCGGGCGGGCGCCTTCGCGTTCTGGATCAGCGCGTCGGCCAGGTCGGTCGGGTCGGTGGTGGCGAACACGACGATGCCGGGCAGCGCCACCGCGAGCATCCGCAGCACCAGGCCCAGCGCCGTGACGAGCACCCCTTCGGTGACCAGGACCGGCCCGGCCTGGAGCAGCACCGGGCCGGAACGGTCGGCCGCGAAGAGCACAAGCGTGACCAGGATGCCGACGGCACCGGCGAGCAGCGGCCAGGCGCGGCGGGCCAGCACCCGGTAGCGGACGCCGAACAGCGGCAGCACCGCGAGTTCGACGGCGATGGCGACGGCCGGGGCCACCGGATCGAGCGTCGCCACCAGGATCAGCGTGAACACCATCGCGGCGGCCAGCTTCGCCACCGGGTTGCGCCGGGCCAGCGGAGCGCCCGGCGCGGCGACCGGTTCGACGTTGATCACGAGGACGCCCCCAGGGTGAGCGTCCGGTCGGCCAGCGCGGCAACGAAGTCCTCGTCGTGGGTCACCGCCACCACGCCGTGCCCGGCGTCGCGCAGCTCGGCGAGCAGGTCGATCAGTTCCAGCCACGTGCGCCGGTCCTGGCCGAACGTGGGCTCGTCGCAGATCAGCAGGCGGGGCGCGGTGGCCAGGGCCGTCGCCACGCTCAGCCGCCGCGCCTCGCCACCCGAGAGGGTGTACGGGTTGGCGCCGGCCAGCCGGTCCAGCCGCAGCCGCTCCAGCAGGGCGTCCACTGTGGCGCTGACCGCTGCCTGGGGCTGCCCGGTGCGGCGCGGGCCGAGCGCCAGCTCGTCGCGGACGGTGGCGGTGACGAACTGGTGTTCCGGGTCCTGGAACACCGAGCCGATCCGGCGTACCAGCGCGGGCGCCCGCCAGCGGTACGGGGAAGTGCGCGCGTCCCGCCCGGCCAGTTCCGCCGACGCGGTGACGCCGCCCGTGCCGGGTTTCAGCAGGCCGCCCAGGAGCAGCGCCAGCGTGGACTTGCCGGCCCCGTTGGGGCCGAGGACGGCGAGCGCCTCGCCGGCGCGTACCCGAAGATCGGTGGGGTCGAGCCGCGGCGTCAGGCCGAGCCGCTCCGCGGTGAGCAGCACGTCGCCGGGCGGCGTGGTGGCGTGCCGGGGTGGCGTGACGTGGCCGGGTACCCAGACCCCGGCGGCGGCCAGCGCGTCGCCGTGCGCGGCGAAGACCGCAGCGGGCGGCCCGTCGGCGCGCACCCCGCCGCCCGGTTCCAGCACCACCACGCGGTCGACCAGCGGCAGCGCCTCGGTGACCCGGTGCTCCACCAGGACCATCGTGGTGTCCGTGTCGAGCGCGTCCGCGACGGCCCGGCGGATCAGCGCGGCGCCGGCCGGGTCGAGGTTGGCGGTGGGCTCGTCGAGCAGCAGCAGTCCGGGGCGCAGCGCGAGCGTGCCGGCCAGGGCGAGCCGCTGCTGCTCGCCGCCGCTGAGCGCGGCGGTCGGCCGGTCCCGGTCGTACGGGAAGCCGACCCGGCGCAGCGCCTCGTCGACGCGGGGCCAGATCTCCCCGGCGGGTACGCCACGGTTCTCCAGCCCGAACGCCACGTCGTCGCCGGAGCGGGCCATGACGAGCTGGGTCTGCGGATCCTGGAACAGGATGCCGACGCGCTCGCGGGCCTTGCGCGGGTCCAGCCCGTCGATCTCGACGGTGCCCTCCTGCTCGCCGGAGTCCTCCGGCAGCAGCCCGGCCAGCGCCGCCAGCAGCGTGCTCTTACCGGCGCCGGAGGGTCCGAGCAGCAGCACCCGCTCGCCGCTCTCCACCCGAAGATCCACCCCGCGCAGAGCCCAGCGTTTCCGTCCCCCGTGCCGCCACCCGAACCCCCGCAGCACCACCCCGCTCACCGCCCGCCCACCCCCTCTCCCGGCCCAGCCTGCGTGATCAAGGAGTTCGCGTCCGGAAAACCGTGCCCGGCGGACGCAAACTCCTTGATCACCGGGGCGGGGCGAGCCTCAGACCAGGGCGCGGTCGCGGCCGGCGGGGAAGCGGTCCAGGACGCCGGTGTTCGCCAGCGCGCGGGTGAGGGCCACCGCACCCAGGCCGGCCACCAGCAGACAGCTGAGCACGCCGAACGCGATGTAGGGCAGCCGGAACGTCGTCCAGCTCGTGCCGGGGTACCAGTAGAGAGCGTCGAACAGCGTGGCGAAGAGGCCGCCGCACGCGCCGGCGAGCGCCGCCGTGAGCGGCCGGTGGAGGCGGTACCGGGTGGCCGCGAAGACCGCCTCGACGCCCAGGCCCTGCACCGCGCCCTGGAGGATCGCCATCGCACCGTAGGGGGAGCCGAGCAGCACCGAGACGGCCGAGGCGACGGTCTCGGTGAGCAGCGCCGCTCCCGGCTTGCGGACGATGAGCGCGCTCAGCACGGCCGGGATGAGCCAGACGCCGTACATGACCGACTGGAGCGGGGCGAAGAAGGCGAACGGCCCGTCGCTGCCCTTCCAGAGGATGTTCCAGAGCTGGAACACGACGCCGAAGGTGACGGCGATGACCGAGGCGACGACGATGTCGACGGTACGCCAGCGGTTGCTGTCGTTGTGGTTCACGGTTGGCTCCCAGTTCGTCGAGGTGAACCAGGAGAAGACGCACGCCGCGCCCGGTGGTCACCGGACGGCGACGCGGCTGGAGGTCGACCGAACTCCCTGCGCTGGCATTACCCAGATCAGGTTCGAGGGTCTGCGGGCACCGGCCCGCACTCTCAGCGCTGTGCGCTCCCCTGTCGGATGTGAAGTTGTCTCGTCGCAGACGCTAGCACCGACCACGGGCCCCGGCCCAGCAGGGCGAGTGTCGGTATGGTGGCGATCATGCTGGTGGATGCGCGGGGACTGACGTTCGAGGTACGCGCCGGTGGCCCCGAGGGCGGTGACCCGGTCCTGCTGCTGCACGGCTTCCCGCAGCACTCCGGCGAGTGGGACGCGGTGACGCCCGCGCTGCACGCCGCCGGGCTGCGCACGTACGCGCTCGATCAGCGCGGCTACTCGCCCGGCGCGCGGCCGGCGGACGTCGGGGCGTACCGGATTCCGGAGCTGGTGGCCGACGCGGCGGCGGTGCTGGACTCCCTCGGGGTGACCCGCGCCCACGTGGTCGGCCACGACTGGGGCGCGATCGTGGCGTGGGGTCTGGCGGCGGCGCACCCGGAGCGGGTGCGGACGCTGACCGCGGTGTCGGTGCCGCACCCGGCCGCGATGGGGCACGCGCTCGCCACCGACCCGCGGCAGAAGGTCAAGTCCGCGTACATAGCGTTGTTCCGTAAGCCCGGTACGGCGGAAAAGGTGCTGCTGGCGTGGAACGGTGCCACGCTGCGCAAGCTGCTCAGCGGCGTGGGCGACGCCGGCGCGGTGGCCCGGTACGCCGAGCCGATGCGCGAGCCGGGGGCGTTGACGGCGGCGCTGAACTGGTACCGGGCGATGACCGGGGCGGACATGAAGGCGGTCGCCCCGGTCGGGGTGCCCACCACGTTCGTCTGGAGCGACAAGGACGTGGCGATCGGCCGGACGGCCGCGCAGGCGTGCGCCGCGCACGTCACAGGTGACTACCGATTCGTGACGCTGCCCGGCGTCAGCCACTGGATCCCGGACGAGGCGCCCGGCCGGCTGGCCGAGGCGATCCTCGCCCGGTGCGCAGGAACGGAGGAGGCATGACGGTGAGCGCCGAGGCGTACCTGGCGGTGGTGACCGAGACGATCGGCCGGGTCGCCGCCGAACAGCGGCGCAACGTGGCCGACGCGGCCGACCTGATCGCGGCGGCGCTGCGCGCCGATGGTGTGGTGCACGCGTTCGGCACCGGGCACTCCGAGGCGCTGGCCATGGAGATCGCCGGTCGGGCCGGCGGGCTGGTGCCCACGAACCGGATCGCGTTGCGTGACCTGGTGCTGGTCGGCGGCGACCCGGCCGACGTGCTCGGCCCGAAGCTGGAACGCGACCCGGCGGTGGCGCACCGCCTCTACGAGCTGGCGCCGATCCGGCCGCAGGACGTGTTCGTGCTCGCCTCGAACTCGGGCGTGAACGGGGCGATGGTCGAGTTCGCGTCCATCGTGAAGGAACGCGGGCACGGGCTGGTGGCGATCACGTCGGCGCAGCACTCGGCCCGGATGACGTCGCGGCACCCGTCCGGCCGCAAGCTCGCCGACTTCGCCGACGTGGTGCTGGACAACGGCGCCCCGTACGGCGACGCCACGCTGCCGCTGCCGGGCGGCGGCGCGGTGGGCGCGGTCTCGTCGATCACCGCGGCGCTGCTGGCCCAGCAGATCGTCGCCGAGGTGGTGGCCCGGCTGGTCGCGGCGGGGGAGCGTCCGCCGGTCTACCTGTCCGCGAACATCACCGGCGGCGACGAGCACAACGCCGAGCTGGAGGCACGGTACGCGGGGCGGATCCGCCGCGGTTCCTGAACCGGTTTCGTGATCATCCGTACGGGGCACAGGCGGTCCTGCCGGTGGGCGTTCACCCGCCGGCCGTGCCGTCTCCCGGGGAGGTCCGCGAGTGTCGAAGGAATCCGAGAAGCAGCGCTGGCAGCGCAACTTCGCCGATCTGTTGCAGGAGCTGCGCGTCGCGCAGACCGGCGTGCAGATCCTGTTCGCCTTCCTGCTGACGCTGCCGTTCAGCGCCGGGTTCGACCGGACCACCGAGTTCCAGCGTGACGTCTACATCCTGGCGCTGCTGACCGCCGCCGCCTCCGCCGCGATGATCATTTCTCCGGTGGCGTTCCACCGGGCGCTGTTCCGCCAGGGACGCAAGCCGGAACTGGTCCGCTTCGCCCACCGGATGGCCACCGGCGGCCTGTTCTTCATGCTGATCGCGATGGTCAGCTCGGTCCTGCTGGTCTCCGACTTCGTGCTGGACCGGCCGATCGCGTTCCTGCTCAGCGCGCTCACCGGCCTCTGGTTCCTGATCTTCTGGGCGATCCTGCCGTTCAGCCGCCGCAACTGGGGCGACGACGACATCGACGACGAGGACGACGACCCGCAGACGCTCACCGGCGGCTGACCGTCCGCCAAATCGGACGTGCACGCGGCGCTACCCCTGGGTAACACCCGGGGGTAGCGTCGTTTTCGTCGAGCGCGTCGACGCAGCCGGACCGACGAGGAGGCAGCCGTGACCACGACACAGAACAGCCGGCCCGAGTCCCCCGACGGCGCGGGGCCGCTGCCCGGAGAGGCGGGCCAGGTCACCGAGAAGGAGGCCCGCCAGGTCGCCGAGGCGGCCCGCGAGTCGGCCTGGGACCGGCCCAGCTTCGGCAAGGAACTTTTCCTCGGCCGGTTCCGGCTCGACCTGATCGACCCGTGGCCCCGCCCCGACCCGGCCGAGGTGGCCCGTGCCGACGAGTTCCTCGGCTCGCTGCGGGCGTACCTGGGGTCCGAGGTGGACGGTGAGGCGATCGAGCGGGACGCGCGCATCCCCGACGAGGTGTTCCACGGACTGGCCGGGCTGGGCGCGTTCGGCATGAAGATCGACCGGAAGTACGGCGGACTGGGGCTGAGCAACCTGCACTACTGCCGGGCGCTGATGCTCGTCGGCTCGGTGAACCCGGCGGTCAGCGCGCTGCTCTCCGCGCACCAGTCGATCGGCGTGCCGCAGCCGCTGAAGATGTTCGGCACACCCGAGCAGAAGGACCGGTTCCTGCCCCGGCTAGCCGCCGGTGAGGTCTCCGCGTTCCTGCTCACCGAGCCGGACGTCGGCTCCGACCCGGCCCGGCTCGCCACCACCGCCGAGCCGACGGCGGACGGCACCGGCTACCGGCTCAACGGGGTGAAACTCTGGGCCACCAACGGCACGCTCGCCACCCTGCTCGTGGTGATGGCCCGGGTGCCGGCCGGCGAGGGGCGGCGCGGCGGCATCACCGCGTTCGTGGTGGAGGGCGACAGCGACGGCATCACCGTCGAGCGGCGCAACTCCTTCGTCGGGCTGCGCGGCCTGGAGAACAGCCTCACCCGCTTCCACGACGTGTTCGTGCCGGCCGAGAACGTGATCGGCGGCGAGGGCAAGGGCCTGAAGATCGCGCTGACCACGTTGAACACCGGCCGTCTCTCGCTGCCGGCCATGTGCGTGGGCGCCGGGAAGTGGGCGCTGAACGTGGCCCGGGAGTGGGCGGCGGACCGGGTCCAGTGGGGCCGACCGGTGGCCGAGCACGAGGCGGTGGCGAAGAAACTGTCGTTCATCGCCGCCACCACGTACGGCATGGAGTCCATGCTCGACCTGTCCTGCATGCTCGCCGACGACGACCGCAACGACATCCGGATCGAGGCGGCGCTGGTCAAGCTCTACGCCAGCGAGATGGCGTGGCGGATCGCCGACGAGCTGATCCAGATCCGCGGCGGACGCGGGTACGAGACGGCCGACTCGCTCGCCGCCCGGGGCGAACGGCCCGCCGCCGTCGAGCAGCTCCTGCGTGACCTGCGGATCAACCGGATCTTCGAGGGCTCCACCGAGATCATGCACCTGCTTATCGCCCGCGAGGCGGTCGACGCGCACCTGTCGGTGGCGGGCGACATCATCGACCCGGACGCCGGGCTGGGCCGCAAGGCGAAGGCAGGCGCGCGGGCCGGCGCCTTCTACGCGAAGTGGCTGCCCACGCTCGCTGTCGGCAAGGGGCAGACGCCCGGGGCGTACCAGGAGTTCGGGCCGCTGGCCGGGCACCTGCGCCACGTCGAGCGGACCTCCCGCAAGCTGGCCCGGTCGACGTTCTACGCGATGTCCCGGTGGCAGGGGAAGATGGAGCGTAAGCAGGCGTTCCTCGGCCGGGTGGTGGACATCGGCGCGGAGCTGTTCGCGATGAGCGCGGTCTGCGTCCGGGCCTACGCCGAGCGGGACGCGCACCCGGAGAACGTCGAGCTGGCCGACCTGTTCTGCCGTCAGGCGCGGCTGCGCGTCGACGAGCTGTTCACCGGCCTGTGGTCGAACACCGACTCGGTCGACGTGGCCGCCGCCAAGCGGATCGTCGCCGGCCGGTACGCCTCGCTGGAGGACGGCGTCCTCACGCCGCCCGCCGACCTGCCGTGGGTGGCGCGCTGGGAACCGGGGCCGTCCACCGCCGAGGACGTGCGCCGCCGCATCCCGCCGGCCCGCTGACCAACCGCTACGCCTCGGCGCGCCCGCGCGGCGGTCGTCGTCCGCCGGTGCGGTGCCGGGTTCCGGCGTGCTGCGCCTGCGGACGGCGTCGTCCGTCGGCCCACGTGGAGTCCGGCGACTGCCCGGCCGCGCAGGAACTTCGGCCGCGCCCCACCGGTCTCCGTTCCCGAACCGGGGGAGCGAGCTGGTGTCGCGGCGTGGCCCGGGCCCGTGGCCGTGGTGCCGGACCTGCGGCGTGCCGTCGGACCGGCGGTCCTCAGGCGGGGCCAGCGACCCGTTACGCGGTGTCACGTGGTGCCAGAGGAAGGACTCTGTTTTGGCGTTATGCCTCTCATAAATATGACTCAGAGGCATAACGCCGAGAAGTGCATCAGCCGGGAGCCGGGAGCCGGGACGTCAGCGGCCGCCGCGCAGCCCCAGCCCGCGCAGCTCCAGCGCGGCGAGCGCGTCGACAGCCGCGTCGTCGCCGCGCCGCCACGCCTCGGCGACGTCCGGCGCGATCCGGTTCAGCTTCGACAGCGGCTGACCGGCCAGCGCGCGCAGCGCCAGCAGGTCCCGGCCGGCCGGCGCGCCGGCCAGGGCCTTCGCCGCGCCGGCCCGGCGCATCCAGCGCACCCGCAGCGGCAACCAGCCGAACAGCACCAGGCCGAGCGGAAACACCAGCACCGCGATGGTCAGCCCGAGCGCCAGCTGCCCGACCATCTCCTGCTGGTCGCGGCCGGCCTCGGCGACCGCGCGGGCGGCGTCGGCGGCCCGGGTGAACGGCGCGGTCAGCTCGTCGCCGACCAGCGGCACGCGGCCGACCTTGCCGCCGGCGTCGGCCAGGTTGTCGGCGAGGCCACCGCCGGCCCCCTCCAGCTTCTGCCCGGGTACGGCGAGCTTCTCGACCACGTCGTGCAGCCACAGCGCGAAGCGGATCGCCGCGTACACCCAGACCACCACGAGCAGGTCGGTGAGGAACTGGCGGGCGGCGGTGGGAAAGCGGTCGGCGTAAATCTTCACGCCGGACAGCCTGCCACGGCTCGGCCCTGCCGGCACGAGACAGTTTCGCGCCTCAGGAGGGCCCTTCACCGGCGTGGCTGACCGCGTCCGCCACGATGTGCGCGACGTGGTCGTCCACCAGGGCGTACGCGATCTCCCGGCCGCGCCGCGACCCGCGTACCACCCCGGCGCCGCGCAGCACCCGCAGGTGCTGGGAGACCAGCGGCTGTGGCGCGCCGAGCTTCTCGACCAGCTCGTGCACGCAGCGCTCGCCCTCGGCCAGCTCGCTGACGATCGCGAGCCGGATCGGGGCCGAGAGCGCGCGCAGCAGGTCACCCGCGCCCTCGAAGGCGTCGTACCCGTTCGTGCCGGTCACCCTGTAACGGTAACCAATCCCAGCTGCGTCAGCCGGTAGGGCCTCATCCGAGCAGCACCTCGTGCTCGGCGGGCTCGACCGGCGGCGCGGCCCGGTCGCTCCCGCTCCGGCGTCGCAGCGCCCGCACACCGGCCGCGCCGAGCGCGACCAGCAGGAACGAGCCGATCGCCACCAGCACCACCGACGCGCCGGGCGCGGTGTCAGCGGTGGCCGCCACCCAGACGCCGGCGCCGGCGGCGAACAGCCCCAGGGCCATGGCCGCCGCCATGGTGGACCGGAAGCCCCGGGTCACCTGCTGCGCGGTGGCCACCGGCACCACCATCAGCGCGCTGATCAGCAGCACCCCGACCGCCCGCATGGCGATGGTCACCGTGATCGCGGTGCCGACCGCGATGATCAGGTTCAGCGCGCGTACCGGCAGGCCGGAGACGCGCGCGTACTCCTCGTCGTGGCAGACCGCGAACAGCGCCGGGCGCAGCACCAGCATGGTCACCAGCAGCGCCGCGCCGAGCACGCCGATGGTGACCAGGTCGCCCTGCGAGGTGGTGGTCAGCGACCCGAACAGGTACGCGTTGAGCGCCCCGCTGCTGGCGTCGGAGAGCCCGACCAGCACCACGCCACCGGCGATGCCGCCGTAGAACAGCAGCGCCAGCGCCAGGTCGCCGGAGGTGCGCCCGTACGCGCGGACCAGCTCGATGACGATCGCGCCGAGCGTCGCGGCGATCACCGCCACCAGCACGGGGGAGCGGTTGAGCAGCAGGCCCGCGCCGACGCCGGTGAGCGCCACGTGCCCGATCCCGTCGCCGATCAGGGCCAGCCGCCGCTGCACCAGGTAGATGCCGAGCGCGGGCGCGGCCAGCCCGATGATCAGCGCGCCGACCAGGGCGCGGAGCATGAAGTCGTACTGGAAGAGGTCCATCTCAGATGCCTGTCCAGAGCCGGGCGGGCTCCTCGTCGCAGTGCGGGTGCACGTGCTCGTGGTCGGGGTCGGCGTGGTGGCCGGCGGGTTCCGGCACGGCGCCGTCGTGGGCGATGCCGCCCTGGTGCACCACCACGGCCCGGCTGATCAGCGGGCGCAGCGGGCCCAGCTCGTGCGCGACGAGCAGCACCGTGCCGCCGCCGTCGCGGAACGAGCGCAGCGCCCCGGCGAACGCCTCCTGGCTGGCCGCGTCCACCCCGGCGGTCGGCTCGTCGAGCACCAGCAGCTCCGGCCCGCCGGCGAGCGCGCGGGCGATCAGGGTGCGCTGCTGCTGGCCGCCGGAGAGCGTGGACACCGGGTCGCCGGCCCGGTCGGCGAGCCCGACGGCGTCCAGCGCCGCCGCCACCGCCTCCCGGTCCGCCCGTCCGGCGGGCCGCAGCACGCCGCGGCGGGCCAGCCGCCCGGACGCCACCACCTCGCGTACGGTGGCGGGCACTCCGCTGCCCGCGCCGAGCCGCTGCGGCACGTACCCGATTCGGTGCCACTGCCGGAAGCGGCGCTGCGGCGTGCCGAACAGGGCGACCGACCCGGCGCCGACCGGCACCAGGCCGAGCGCGGCGCGCACGAGCGTCGACTTGCCGGAGCCGTTGGCGCCGAGCACGGCGACCACCTCGCCGGCGGTCACTGTCAACGAGACGTCACGCAGCACCGGGCGGCCGTCGTAGCCGACTGTGGCGTGCGCGATCTCGATCACGGGTGGGGTCATGAACAGTCCAGAGCGGTTCGCAGGGTCTGCAGGTTGGTACGCATCGCGGAGAGGTAGTCGCCGTCGGCGGGCGGGCCCTCCAGCGGGTCCAGCACCGCCGTCTTCGCGCCCACCTCACGCGCGATCGTCTCGGCGACCTTCGGGCTGACCAGCGTCTCGAAGAAGATCGTGCCGGCCTGGTGCTCGCGGGCCTCCTCGGCGACCTCGGCGAGGCGCTGCGGCGACGGCTCGGACTCCGGGGTGAGCCCGCTGATGCCGATCTGCTCCAGCTGGTAGCGCTCGGTGAGGTAGCCGAACGCGGTGTGGCTGGTGACGATCTCCCGGCGCTTGCAGGTGCGCAGGCCGTCGGCGTACTCGGTGTCCAGCTTCGTCAGCTCGGCGCGCAGCGCGCCCGCGCGGGCGGTGTAGTCGGCGGCGTGCTCCGGGTCGGCCTTGCCGAGGCGCTCGGCGAGCTTGTCGCCGATGGTGGCCAGCCGGGTCGGGTCGAGCCAGACGTGCGGGTCCTTGCCGCCGCCCTCCCCGGAGTGCCCGGCCTCGCCCTCGTGGTCGTGGTCGTGGCCACCGGCGGCGGCGTCGCGCAGCGGCGTCACGCCCGCCACGTCGAACGCGCGGTCGCCGCCGTTCTGCTCCACCGCCTCGTCCACCGCCGGCTGGAAGCCGCTGAGGTAGACGACCACGTCGGCGTCGACGACCTGGCCGACCTGCCGTGGGTTGAGTTCCAGGTCGTGCGGCTCCGCGCCGGGCTTGGTCAGGTTGCTGACCGAGACCGTGTCGCCGCCGATCCGCTCGGACAGGAACTGCAGCGGGTAGAACGCGGCCACCACGCCGACCTTGCCCGGCTCGCTCGCGGCGCCGGTGCCGTCCGCGCAGGCGGTCAGGCCGGCGGCGGCGAGCAGGGCGGTTGCGGTGGCGGTCAGGACACGGCGGGGTGCGCGAACGGTCATGGGCTCAACTGTCCGCGACAACGAAAACTATTGTCAAAAACGCATGATTGCATGTCAGCGCAGGTCAGCTCGGCTCTGCTTCCGTACGTCAGCCGACCATGAGCTTCGCCAGCGCCACCGCGATCAACAGGGTGAGCATCACCAGCCGGAACATCCGGGTCGCCGGCGCCTGCACCGGCCAGGTGACCGACATCAGCCACACCAGGCCGCCGGCCAGCGCCAGCAGCAGGACGCCGCCCGCCGGGCCGGGCGCGAAGAGGCCGACCAGCATCAGGGCCAGTACGGCGAGGAACACCGCCGTCGGGTTGAGCCGTGCCAACCGGGACAGCACGGGACTCTGCGTACGCTGCATGCCACAAACTCTACGAGGAGGAACGCCGTGCTGGTCACCAACCGGTTCGTGGTGGAAGCCGAAACGGTGGACGAGTTCACCCGGGAGGCGCACGCCGCGCTGGCCGCGCTCGCCGCCCGCCCCGGCTACCTGCGCGGTGAGCTGCTGCGGGCGCTCGACGACCCGGACCACTGGTGCCTGCTCACCGAGTGGGAGTCGGTCGGGGCGTACCGGCGGGCGCTCGGCGGGTTCGACGTCAAGGTCACCGCCGTGCCGCTGCTCGCCCGATCGGTGGACGAACCGTCGGCGTACGAGACGCTCGCCAGCGCCGCCCCCGAGGGTGAGATCGTCGTCGTCGCCAGCGATCGGGCCGCAGGTCCTTACCGGTGAGTGCCGGGGCACTACCCTGGCGCGTATGACCGCTCCCGGACCGGCCGCACCACCCCCGTCGTCAGTTCCGCCCGCGCCGCCGGCGGACCCCGGGGTGCCCGCGCCGCCGCAGGGGCCCGGCGCCGCGCCGCCGTTCGTCGCCCCGCCCACCGAGGGCGGGCGGACCCGGCTCTGGCTCGGACTCGGCGCGGGCGCGCTCGCCGTGCTGATCTGCTGCGGCGGAGGCGGCGCGGCGGTGGTCGGCCTGGCCGTGAGTAACGCCCAGGCGATCGGCGAGCAGGGCCGGGCCGTCACCAGCGACTACTACCAGGCACTGGTCGTCCGGGAGTGGTCCAAGGCGTACGACACGCTCTGCGACGACCTCCGCCGACGCGAACCGCGGCCCGAGTTCGTGCGGCGCGTCGCCACCGAGCCGCAGATCTCCGGCTACCGGGTCGGCGAGGTCGACATCACCACGCTCACCGTCCCGGTGGACGTCACGCTGGCCGGCGGTCGGCGGGAGGCGCAGACCGTGACGCTGGCGCCGGACCAGCAGACGGGCGGCGTGGAGGTCTGCGGGGTGAGCTGACCGGCCCCCGGTATTCTGCTGGGCTCGGGACGAACGCGGTCGTACCGTTGTCCCGAACAGCCCGGTTTTATCCATCTCAACCGCGCCGACCGCCAGCCGGCGTAGGAGGAAACATGCCAGCCGACCGTATCGACGCCGTCACCAGCCTCGCCAAGCGCCGGGGCTTCGTCTTTCCCTCCAGCGAGATCTACGGGGGCACCCGGTCGGCGTGGGACTACGGTCCGCTCGGCGTCGAGCTGAAGGAGAACGTCCGCCGGCAGTGGTGGCGGACCATGGTGCAGCAGCGCGACGACGTCGTCGGCCTCGACTCGGCGGTCATCCTGGCCCGCAAGGTCTGGGAGGCCAGCGGCCACATCGCCGAGTTCGTCGACCCGCTCACCGAGTGCCAGTCCTGCCACAAGCGGTTCCGGGCCGACCACCTGGAAGAGGCGTACGAGGCCAAGCACGGCAAGCCGCTGACCTCGCTGACGGAGCTGAACTGCCCCAACTGCGGCAACAAGGGCACCTTCACCGAGCCGAAGATGTTCAACGGCCTGATGAAGACCTACCTGGGCCCGGTGGAGAGCGACGAGGGCATGCACTACCTGCGCCCGGAGACCGCCCAGGGCATCTTCGTCAACTACAAGAACGTCGAGACGGTCGCCCGCAAGAAGCCGCCGTTCGGCATCGCGCAGACCGGCAAGTCGTTCCGCAACGAGATCACCCCCGGCAACTTCATCTTCCGGACCCGCGAGTTCGAGCAGATGGAGATGGAGTTCTTCGTCGAGCCCGGCACCGACGAGCAGTGGCACGAGTACTGGCTCTCCGAGCGCTGGAACTGGTACCTCGACCTCGGCCTGTCCGAGGAGAACCTGCGCTTCTACGAGCACCCCAAGGAGAAGCTCTCCCACTACTCGAAGCGCACCGTCGACATCGAGTACCGGTTCCGGTTCGGCGGCAGCGAGTTCGCCGAGCTGGAGGGCATCGCCAACCGCACCGACTTCGACCTGTCCACGCACAGCAAGCACTCCGGCGTCGACCTGTCGTACTTCGACCAGGGCAAGGGCGAGCGCTGGATGCCGTACGTGATCGAGCCGGCCGCCGGCCTCACCCGCGCGGTGCTGGCGTTCCTGCTCGAGGCGTACGACGAGGACGAGGCGCCGAACACCAAGGGCGGCGTGGACAAGCGCACCGTCATGCGCTTCGACCCGCGGCTGGCCCCGGTCAAGGTCGCCGTGCTGCCGCTGTCGCGTAACGAGGCGCTGTCGCCGAAGGCCAAGCAGCTCGCCACCGACCTGCGCAAGCGCTGGGTGGTCGAGTTCGACGACTCGCAGGCGATCGGCCGCCGCTACCGCCGGCAGGACGAGATCGGTACGCCGTTCTGCGTCACCGTCGACTTCGACACGCTCGACGACAACGCCGTGACGGTCCGGAACCGGGACACCATGGCCCAGGAGCGCGTCTCGCTGGACCAGGTCGAGCGCTACCTGATCGAGCGCCTCCCCGGCTGCTGACGTATCACCGAGAAGGGCGCCGTCGCCGACGGCGCCCTTCTCCGTGTCCGCCCGGGCCGGACGACACGTCGACGTGTCTGAATCCCGCGAGCCCGTTGGCGTTAGCCGGCGGGAGCGCCGGGTAGCAGATCCCTCACCGGCAGCGGAGGGGGCGAGATGCGGCACGCGACCACCGAACCGTCCGCGACCCCGGCGCCCGCGGTGGTGGCGCATCGGTGGCCCACCGCACTGGTCCTGGCCAGCGCCATGTTCCTGGTGCTGTTCGACAGCCTGGCGGTGGCCACAGCGCTGCCGCGCATCGGTGACGAGTTCCGCCTCGGCCCGGGCCGCCTCCAATGGGTCGTGACGTTGTACTCGCTGAGCATCGGCGGCCTGCTGCTGCTCGGGGGCCGGCTGTGCGACCTGTGGGGACGACGCCGGCTGATCGTCGTCAGCCTCGCGCTGGCCACTCTCGGCTCGGCCCTGGCCGGGCTGGCGACCGCGTTGGCCCCGCTGCTGCTCGGCCGGGTGTTGCAGGGCGCCGGCGCGGCCCTCGCCATCCCGGCGACGCTGGCGTCGGCGGCGACGTACTTCCCCGACGAGCCGTGGCGCAGCCGGGTGTTCGCGGTGGTCGCCGCCACCGCGAACACGGCAGGTCTGGCCGGGGCGATCGTCGGCGGCCTGATCACGTCGCACCTGGGCTGGCGCTGGGTCTTCCTGGCCACCGTGCCGGTCGGACTCGCGGCGATGGTGGCGGCCCGGCTGCTGCTGCCGGCGAGCCGGCCCGAACCGGGCGGCCGGCAGCGGCTGGACCTCGCCGGGGCGGTCCTCGCCACCGGCATGCTGCTCGCGCTGCTCTTCGGCGCCAACCGGATCGCCGAGTCGGGTTCGGACCCGGTCGGGCTCGGCGCTGTCGCCGCCTCCGTGGTGCTGCTGTTCCTGCTGGTGCGCGTCGAGCGGCGGGTGGCCGACCCACTGGTCCGGCCGGCCCTGCTCCGGTCGCGCCCGCTGGTCGCCGGTTGCCTCGCCTTCGCCGCCCACTCGGCCGCGTACGCGGTGGTGGTGGTCGTGGGCAGTCTCTACCTCCAGGAGGTCCACGGCCTGTCCCCGGCGGGCGCCGGGCTGGTGCTGGCCCCGGTGCTGCTCGGCGCGCTGGTCAGCGCCGCTCCGGCGGGCGCGCTGATCCGCAGGTTCGGCGCGCGCCGGGTCGTGGCTGTCGCCCTGGGCCTGTGCGCGGTCACGCTCGCGTTGGTGGCGGTCAACGCGGGCGGTCCGCTGCCGGTCCTGGTGACGATTCTGGTCGTGTGGGGCCTCAGCGCCGGCCCGATCTACGTCGGGCTGACCCGGGTGTGTGTCGGCGACGCCCCGCCGGGCGACCAGGGAACGGCCTCGGCGGTGTTCGAGTCGACCACCCACGTGGCCGGGGCGATCTCCGTGGCGGTCTTCCTCACGCTGCTCGCCGCCGGGGTCGGCTACGGCGTCGTGCAGTTCGTCGGCGCCGTAGCGGGTGGGCTGGGCGTCCTCGCGCTGCTGCTGATCATGCCGGCGGGGCAGCCCGAGACCGCGCCGTCGCCCGCGCCGCAGCGGGTGGCGGCCCGGTAGGCGTCGATACCCGAGAACGCCTCCCTACACTGGTCAGGTGACTGCCCCGACGCTGCCCGCGCTGACCATCGGCCCCCACGAGGTGTGGCCGCCGGTGGTGCTCGCGCCGATGGCCGGGATCACCAACGTCGGCTTCCGCCGGCTCTGCCGCGAGCAGGGAGGCGGCATCTACGTCTGCGAGATGATCACCACCCGGGCGCTCGTCGAGCGGAACCCGAAGACGCTCCGCATGATCGCCTTCGGCGCCGAGGAGCAACCCCGCAGCCTCCAGCTCTACGGCACCGACCCGGAGATCACCGCCGCCGCCGTGCGGATCGTGGTCGAGCGCGACCTGGCCGACCACATCGACCTCAACTTCGGCTGCCCCGTGCCCAAGGTCACCCGGCGTGGCGGCGGCTCGGCCCTGCCGTGGCGCCGCCGGCTGTTCGCCCGGCTGGTCAGGGCCGCGGTGGACGCCGCGTCACCGGCCGGGGTACCGGTCACCGTCAAGATGCGCAAGGGCATCGACGACGACCACCTGACGTACGTCGAGGCGGGGCTGGCGGCCCAGGACGCGGGCGTCGCGGCGGTCGCCCTGCACGGGCGTACGGCCGCGCAGCGCTACTCCGGCACCGCCGACTGGGACGCGATCGCCACGCTCAAGTCGGCGCTCGACGTGCCGGTGCTCGGCAACGGTGACATCTGGGAGGCCGACGACGCGCTGCGGATGGTCGCGCACACCGGCGTGGACGGCGTGGTGATCGGGCGCGGCTGCCTGGGCCGGCCGTGGCTGTTCGCCGACCTGGAGGCCGCGTTCAACGGCAGCCCCGAGCGGCGGCTGCCCTCGCTCGGCGAGGTGGCGGTGACCATGCGCCGGCACGCCGAGCTGCTGGTGGAGCAGTTCGTGGCCGGTGCCCGCAACCCGGCCCGGGGCGAGCGGGACGGCTGCACCGACTTCCGCAAGCACGTCGCCTGGTACCTGAAGGGCTTCCCGATCGGCAGCGAGCTGCGCCGCTCGCTCGCCATGATCGAGAGCTTGGCGCAGCTCGACGACCTGCTCGGCAAGCTCGACCCGGCCGTACCGTTCCCGGTGGAGAACCTCGGCCAGCCGCGCGGCCGCACCAACTCCCCGGGCAAGGTCTTCCTGCCCGACGGGTGGCTGGCCAGCCGCGACGACGACACCCCGCCGGACGGCGCCGAGCTGGACGACTCCGGCGGCTGACAACCCGGGTACGCCGAAGGGCCCGACCCCGTGGTGGAGGTCGGGCCCTTCGTCATCGGTCAGGAGCTGTAGCCGCGGCTGGCGATCCAGCGGGCGAGCTCGTCCACGTCCATCCGGTAGGAGGCCTGGTTGGGGTTGGCCGAGTCGGCGATCGTCACGACCTTCCCGCCGTCGCGGTAGCCCACCACGCTGATGTAGTGGCCACCCTCGAAGGAGTGGGCGTTGCCGTCGGTGTCGGT
>NZ_LYXF01000015.1:0-100256 GCF_001709195.1 Micromonospora sp. II | reverse complement strand
GGCGGTGGCCGAGGACGCGATGTGGGCCGGGATCGCGGCGGCGGCGCGCGGGGCGGCCTCGGGCAAGGGCCGGCTCACCGACATCTCCCACGCGGTCGAGAGCGCGGTCCGCAAGGGCGGCCGGTACGGCATCGTCGACGGCTACGGCGGTCACGGCATCGGCACCGAGATGCACCAGGACCCGCACGTGCTCAACCACGGGCGCCCCGGCAAGGGGCCGCGTCTGGTGCCGGGCCTGGCGCTCGCCATCGAGCCGATGATCACCATGGGTTCGCCGCGTACGGTCGAGCTGGCCGACGGCTGGACCGTGGTGACCCGGGACGGCTCCATGGCGGTGCACGTGGAGCACTCGATGGCGCTGCTGGACGACGGCGTGTGGGTGCTGACCGCCGAGGACGGCGGACGGGGTCGCCTGGGCGACCTGGTGACCGCCCGGCAGACGTCTGTCGACTCTCCGGCGGTCTGAGCGGGCGCACGCCCGTCCCGGGCGCCGTGCTGCGGGCCTGGCGGCCGGATGACATGCTTGCTCCCATGGATGAGCGCAACCGGATGCGGGCGGCCGACGCGGACCGGGAGGCCACCGCGGATCGTCTCCGGGCGGCGCTGAACGAGGGCCGGCTCGACCTGAACGAGTACGACGAGCGGCTGCGCCGGGCGTACGGGGCGAAGACCTACGGCGAGCTGGACGAGCTGCTGACCGACCTGCCCGGTTCCCGGCCGGCGGAGACTTCGCTGCCGGCTCCGCGCACGGCCGGGAAGAGCCCGGCGGTTGATCGGGACCAGGCGGCCGAGAGCACGCGCAGCGTCTGGCTGCTGGGGGTGTGGGGGCCCTGGCTGAAGGTGGCCCTGATCCTCACCGCGATCTGGTTCGTCTCCCAGCTGGGTGAGGGCGAGTTCGACGACTACTGGCCGATCTGGGTGCTCGGCCCGTGGGGCGCCGTGGTGCTCTACCAGACGATCCAGGGGCTGGCGCACGGCGCGCCGGAGAAGGACGCGGAACGCCGGCGGCGCAAGCAGATCGAGCGGGAGGCGCGCCGCCGGGCGAAGCGGGAGCTGCCGGAGACGTGAGCTGCGTCATATTCACGCCCTGCGGGTGACGGTCCCGCCGGTCGGTTTGGCGAGCGCGCGCGGGTCGGCGTACACTTTCAGATCGGCGCACAGCGTCCACTCCGCCATGCCCACCCTGCGCTTCGGTGGGAGTCGGAGCCGCGGCTGGCGCGGGTTTCCTGATCTTGGTCAGTTCTCCCGTGTAAGACGTTGTGGGCCGTCCGGAGTAACCGACGTCAGGACAGCGGAGGACATGCCGAAAAAAGACGGAGCCATCGAGATCGAGGGTCGGGTCATCGAGCCCCTGCCGAACGCCATGTTCCGGGTGGAGCTCGCGAACGGTCACAAGGTGCTGGCTCACATCAGCGGCAAGATGCGGCAGCACTACATCCGCATCCTGCCGGAGGACCGGGTCGTCGTCGAACTCTCGCCGTACGACCTGACCCGCGGGCGCATCGTCTACCGCTACAAGTAAGCCTGACGGCGGCCGGGACGTTCCCGTGTCCGTCTTCGACGTCCGGGTCGCGCTGCGTCGCGCCTCCGGGCCAGATGGGAAGTAAGGCAACCGTGAAGGTCAAGCCGAGCGTCAAGAGGATCTGCAACAAGTGCCGGGTGATCCGCCGGCACGGCCGGGTCATGGTCATCTGCACCGACCCGCGCCACAAGCAGCGCCAGGGCTGACGCCCCACACATCACCAACTCGTCCCAGCCGCGGTCGGGCGCGCAGCGCGTACCCCCTCGTGGTTGACCCCCGGTCGGAGGCCGGGGCCCGCTCGGGCAGCGACCCGTCCCGGTCGCCGGCGTTCGTCGCCGGAAGGACAGGGACGGTCGGGTAGCGGGGTGGGACGGGTCCACACCTCCGCCACAACATCACGAGGAGTACGCCCGCACATGGCACGTCTAGTCGGCGTGGATCTCCCCCGCGAGAAGCGGATGGAGATCGCGCTCACCTACATCTTCGGGGTCGGTCGCACCCGCGCCCTGGAGACGCTCGCCGCGACCGGCATCTCGCCGGACAAGCGCGTTCGGGACCTCACGGACGAGGAGCTCGTCGAGCTCCGGAACCACATCGAGGGCAACTACAAGGTTGAAGGCGACCTGCGCCGCGAGGTCGCCGCTGACATCCGCCGCAAGGTCGAGATCGGCTGCTACGCCGGTATCCGGCACCGCCGCGGTCTGCCCGTGCGTGGCCAGCGCACCAAGACCAACGCGCGGACCCGGAAGGGCCCGAAGCGGACCGTGGCCGGCAAGAAGAAGCCCGGCAAGAAGTAACTAGGAGCGCACAGACTTATGCCACCGAAGGCTCGTGCCGGAGCCGCCGTCAAGAAGGTCCGGCGCAAGGAACGCAAGAACGTCGCCCACGGGCAGGCGCACATCAAGAGCACCTTCAACAACACCATCGTGTCCATCACGGACCCGACCGGTGCGGTCATCTCCTGGGCCTCCTCCGGCCAGGTGGGCTTCAAGGGCTCCCGCAAGTCGACTCCGTTCGCCGCGCAGCTCGCCGCCGAGGCCGCCGCGCGCCGCGCGATGGAGCACGGCATGCGCAAGGTCGACGTGTTCGTCAAGGGCCCCGGCTCCGGCCGGGAGACCGCCATCCGTTCGCTGCAGGCAGTGGGCCTCGAGGTCGGGCAGATCTCCGACGTCACGCCGCAGCCGCACAACGGTTGCCGTCCGCCGAAGCGTCGCCGGGTCTGAGAGGTTAGAGAGAGATGGCTCGTTACACCGGTGCTGACTGCCGCCGTTGCCGGCGGGAGAAGATGAAGCTGTTCCTCAAGGGCAGCAAGTGCGATGGCCCGAAGTGCCCGTTCGAGTCCCGGCCGTTCCCGCCCGGGCAGCACGGCCGCGGCCGCACGAAGGAGACGGAGTACCTGCTCCAGCTTCGTGAGAAGCAGAAGGCCCGTCGTGTCTACGGCGTGCTGGAGAAGCAGTTCCGCGGCTACTACGAAGAGGCCGTGAGCAAGGAGGCCAAGACCGGCGAGGTCCTGCTGCAGATCCTCGAGTCGCGGCTGGACAACGTGGTCTACCGGGCCGGCTACGCCAAGTCCCGGGACATGGCCCGCCAGCTGGTCAAGCACGGCCACTTCACGGTGAACGGCAAGAAGGTCGACATCCCGTCGTACCGCGTCAAGGAGCACGACATCGTCGAGGTGCGTGCCAAGAGCAAGGAGCTCACCCCGTTCCTCGTGGCGCAGGGTGAGGCCGGCTCGCGGACCGTTCCGGCGTGGCTGGAGGCGATCCCGAGCCAGCTGAAGATCCTCGTGCACTCGCTCCCGGCCCGCCAGGTGATCGACACCCAGGTCCAGGAGCAGCTGATCGTCGAGCTCTACTCCAAGTAAGGGCTCGTTGCGGTGGCCCGTCCTCCGGGGCGGGCCACCGGAACAGTTGTGTCGTGGGCGTCAAATAGCGGGCGCCCCGGAAGAGAAGAGAAAAGATGCTCATCAGCCAGCGACCGTCTCTCTCCGAAGAGTCGATCAACGAGACCCGCTCCCGGTTCACCATCGAGCCGCTGGAGCCCGGCTTCGGCTACACGCTGGGCAACTCGCTGCGGCGTACGCTGCTGTCCTCCATCCCCGGTGCGGCGGTCACCTCGATCAAGATCGACGGTGTGCTGCACGAGTTCACCACGATCCCCGGGGTCAAGGAGGACGTGGTCGAGCTCGTCATGAACATCAAGGAGCTGTGCGTCAGCTCCGAGCACGACGAGCCGGTCAGCATGTACCTGCGCAAGCAGGGCCCGGGCGACGTGACCGCCGGTGACATCCAGCCCCCGGCCGGTGTCTCGGTGCACAACCCGGACCTGAAGCTCGCCACCCTCAACGGCAAGGGCCGGCTCGACATGGAGCTGACCGTCGAGCGGGGTCGCGGCTACGTCACCGCGGCGCAGAACAAGCAGGCGGGCGCCGAGATCGGCCGGATCCCGGTCGACTCGATCTACTCGCCGGTGCTCAAGGTGACGTACCGGGTCGAGGCGACCCGTGTCGAGCAGCGGACCGACTTCGACCGGCTGATCATCGACGTCGAGACCAAGCCGTCGATGGGCCCGCGTACCGCGCTGGCCTCGGCCGGCTCGACGCTGGTGGAGCTGTTCGGGCTCGCCCGTGAGCTGGACGAGACCGCTGAGGGCATCGACATCGGGCCGTCCCCGCAGGACGCCCAGCTGGCGGCCGACCTGGCCCTGCCGATCGAGGAGCTGGACCTGACCGTCCGCTCCTACAACTGCCTCAAGCGCGAGGGCATCAACTCCGTTGGTGAGCTCATCGGGCGTACCGAGGCCGACCTTCTCGACATCCGCAACTTCGGCCAGAAGTCGATCGACGAGGTCAAGATGAAGCTCGCCGGGATGGGCCTGGGGCTGAAGGACTCGGCTCCGAACTTCGACCCGGCGCACGTCGTGGACGCCTTCGGTGAGGCGGACTACGACACCGACGACTACCGCGAGACCGAGCAGCTCTAGTCCGCGCTGCCGCCACACCTGAGGAGCACCAAGCATGCCCACGCCCACCAAGGGCCCCCGCCTCGGCGGCAGCCCCGCGCACGAGCGGCTGATGCTGGCCAACCTGGCCACCGCGCTGTTCCAGCACGGCAAGATCCAGACCACCGAGACGAAGGCCCGGCGGCTGCGTCCGCTGGCCGAGCAGCTCATCACCAAGGCCAAGCGCGGCGACCTCGCCTCGCGTCGCCGGGTGCTGGGCGTCGTCAAGGACAAGGACGTGGTCTACGCCCTGTTCGACCAGATCGCGCCCCGGTACGCCAACCGCAACGGTGGCTACACCCGGATCGTGAAGACCGGTCCGCGCAAGGGTGACGCCGCTCCGATGGCGATCATCGAGCTGGTGGAGGAGCTTCAGGTCGCCGAGCCGAAGGCGAACAAGAAGACCGCCGCCCGCAAGGCCGCGCAGCAGGACAAGGTCGAGGCCCTGGCCCCGGCCGAGGAGAAGCCGCGCTCCAGCGAGGGCGACCAGGACGCCGAGGCCCCGGTCTCCGCGTCGGGTGACACCGCCGCCGCCCGTGAGGACAGCGACGAGGCCACCGAGAACGACAAGGCCTGAGATCAGGCTCGACCGGGCCCGGCATCCCCTCGGGGGTGCCGGGCCCGTCGCCGTCGACAGGAGGTACGAGGTGGACGAGCGGATCCGGCTGCGGCTGGACGTCTCGTACGACGGCACGGACTTCTCCGGCTGGGCGCCCCAGCCGACCCGGCGCACCGTGGCCGGCGTGCTCATGCAGACGCTGGACCTGGTGCTCGGCGCGGGCACGGCGACCGGCCTGACGGTGGCCGGGCGTACCGACGCCGGGGTGCACGCCACCGGGCAGGTCTGCCACCTCGACCTGCCCGCCGCGGTGTGGCGGGAGCACGAGGGGCGGCTGCTGCGCCGGCTGGCCCGGCTCCTCCCGCCGGATGTGCGGGTACGCGCCATGACCGAGGTGCCGGCCGACTTCGACGCCCGCTTCTCGGCCACGTTCCGGCGTTACGAGTACCGGGTCACCGACGCCCCGTGGGGCGCCGAGCCGCTGCGCCGCCGGGACACCCTGGCCTGGCCGAAGCCGCTGGACCTCGCGGCGCTGAACGCCGCCGCGGCCGGGCTGGTGGGCGAGCACGACTTCGCCGCGTACTGCCGGCGCAAGGAGAACGCCACCACGCTGCGCGAGGTGACCCGGCTGGACTGGCGGCGCGACCCGGACGGGATCCTGGTCGCCACCGTGCAGGCCGACGCGTTCTGCCAGAACATGGTGCGCAGCCTGGTCGGGGCGATGCTGGTGGCCGGTGACGGGCGGCGGCCGGTGCAGTGGCCGGTCGGCCTGCTGACCCGGCGTGAGCGCTCCAGCGAGGTGACTGTGGCGCCGGCGCACGGCCTCGCCCTGGTCGCTGTGGGCTACCCGGCCGACCCGGCCGAGTACGCCCGCCGCGCCGATCTGACCCGCCGGTTGCGGGTGCCGGTGGCCGAGGGCTGACCGGAGGTCAGTCGGTGCCCCGCTGACCGGCGCTGTCCCCGGCCGACTCCGCGTCGGGCTGCCCGGCCGTTCCGGCCGCCGCACGACGGTCCAGCACAGCCCGGTTGAGGTGCAGCTCGACCATGTCGTACATGATCTCGCGGGCGGCTGCGTCGTCGCTGGGGATGCGTTCCCCGTCGGCGCGCGTGACCAGGCAGTAGGCGACGTAGTGTCCGCGTACCTGCCAGGCGACCCGGGCCGCGGCCTTCTCCACCACCTCGGTGTCGTCGCCCGCCGCCATGCCACGGAACCGTCCCTGGCGCGCGTCGAGCAGCGGCCGGATGCGGTCGCGTACCCGCTGGGCGGTGGCCACGTCGGTGAGGTTGAACAGACCGGCGGTGATCAGGTGGTCGCCGTCGGGGGAGCGGAGCGTGCCCCGCACGACCTGGTTGCAGCCGAGCCGGACCAGCAGGTCGGCGATCTCGCCGGTGGCCGCGACCTGACACTTCGTACTGGCCTGGGTCTTGAGCACCCGGTACGCCGGCTTCCCGTCGGTGAGCACCAGGTCCTTGGTCGGGAAGACCTCCTTGGCGGTGAGCGTCGCCTGGTCGGTGTCCCGGGAGTCCAGGTCGGTGCCGCCGGCCGGGGTGCTCGACTCGCTCGGCTGCGGGGTCGGCTGGCCGGCGGACGGCGTGGCCGTCCGCTCGTCCAGCAGCGCCGCGACGGCGAGCCCGGTGAGCGAGAGCAGCAGCAGTACGGCGGCGCCACCGACGAGCGTCTGCCAGAACCGGCTGCCGCCGTTGCGGCGGTCGGCGCGCCGGGCCCGGGGCAGTTCGGAGACGTCGCCGGCGCGGGCGGTCGGGTTGGCGGGGATCGGCACTGTCGGCCGGTTCGTCGCCGCCGGTACGGGCGCGGGCATGGGTGGCGCGGGCTGCGGCACCGGGGACGGCTCCCGTGGTGGCGCGGGCCGTCCCGGTGTCGGCGCCGGGGTCGGTGGCGCCGGAGCGGGTGCGCGGGTGTCGTCCGCCACCGCCTGCCCGTCGGGGTCGTCCTGCCCGGCCGCGCCGGCCGGCGGCAGCGCCGGTTGCGGGCGCGGCGGCGGGGGCAGCGACGGCGTGGGGAACCGGGAGCGTGACGGACCCGCGGGCGGCGGCGTCGTGGCTGCGGGCCCGTGCGGGGCCGACCCGGGCTTCGGGTACTCCAGGAAGGCGTCCTCATCGGACTCGTACCGGTACACCATGTGGCATAGAGTAGGACTGATTGTCCCTTTCAGGGGTAATATCGGGAAAATCTGGCGGAGTGGCGTCCGGCTCCGCCTCTGACACCGTTGCCGGAACCGCCCCGGCCCGGTGCGAGAATGCCTGCGTGACCGGCGACCACTACTTCACCGCTGAGCCCTCGGGCCCGGCCCGCCCGCGCGAGGTCGAGTTCACAGTCGCCGGGCGCGACTACACGCTCGGCTCGGCCGGTGGCGTCTTCTCCGCCGACCGGCTCGACCCCGGCACCGCCGTGCTGCTGCGCAAGGCCGACCTGCCGGCCGCCGACGTCACCGGCGCGCTGCTCGACATCGGCTGCGGCTTCGGCCCGATCACCTGCGTCCTCGCCACTGTCGCGCCGGAGGCCACCGTCTGGGCCGTGGACGTCAACGAGCGGGCCCGCGCCCTCACCACCGCCAACGCGGCAAGGGTCGGCGCCGCCGACCGGGTACGCGCCGTCGCGCCCGACGAGCTGCCGGCCGACGTCACCTTCACCCAGATCTGGTCCAACCCGCCCATCCACATCGGCAAACCGGAACTGCACGGCCTGCTGCTGCGCTGGCTGCCCCGGCTCGCCCCGGACGGCGTGGCCTGGCTCGTCGTCGCCCGGCACCTCGGCGGCGACTCGCTGCACCGCTGGCTGGTCGAGCAGGGCTGGTCCGTCGAGCGGCACGCCAGCCAGAAGGGCTACCGGGTGCTGCGCGTCACCCGGTAATCCGGTGTCGTCCAGCGGCCCGGCTCGGGCAGGATGCCCGCGTGGGATACGTGGACGTGGCAGCGGTCGGGCACATCCTCCCGGACGGGCGTGAGCTGTTCAGCGACGTCTCGTTCCGGGTCGGTGAGGGTGCCAAGGTGGCGCTGGTCGGCCCGAACGGCGCCGGCAAGACCACGCTGCTGCGGATGGTCGCCGGTGACCTGCCGGTGAAGACCGGCGCGATCGCGCGCTCCGGCGGGCTGGGCGTGATGCGGCAGTTCATCGGCATGATCGGCGACGAGTCCACGCTCGCCGACCTGGCGCTCTCCCTCGCCCCGCCCGCGCTGCGCGACGCCGGGCGGCGGCTCGCCGAGACCGAGGCGGCCATGCGGGCGGCCGAGGTCCGCGGCAAGTACAGCTCCGCCGCCGCCAAGGCCCAGCTCGCGTACGCCGAGGCGCTCGCCGCCTGGGGCGAGACCGGCGGTTACGACGCGGAGGTCCTCTTCGACACCGTCGCCACCATCGTGCTGGACCTGCCGTGGGACAGTGCCCGGGACCGGCCGGTGCGCACGCTCTCCGGCGGCCAGCAGAAACGCTTCGCGCTGGAACTGCTGCTGCGCGGCCCGGACGAGGTGCTGCTGCTCGACGAGCCGGACAACTTCCTCGACGTACCCGGCAAACGCTGGCTGGAGGGGCGGCTGTGCGAGTCGGTCAAGTCCGTGCTGTACGTCTCACACGACCGGGAACTGCTGGCCCAGACCGCCGACCGGGTCGTCGCGGTGGAGGGCGGCAGCGCCTGGGTGCACCCGGGCGGCTTCGCGAGCTGGCACGACGCCCGGGTCGCCCGGCACGCCCGCCTCGACGAGCTGCGCAAACGCTGGGACGAGGAGCACCAGAAGCTGCGCGAGCTGATGCTGATGTACAAGCAGAAGGCCGCGTACAACGACGGGATGGCGTCCCGCTACCAGGCCGCGCAGACCCGGCTGCGCAAGTTCGAGGAGGCCGGGCCGCCGCCCGTACCCCCGAAGGACCAGGACATCCGGATGCGCCTGACCGGCGGGCGGACCGGCAAGCGCGCGGTCATCGCCGAGCAGCTGGAGCTGGACGGCCTGACGTACCCGTTCGACCTGGAACTCTGGTACGGCGACCGGGTCGCGGTGCTCGGCGCGAACGGCACCGGCAAGTCGCACTTCCTGCGCCTGCTGGCCCGCGGCGGCACCGACCCGGAGCCCGGCAACACCCCGGTCGACGGCGCCGCCGCGCTCGCGCCGGTCGCGCACGGCGGCGTGGTCCGGCTCGGCGCGCGGGTGCGGCCCGGGCACTTCTCGCAGACCCACGACCGCCCCGAGCTGATGGCGAAGACGCTGGTCGAGGTGCTGTGGCGCGGCGACGAGCACCGGGCCGGCATGGACCGGCACGCGGCCATGGCGGCGCTGTCCCGGTACGAGCTGGCCGGGCAGGGCGACCAGCGGTTCGGCACGCTCTCCGGCGGTCAGCAGGCCCGCTTCCTGGTGCTGCTGCTGGAACTGTCCGGGGCGACGCTGCTGCTGCTCGACGAGCCCACCGACAACCTCGACCTGGCCTCGGCCGAGGCGCTGGAGGCCGGGCTGACCGCGTTCGAGGGAACTGTCGTCGCGGTCACCCACGACAGGTGGTTCACCCGTACCTTCGACCGGTTCGTGCTGTTCCGCGGCGACGGTGACGTGGTGGAGACGCCGGAGCCGGTCTGGGACGTGGCCTGAGCCGCTCCCCGGGTGGGCTCCGGGGAGCGGGCATAGGGTGGATCTCGTGAGTGAGATGACCTATCGCCGGCTGGGCGACTCCGGGCTCGTGGTGTCAGTGGTCGGCATCGGCTGCAACAACTTCGGCCGCAAACTCGACCTCGACGGCACCCGGGCGGTGGTCGACGCCGCCCTCGACGCCGGGATCAACTTCTTCGACACCGCCGACATCTACGGCGAGCCGCAGGGCGCCTCCGAGGAACTGCTCGGCCAGGCGCTCAAAGGCCGCCGCGACGACGTGGTGGTGGCCACCAAGTTCGGCATGGACATGCACGGCGCGAACGGGCCGGACCACGACGCCCGGGGTGCCCGCCGCTACATCGCCCGCGCCGTCGAGGCGTCGCTGCGCCGGCTCGGCACCGACCACATCGACCTGTACCAGATGCACGAGCCCGACCCGGGCACCCCGATCGACGAGACGCTCGCCGCGCTCGACGACCTGGTGACCGCCGGCAAGGTGCGCTACCTGGGCAACTCCAACTTCGCCGGCTGGCAGATCGCCGACGCCGACTGGACCGCGTCGTCGCAGGGGCGTACCCGGTTCATCTCCGCGCAGAACCACTACTCGCTGGTGGAACGCGGGGTGGAGGCCGAGGTGATCCCGGCGTGCGAGCGGTTCGGCCTCGGCATGCTGCCGTTCTTCCCGCTGGCCAACGGGCTGCTCACCGGCAAGTACAAGCGCGGCGAAGCACCACCGGCCGGTAGCCGGCTGGCCGGCGGCGGCCGGTACGCCGAGCGGCTGGCCGCCGCGCGCTGGGACGTCATCGAGGCGATCGATGCGTACGCGGCCGAGCGCGGCATCAGCATGCTGCACGTGGCCATCGGCGGCCTGGCGGCCCGTCCCGCGGTGACGTCCGTGATCGCCGGCGCCACCACTCCCGACCAGGTGAAGGCGAACGCCGAAGCCGGCACGTGGCAGCCGTCCGACGAGGACCTGGCCGCCTTGGACGCCATCCTCTGACTGTCCGCGCTGGCGCGCTCGGGTTTGCACGTCGGGCGTGTGCTGGCGCGCTCGGGTTTGCACGTCGGGCGTGTGCTGGCGCGCTCGGGCCTGCACGCCGGGCGTGTGCTGGCGCGTCGGGGCGTGTGCTCGTGTGTCGGGTGTGTGCGTCGGGGCGTGTGCTCACCCGTTTGGGCCTGCGCACACCGGGCTGCCCGCGCGCTCAGCTCACCCACGCGTTCGGCTCCGCCCGCACGTGGACTGTGCGCCCTCGGTTGGGGGCGCGCCGGCGCGGCCTGCGCCCCATCAAGGCTCGCCCACGCGTCAGCCACCCATGGCGTGCCACCCACAGGCAGCGCTCACGACGAGTGGAACACCATGGGTGTCATAAGGGCCTTGAGACACCCATGGCGTTCCACTCGGGGCTGGATCTGGCGACGAGTGGAACGCGATGGGTGTTTGAGGGCGGGCCTCTGACGCCCGTGGTGTCTCGGGCGGCTCGACGGGTGGCGAGCCGGGGACCAACGGGTGGCGGGCGGCGAGCCGGGGGCCCGGTGGGTGGTAGGTGGCGTAACCGGGGGCCCGGTGGGTGGTGGGTGGTGGGTGGCCCGGTGGGTGGTAGGTGGCGAAATGGGGGCCAGCGGTGACGTGTGGCGGGCCGGGGGCGTAGCGGGGTGAGGCTCGTGGCGGCGGGCGCGGATCAGTGGTTCGCCTCGGTGGCACGACGTTCTGCCAAGGCCTGGCGTACCAGGGCCACTGTGGCGTCGGGCCGGCGTAGCACGTCGTCGGCGGTGAAGCGGAGCACGAGCCACCCGGCCGCGCGCAGCGCGTTCAGGCGAGCCACGTCCCGGCGGAAGTGAGCCCGTTCGCGGTGGTGGTCGCCGTCGTACTCGACCGCGATGCGGAGCGCCGGCCAGGCCAGGTCCACCCGGGCCACGAAGCGTCCACCGGCGCGTACCTCGTGCTGGGCGGTGAGCGGGCCGAGGCCGGCGTCGAGCAGGAGCAGCCGCAGGCGAGTCTCCATCGGGGACTCGCTCAACGGCTCGGCCAGCGCCAGCACCTCGCGCAACAGCGGAGCGCCCGGCCAGCCCGGCCGGGCGGCGGCGTAGGCCCGCAGGGCGGGCAGCTTCACGGCCCGGCGACGCAGCAGCGCCTCGACGGCGACCAACGCCTCGGCGAGTGAGCCCTGCCGGCCCAGGTCGAACGCCGTGCGAAGGGGCGTGGTGACCGGCAGCCCGCCGACGAGGGTGCGGTCCCGCTCCGGCAGCGGTGACCGGACCAACCGCAACCGTGGGTGCGGTCGCAGCCGCGCAGCAGTCGGCAACAGTACTGTCACCGGCGCGTCGCGGGGGAGCACGTCCGCGCCGAACAACCACGCGGCGCTGCGCCCCGCCAGCACGGCACCCGGCGGCAGGCGCAACGCCACCGCCTCGCACCACATCCGGTGGTCGTCGGCGCGGTACCCGTCCCGGTGCACGTACACGTCCGGCCGCAGGCGGATCCAGGTCTGCCCGCGCAGCATCGTCCAGGTGAGTAGCCCTTCGGAGACGGCACGGCTGCCCCGGAACGGCAGGATCGCCAGGCGGCGCGGAACACGGGCGGGAACGGACACCCAGGCAGCGTGTCGTGACGGGACGGTCACCCGCTGCCCCGATCCGGCGGACGGCTGGTTCCTGGGAAAAACCTCACCCGGGCTTCCGTACGGGCGGGAGGCGTCGTACGGTAGGCCGCAAGTGACCCACGGGAGCCCGGTGCGGACCGGGCTGAGAGGGGGGCTGGGAGCCCCCGACCGTCGAACCTGATCCGGGTAATGCCGGCGCAGGGAGGAGCGTTGCCGTGCTGTCCCTGGGACGACTGCATCTCATCACCGACACCCGGCCGGGGCGTGACCCGCTCGCCGTGCTGCGTGCCGCACTGCCCGTGGCGGGCGCAGACCTCGTCGTGCAGGTGCGCGTGGAGGACGACGCCACCGACCGGGAGGCGTACGAGCTGGCCCGGCTGGTGGTCGACGCCTGCCGGCCGTACGGCGCACAGTGCCTGGTCAACGACCGGCTGCACGTGGCGCTCGCGGTGGACGCCGCCGGTGGCCACGTCGGCGCGGACGACCTGCCGGTGCGTGCCGCGCGCCGGGTGCTCGGCCCGGACGCGGTGCTCGGCGCGACCGCCCGCGAACCGGTGACCGCCCGGGCCGCGGTGGACGCGGGCGCGAGCTACCTGGGCGTGGGCCCGTGCCACGTCACCACCACCAAGTTCGGCCTGCCGGAACCGATCGGCCCCGAGGGGATACGCGCGGTCGCCGAAGCGGTGACCGTGCCGGTGATCGCGATCGGCGGGGTGACCGCCTCAAGCGTGCCGGCGCTGCGGGCCGCCGGGGCGTACGGGGTGGCGGTGGTCGGCGCGCTCAGCGGGGCAGCCGATCCCGCGCACGCCACCGCCGAGCTGCTGCGGGCCCTGACGTGTTAACAGGGGGCCCTTCCTCTACCGGAGGCGTTAACAGGGGGCCCTTCCTTAACGACGTGGCGGTGGTGGGGGGCGGGCCTGTCGGGTGGGCGATCGCGTGGCGGTGCGCGCAACGTGGACTGCGCGTGGTGGTGCACGACGACCGGCCCGGGTCGGGCGCGTCGTCGGTGGCCGCCGGGATGCTGTCGCCGGTCGCCGAGGCGTACTTCGGTGAGCACGAACTCACCGCGCTGCTCGTCGAGTCCGCCGCCCGCTGGCCCGGTTTCGCGACCGAGCTGGCCGAGGCGAGCGGCGTCGACATCGGCTACCGCACCGAGGGCACGCTCGTCGTCGGGCTCACCGCCGACGACCTGGCCGAGGCGAGGCGGCTGTGGTCGTACCAGCAGGGCCTGGAACTGCCGATCACGCCGCTGCGCCCGTCGGAGCTGCGCAACCGCGAGCCGGCGTTGGCGCCGCGCGTGCGCGGCGGCGCGGTGGCCCCCGGTGATCACCAGGTCGACCCGCGGCGGCTGGTCGCCGCGTTGCGCACGGCCGCGGAACGCGCCGGCGTGGAGCTGCGCCCGGCGCGCGTCGGCGCGCTGTCCGAGGTGGACGCGCGGGTCACAGTGGTCGCGGCCGGCTGCGGCGCGGCGGCGCTGACCGGCCTGCCGGTCCGCCCGGTGAAGGGCCAGGTGCTGCGGCTGCGCGCGCCGGGCGGCGGTCCGCCGGGCTTCCGGCACGTGATCCGGGGGTACGCGGACAGCGAGCCGGTCTACCTGGTGCCCCGGGACAGCGGCGAGGTCGTGGTCGGGGCGACGGTCGAGGAGCGCGCGGACACCGCTGTCACCGCCGGTGGCGTGCTGACACTGCTGCGCGCCGCCACGGAGCTGGTGCCGGAACTCGTCGAGTACGAGCTGGTGGAGGCAGTCGCCGGGCTGCGCCCCGGTACGCCGGACAACGCGCCGATCATCGGGCCGCTGCCCGGGCAGCCGGGTGTGCTCGCCGCGACCGGACATCACCGGCACGGCATCGTGCTCACCCCGGTCACCGCCGACCTGGTCACCGAGCTGATCGTCACCGGCGAGCCGGATCCCGCGCTCGCCCCCTTCACCCCGGACCGCTTCGGGAAGGAGCGCACGTGGAACTGATCGTCAACGGCACCGGCCGGACGCTGCCCGAGGGCGTCACCGTCGCCGAGGTGGTCCGCACCGTCACCGACCGGGAGCGCGGGCTCGCCGTGGCGGTGAACGGCGAGGTGGTGCCGCGCGGCGGCTGGTCGGCGAGCGTCCTGCGCGACGGCGACCGGGTCGAGGTGCTCAGCGCCACCCAGGGCGGGTGAGCAGGATGTCCACGCTTGAGATCGGCGGGGTCGGGTTCGGCTCCCGGCTCATCCTCGGCACCGGTGGCGCGGCGAACCTGCACGTGCTGGAGGCGGCGATCCGCGCGTCCGGCACCGAGCTGGTGACGCTGGCGCTGCGCCGGGTCGACACCACGCCCGGCGGGTCGGGTGGCCTGCTCGACCTGGTGGAGCGGTGCGGCGTACGGCTGCTGCCGAACACCGCCGGCTGCCGTACCGCGGTGGAGGCGGTGAAGACGGCGCACCTGGCCCGGGAGGCGTTCGACACCGACTGGGTGAAGCTTGAGGTGATCGGCGACGAGCGCACGCTCCTGCCCGACGGGGTGGAGCTGTTGCGCGCCGCCGAGGAGCTGGTCGCGGACGGGTTCACCGTGCTGCCGTACACGTCGGACGATCCGGTGCTCGCGCGGCGGCTGGCCGACGTGGGCTGCGCGGCGGTGATGCCGGCCGGGTCGCCGATCGGCTCCGGGCTGGGCATCGGCAACCCGCACCACATCCGGCTGATCCGACAGGCGGTCGACGTGCCGGTGGTGCTCGACGCGGGCATCGGCACCGCCTCCGACGCCGCCCTCGCCATGGAGCTGGGCTGCGACGCGGTGCTGCTCGCCAGCGCCGTGACCCGGGCCGCCGACCCGGTCGCGATGGCCACGGCGATGCGCTACGCGGTCGAGGCCGGCCGCCTCGCGTACGGCGCGGGCCGCATCACCCGCCGCTTCCACGCCCTGCCGTCCACCCCCGACGAGGGACGGCCCGACCTGTGACCGCCTCACGCGTAGCGGATCTTGGTACGGAGGCGCCCCCCGAGGGGCGGCCGCGTACCAAGATCCAGGGCGGGCCGAGCGGGGTCGTGCTGCTGACCGATCGGCGGGTGGCCCGGGGGGCGCTCGTCGACGTGGTGGCGGCTGCCGTGGGTGGGGGAGTGCGGTGGGTGGTGCTGCGGGAAAAGGACCTGCCGCGCGCCGAACGCCTCGCGCTCGCCGTCGACCTGCGCGCGATCCTCGCCGACGCGGGCGGCACGCTCGTCGTCGCCGGACCCGACCCACTCGACGGGGACGCGGTGCACCTACCGGCTGCCGGCCCGTACCCGCCGCCCGCCGTCGGCCTGGTCGGCCGCTCCTGCCACGACACCGCCGAGCTGGCCCGCCTCACCACCGAGCACTACGCCACCCTGTCCCCGCTCTACGAGACAAAGACAAAACCCGGCTACGGCCCTGTGTTGGGACCGGGCGGATTGAGCGAGCTGATCGCGGTCAGCCCCGTGCCCGTCCTCGCGCTGGGCGGCATCGAGAACCCGGACCAGGTCCACGCATGCGTCGAGGCGGGCGCCGCCGGAGTAGCCGTGCTGGGCGCGATCATGCGCGCGGACGACCCGAGAGAAACCGCCACCACGCTGGGCAGAGCCTTCCAGGAGGCGGCCACCCACTTGGCGCGCACCCACCCCGCGCGATCCGACGCAAGCCCGCACGCGACAGGGCTGCGGCCGACCGTGCCCACGGAGGGATCAAGCCTGACCGCCCGGAGTGGGCACGGTCGGCCGCAGCCCCGAACCGCAACCACTGTCGGCCGCAGCCGTCAAACCACCGGAGAAGACCAGTGAAGCCGAGAACAGTCCTCACGATCGCCGGCTCCGACTCCGGAGCAGGCGCCGGCATTCAGGCCGACCTCAAGACGTTCGCCGCGCTCGGCGCGTACGGCACGAGCGTGCTCACCGCTGTCACCGCGCAGAGCACCAGGGGCGTGGACGCCGTCCTGCCGCTGCCCCCGCAGACGGTGCGCGACCAGATGGACAGCGTGCTCGGCGACTTCGACGTGCGGGCCGTGAAGAGCGGCATGCTCGGCACCCCGGCGGTCGCCGACGCGGTGGCCGAGGCGGCCCGGGCCGGGCGGCTGCCACACCTGGTCGTCGACCCGGTGCTGGTCGCCACCAGTGGGCACCGGCTCGGCGTGGTGGAGGCGGTCGAGCGGCTCCTGCCGTACGCGGAAGTGGCGACGCCGAACTGCGCGGAGGCCGCGGCCCTCACCGGAGGCCCGGTGGGCACGGTCGAGGAAATGGTGGCGGCGGCCGAGGCGCTGGCGGCGCGCGGACCGGCGTTCGTGGTGGTGACCGGCGGTGACGTGGACGCCGACGGCGAGTCGGTGGACGTGCTGTCGGGCGGCGGAACCACTCGGCTGCTGCGCGCGCCCCGGGTGGACACCCGGCACAACCACGGCACCGGCTGTTCGTTCTCGGCCGCCGTCGCGGTCCGGCTCGCCGCGGGTGACGCGGTGCCGGTCGCGGTGGCGGCCGCCAAGGAGTACGTCACCCGCGCGCTGACCGGCGCGCGGACCTGGGAGCTGGGCGCGGGACGCGGCCCGCTGGACCACTTCGGCTGGTCCGCATGAGCGACAGGGAGGCTGTCATGCAGGCACGTCGCAAGGTGTACGTGGAAGGGTCACGCCCGGACATCCGGGTGCCGTTCGCCGAGGTGCCGCTGACCGGGGACAACCCACCGGTACGGCTCTACGACACCTCCGGTCCCGGCTCCGACCCGGAGGTGGGGCTGCCCGCGCTGCGCGGGCCGTGGATCGCCGAGCGCGGCGACGTCGCCCCGGTACGCGGTGCCGGCACGCCGCTGGCCGGAACCCGTCCGACTCAGCTCGCGTACGCGCGGGCCGGGATCGTCACGCCGGAGATGGAGTTCGTGGCGATCCGGGAGTCGGTGTCGCCGGAGTTCGTGCGGGACGAGATCGCGGCCGGTCGGGCCGTGCTGCCGCTGAACGTGAACCACCCGGAGTGCGAGCCGGCGATCATCGGCAAGGCGTTCCTGGTGAAGGTCAACGCGAACATCGGCACCTCGGCTGTCACCTCGTCGGTGGCCGAGGAGGTGGAGAAGCTGACCTGGGCCACGCGGTGGGGCGCGGACACCGTGATGGACCTGTCCACCGGCAAGCGTATTCACGAGACGCGCGAGGCGATCGTGCGGAACGCGCCGGTGCCGATCGGCACGGTGCCGATCTACCAGGCGCTGGAGAAGGTCGGCGGTGACCCGGTGAAGCTCAGCTGGGAGGTGTTCCGCGAGACCGTCATCGAGCAGGCGGAGCAGGGCGTCGACTACATGACCGTACACGCCGGGGTGCTGCTGCCGTACGTGCCGCTGGCGGTGGACCGGGTGACGGGCATCGTGTCCCGGGGTGGCTCGATCATGGCGGCCTGGTGCCTGGCGCACCACGAGGAGAACTTCCTCTACACCAACTTCCGGGAGCTGTGTTCGCTGCTCGCGAAGTACGACGTGACGTTCTCCCTCGGTGACGGGCTGCGCCCCGGTTCCATCGCGGACGCCAACGACGAGGCGCAGTTCGCCGAGCTGCGCACGCTCGGCGAACTGACGAAGATCGCCTGGGAGTACGACGTCCAGGTGATGATCGAGGGCCCCGGGCACGTGCCGATGCACAAGATCAAGGAGAACGTGGACCTCCAGCAGGAGTGGTGCCACGAGGCGCCGTTCTACACGCTCGGGCCGCTGACCACCGACGTCGCGCCCGCGTACGACCACATCACCTCGGCGATCGGCGCGGCGATGATCGGCATGTTCGGCACCGCCATGCTCTGCTACGTCACCCCGAAGGAGCACCTCGGGCTGCCCGACCGCGACGACGTGAAGGCGGGCGTGATCGCGTACAAGATCGCCGCGCACGCGGCCGACCTGGCCAAGGGGCACCCCGGCGCGCAGGCGTGGGACGACGCGCTCTCCAAGGCCCGGTTCGAGTTCCGCTGGGAAGACCAGTTCAACCTGGCGCTGGACCCGGAGACCGCGCGGGCGTACCACGACGCGACGCTGCCCGCCGAGCCCGCCAAGACCGCGCACTTCTGCTCGATGTGCGGGCCGAAGTTCTGCTCCATGAAGATCACGCAGGAGTTGAAGGACTACGCGGCGCGGGGCATGCGCGGCAAGTCGGAGGAGTTCGTCGCCTCCGGGTCACGGGTCTACCTGCCGCTGGCGTGAGCGAGGCCGGGGGCGGGTCGCTTCCGGCCCGCCCCCGGGCCGCCGTTCACTCGCGGTGGTGCCGCCCGGTACGCAGCGAGCGGGCGTCGTCGGCGTTGTCGTCCGAGGCGAGACCGGCGACCCAGTCCACGTACTCGTCGTCGGCCTCGGCACCCGGCTCGGCCGTACGGTCGGTCGGCTCCGGGTCGCCCTTGGCCCGGTTGCGCCGGAACAGGCCGCGCCGGGTCTTCGGCTTCCCGCCGGACGCGTCGGCGTCGTCCGGTTCGGCGTGCCGCCCGCGCCGGGAGTCCGCCTCCGTCTCCGCGGCGGCGGCCTCGGGCAGCGCGGCACCCGCCTCGCCCGGTGCGGCGGTCGCCGCCTCGGGCCGGGCGACAGGTCTCCCCGCCTCCGGCCGGGCGAGCGGCCCCGCCGGGCGGGCGTTCGTGGCGAGCGCGTCCCATCCGGTGCTCGCGCCCGGCTCGGGCAGGCCACGGTGGCGGGGGCGCGGCGCCGGCTCGGCCGGGGCGGACGCCTCCGCGTCGTCCCGGGCCGGTGCGTCCGGTTCGGTGGTGGCGCGGTGCGGGCGGGCCGCCGGGGTGATCGGCCAGGCCGGGCGTACCTCGCCGGGCGCTCCGGTGACGTCCTCGAACATCGGGAACCGGGGCCGGGACGACGGGGTCGGCGCCGGGTCGTCGAAGAAGAAATTGCGTCCGGGACGCCCGGTCGGTGCGACATCCCCCGTGGGTGCATCGGTGCGGGGAGCCGGGCTGCTCGGCGTCGTCGACCTGGCGTCGGCCTGCTCGATCGGCGGCGTCGGCGCGACGTCGGCCGGGCCGGAGCCGGGGGAGGCCGGGCCGGTGGCACGCGGTCCGGCCTTCGGGGCGCGGGGGCGCCGGGAGCGGGTGGAGCGGCCCGTGGCGCCGGTGTCTCCGGTGGCCTCGGCCGGTGGCGCGGCGGGGGTGTCGCTGTCCGCGTCGGCCGTGACCGGTCCGGCGAGCGCGCCGCTGTCAGTACGCGGGCCGGGAACGTGGCCCTCGGCGGTGCCGCCGGTGGCCGGTGACGTGGCTTCCGAGGTGGTGCCCGCAGCGGCGCTCGGGGAGGCGGCATCCGCTGGGCGGGGTGCTGTGGCGTCGGCGGGTGACGTCGATCCGTCGGTGGTGCCGCTGGACCGGCTGGCGCGGGTACGGCGCGGCCGGGTCACCCGTGGCGTGGTCGCCGCCGCTTCCTGGGGCGGTTCCGGTGCGGCATCGTCCGTGCCGGCTGCCGAGCCGGTGCCTGAGGCGGCCTCGCTGTCCGGGACGCCGGTCGCCTGCCCGGACGTTGCATCGGCAGGTTCGGAACCGGCAACGGCCCGGTCGGCGGTGCCTGCGCGGTCCGTCATGACCGCCTCGCCGGTGCCGCCCGCGTGGGCGGTGCCCATGTCCGTGCCCGGACCCGTGCCCATGTCCGTACCTGGACCCGGGACCGGGACCGGGTCGGGGCGGCCCGCGGCGAGGACGTCGATGGCCGAGGTCCGGCGCCCCGGGGGCAGCAGACCCGGCATGGGCTGGCCGTGGCCCGTGTCGGCGACGGCCGGGCGCTCACCCGCCGGCCGTTCCGCAACGGCCGGCTGATCGACGGCGGGCCGATCCGCGAGGGCCGGCCGGCCGGCGGCGGGAAGATCGGTACCGGCCGGAGCCGTCGCCGTGGCCGAGCCGCCGGGCTCCGGCCAGTTCCAGTGCGCCGGCGCGGCGGCGCCGCTCGTCACCGGAGGCGCGGGCGGGGCGGCCGGGACGCCCGGAGTGGACGAGTGCGGCAGCGGCGCGAGGATGTCGGTGGCCTCGACGGCGTCGGGGTCACCGATGGCGGTGACCGGCCGGGGCAGCACTGTGGTGGCGGTCGAGCCGAGCGCACCGGCGATCACGGCGATCAGCGCGCCGTAGTAGGGCGCGACCTGGTAGCGGTCGGTGGCCGAGCCGGGACCGGCGGTCAGGTAGGCGAACGCGACGAGCACCGGGCCGGCCGCCCCGGCCGCGCCGCCCACCAGCGGCGGCCATTCGGCCCGGCGGGCGAGCACGCCGACCGCCCCGCCGGCCAGCAGCGTGAGCACCGGCAGCAGCAGCATGGACAGGCGTTGCGCCGCCTCCGGATCCAGCCAGGAGGGTTCGAGGACGCCGAGCCGTACCGTGGCCAGCGGCCGGCTGGACACGATCGTGGGCGCGACTGAGAGCAGCGCCATCAGCCAGACGATCCCGGCGGTGACCGCCACGCCCCAGCCGAACGGCGGCTTGAGCAGGACGGCGATCGCGGCGCCCGCTCCGACCACCGCGCCGAGGGCGGCGCAGATGCCTGCGGCCCAGACCGGGTCGACGGATCCGCCCAGCTCGGCCGCGCGGGCCGGTTGCATGCACAGCGGGGCGACCACCGTCGCGCCCAGCGCGCTGACGCCGGCGATGGAGAGCAGTTCGGTGGTGCCGCCGGGACTGTCGTCGCGGCGGGCGAAGCGCTCGGTGAGGACGGCTCCGGCGACCGTGGCGACAGCGGCGAACCAGCCCACCCAGACGAGCTGGGCGGGCCACCGGTTGACCGAGACGTCCACGAACGCGCCGTCGAGGCGTACGACTCCGAAGCCGTACGCGATCCCCAACTGGCCGGCCCCGGCCAGCACGCTCACCCCGAGCGCCGTGAGCAGCAGCCTGCCCCACGTCCGAAAGGCCATGTCGGGCACGTTACGGCCCGGTGCCCCCGATCGCCACCTTGCCGCCGCGCGGCGCGGCGAACCTGCCGGCGTGGCTACTTCAGCTCGACCAGGCGGGCGAGGTAGGTGGTGTCGCCGACGTTGGTCAGCATGTGCACCGCGCCCGGATCCCGGTAGACGACGCCGCCGGTCGGCTCGTCGGCGTCGATGGTGGTGCCGTCGATCGTCTGCACCACGTTCTTCGCGCCCTGGACCGCCACCACCAGGTACGGGTGGTCGTGGCGGTGCAGCGGCTGCCGCTCACCCGGCTCCAGCCGGATGTGCCAGACCCGTACCCGGTCGTTCTCGTACACGATCTCCTGGCCCACCGGGCCGAGTTCGAGGTCGGCGGAGAGTTCGGTCATCGCGGTCCGTCCAGTTGGGGGAGCACCTCGGCGGCGATGAGCTCCACGTGGTCGAGGTCGTCGAAGTCGATCAGGCGCAGGTGCACCCGGGTGGCCCCGATCGCGGCGAACTCGCCGATCCGCTCGACGAGCTGGGCGGGGGAGCCGACCACCGGGTCCTCCGGCGGCAGCGCGCTGGTGACGTGCAGCGGGGCGGCCCGGCGCTGCGCCTCGGCGTCGGTGCGCCCGATCGCCACGACGATGCCGGCGGAGAGCGTCAGCGGGGCCTGGCCGGAGGCGTCCCGGCCGGTGCGGTCGCACGCCTCCCGGACCCGGTCGTACGCGGAGGCGGTCTCGGCCACGCTCTTGAACGGCATGTTGAACTCGTCGGCGTAGCGTGCGGCCAGCTCGGGCGTGCGCTTCGGTCCACGGCCGCCGACGATCACCGGCGGGCCGGGCTGCTGCACCGGCTTGGGCAGGGCCGGCGCGTCGGCCAGCCGGTAGTGCTCACCGGTGAAGCTGTACGTCTCGTCGGCCGGGGTGCGCCACAGGCCGGTGACGATCTCCAGCTGCTCGGCGAGCCGGTCGAAGCGCTCGGCGACGGGCGGGAACGGGATGCCGTACGCGGTGTGCTCGCGCTCGTACCAGCCGGCGCCGATGCCCAGCTCGACCCGGCCGCCGCTCATCCGGTCGACCTGGGCGACCATGACCGCCAGCGGGCCGGGGAGCCGGAACGTGGCGGACGTGACGAGGGTGCCGAGCCGGATCCGGGAGGTCTCCCGGGCCAGCGCGGCGAGCGTCAGCCAGGCGTCGGTGGGGCCGGGCAGCGCCGGCTCGTCCCCCATCGCCCGGTAGTGGTCGGCCCGGAAGAAGCCCTCGAAGCCGGTCTCCTCGACCAGCCGGGCGAACCGGAGCTGGTCGTCGTAGTCCGCTCCGCGGTGGGGTTCGGTGAAGACCGATACCCGCATGGTCACCGTCCTCCCGCCGCGGGTACGCCCGGGGCGTCCCGCTCCATCAGCAGTTCGTGCAGTTCGGCGCTGATCCGCGCGACGTCGGCCAGGTGCTCGTGCCGGCCGAGCGTGCGGGGCCGGGGGATGTTCACCTCGACCACCTCGCGGATCCGGCCGGGGCGCGGGCTGAGCACGACGACCCGGTCGGCGAGCAGCACTGCCTCGTCGATCGAGTGGGTGACGAAGACGATGGTGGCCTTCGTCTCCATGTGCACCCGCTGGAGTTCGCCGGAGAGCTCCTCGCGGGTGAGCGCGTCGAGCGCGGAGAACGGCTCGTCCATGAGCATCACCCGGGGTGAGCCGATGAGCGACCGGCAGAGCGAGACGCGCTGCTGCATGCCGCCGGACAGCTCGTGCGGGAGCCGCTTCTCGAAGCCGCCCAGCCCGGCCATCTCCAGCAGCTGGCGGGCGCGGTCGCGGTGCTCGGCCCGGCGCCAGCCGAAGATCTCCACCGGCAGCAGCACGTTGTCCAGCACCGTGCGCCAGGGCAGCAGGGCCGGCCGCTGGAACAGCATGGCCACGTCGCGGCGGGGCTTCGTGATCGGCGTACCGGCCACGGTGATCTCGCCGCCGCTGACCGGGAGCAGGCCGGCGATCATGCGCAGGAGCGTGGACTTGCCACAGCCGGACCGGCCGAGTACGGCGACGAACTCGCCCTCGGCGACGTCGAGGTCGATGCCGCGCAGCGCCTCCACCTGCCCGGATCGGCCGTCGAAGGTGCGGGACACCCCGGACAGTCGGATCATCTTCCGCCGGCTCCCTTCCACGTCGTCCGAATGCGAGCCGGGCTAGCGTAGCGGACGGTGCTTATAGCACTGTCCGGGGTGGACGTCAGTCCGCTTTCCGTCACGCAACTTCGTTTCCGTTCCGCAACCGGGACGGAGGGGGCACACCATCCGCCTTCTCGTACGCTGTTGCGCGCGAAGAGTCCCCTCACGACGGTCCAGTCGGCCCAACCCTCCTGCCGGCCCCGTCGGACCCACGACCCGACCGGCGAGAAAGTCCTGGTCGGAAAGGACATGGTGCACTGATGAGAAGGCTGACCCGTACGGTCGCCGCCGCGGCTCTGGCTACCGCCCTCGCCCTCGTGGGCGGCTGCAGCAGCGACTCGGACAAGTCCGAGAGCGGCGGCGGAAACGGCGGCGCGCTGGAAAAGGTGACGTACCTCACCTCGTTCGGCAACTTCGGCCGTGACTCCTACGCCTGGGTGGCGAAGGACAAGGGCTTCTTCAAGGAGGCCGGTTTCGACGTCGACATCAAGCCCGGCCAGGGCACCGGCTCCGTCATCCAGACCATCACCGGCGGGCAGGCCCAGTTCGGCCCGATCGACCTGACCGGTGGCATCCTCCAGCTCGGCAACGGCCTGGCGAAGGACTTCGTGGCGGTGGCCGCGATCCAGCAGCGCACCATGGCCGCGATCGTCACGGTCGAGGGCAAGAACATCGCCACCCCGAAGGACCTCGAGGGCAAGAAGCTCGCGGACACCCCCTCCTCCGTCGTGCGCAACCTCTTCCCCACGTACGCGCGGCTCGCCGGCATCGACGGCAGCAAGGTGACCTGGGTCAACGGTGAGGCGCAGAGCCTGATGCCGATGCTCGGCTCCGGCTCGGTGGACGGCATCGGCCAGTTCGTCGTCGGCCAGCCGACGGTGGAGACGGTGACCAAGAAGAAGCCGGTCATCCTGCCGTACAGCAACGTGATGCAGGACCTCTACGGCAACGCGCTGATCACTTCCACGAAGCTCGCCAAGGAGAAGCCGGAGATGGTGAAGAAGTTCACCGCCGCGCTGCTCAAGGGCCTGGAGTACTCGCTGGCGAACCCGGACGAGGCCGCCGAGATCCTGAAGAAGAACGTGCCGGCCGCCGTCCCGGCCGCGGCCTCCGCCGAGCTTCAGCTGATGGCCGCGTACGTCCGGTCGAGCAACTCCGGCACCGCGATCGGCACGCTGGACAGTGGCCGGGTGGCCAAGAGCATCGCCCTGCTGAAGGGCGCGGGCGCGCTCAAGCAGGACCTCACCCCGGACCAGATCATCGACTTCGACCTCGCGCCGAAGGCCTGACCGGTCCGCTCGGGCCAACGGGGGTGCGCCCCGCCGGACACCCGGCGGGGCGCACCCCCTTCCCGTGCCGGTCGCACCGACCGGCGCAGAGAGGAGGACACGTTGACACAGTTGACCGAGGCCCGGCCGGAGGCGCCGCAGCCGCGCCCGGCGGTCCGGCGGGGGTTCGCCGAGCGTCCGGCTGCGGTCGGGCTGCCGGCGCTCGGCCTGGTGATCGCGGTGGCCGGCTGGTGGCTGGTCACCTCGGGGCTGAACCTGGTGCACCCGGCCGCGCTGCCGCCGCCGCAGGCGGTGGGGGAGTCCCTCGCGAACGCCACCGACGTGCTGCTGCCCGCGTTGGGCATCACCACCTGGATGACAGTGCTCGGCTTCCTGCTCTCGTCGGCCGCCGGGGTGCTGATCGGGATGGCGCTGGCCGCGTCCCGCCGGGTCGAGCGGATGTTCGCGCCGTTGCTGGTGGCCGTGAACGCGGTCCCGAAGATCGCGTTCGGGCCGCTGCTGGTGGTGGCCGTCGGCTGGGGTCAGAAACCCATTCTGACCATGGTGTTCCTGCTCTGCTTCTTCCCGATCGTGCTCTCCACCGCCACCGGCCTGACCACCACGCCGGCGGACCTGGCGGAGCTGAGCCGGTCGCTGAACGCCTCGTGGTGGCAGTCGTTCCGCAAGGTGCGCTTCCCGTCCGCGCTGCCGCAGATCTTCGTCGGGCTCAAGGTGGCCATGCCGCTGGCCGCGATCGGCGCGGTGATCGGCGAGTTCTACTCGGACCGTCCCGGTCTGGGCTACCAGATCCTGCAGTACAACGGCGTCGGCGACACCGCCACCGCCTGGGCGGCGATCGTGCTGGTGGCCCTGATGAGCATCGCGCTCTACGCCGCCCTCAGCCTCGTCGAGCGCCTGGCCCTGCCCTGGGTGAAGGCCACCACCTCAGCCCGCTGACCACAACCAGGTAACCCGACGTCGGCCGAGAACCCAGAAGGAAACCTCAACCCACGGATGGCGGCCGACCACGACAGGCGTGGCCCCACCGCAACCGGCGCAGGGATCAAGCCTGACCGCCCGGAGCCGGTTGCGGTGGGGCCACGCCCCAACAGTGACTAACCGGCGAGCCGCCAACGCCCACCACGCGCCACCAGCGTCGTCAACGCCTGCGGCATCAACCCGGAGTGGTTGTCCGGCGTCATCCGGATCGGCCCGGACAGCCCGTCCAGCTGCGAGGTCTCCAGCACGTCGCGCAGCGCGTCCCGGTCGACAGTGCCCGGTTCGCCACCGGCGCGCTGCTCGGCGTCCACGATCAGCTGGACCGCGTCGGCCGCGAACGAGGAGAAGCCGTTGTAGCCGCCGAAGCGGGCGGTGTACTCCTGGAACCACTGCCGGCGCGCCGCCTTGGCCGGTGTGGTGGCGATCACGTCGTCGATCACCATGGTCTGCGTGAAGATCAGCGTGGCCTCTTCGGTGGAGCGGGCCGACGGGCCCAGGAAGAGGTCGCCGGCGGCCGCGGCGTCGAAGAACAGCGACCCGCGGAACTTGCTCTGCCGGGCCGTGGTCGCGGCCAGCGTCGCCTGCTCCGGCGTGGTCCAGAGGATCAGGGCCTGCGGCTTGGCGGCGATCAATTCGTTGACCTGCGTGCCGACCTCGGTGTCGGTGAGCCGCACCGATTCGTTGCCGACCAGCCGCACGGTGGTCTTTTCCAGTTCCCGGCGCAGCGCGGTGAGCCCTTCCTGGCCGTAACCGTCGGCGCTGTGCAGCAGCGCGACCTTGCGGATGTCGCGCCGGTCCAGTTCGGTGGCGAGCGCGGCGGCGCTGTCGGCGGCGTTCGGGGCGAGCCTGAAGACATATCGCCGTTCGCCCACCGGTTCGGTGACCGCGCTCGAGGAGGCCAGTGCGATCGTCGGAATGCGCTTCTCGCCGATGGTGCGGGCCGCGCCCACCGCGCATTCGTTGCAGCCGCCCATGATGACGGCGCTCACCCGTGAGTCGCCGCTGAAATCATTGATGTTCCGCAAGGACTCCGCAGCGTCGGAGCGGTTGTCCTTGACCCGCAGATCGATCTTCCGGCCGCCCAGCGCACCGGACGAGTTCAACTGCTCGACCTTCAGTTCCAGCGCCCGCTGGTACACCTTGCCGACCGGCGCCGACGCGCCGGAGAGTTCCAGGTCGGCGGCGATGACGATGGGGCTGGTGTCCTGCGGTTCCCCGCCGATCCCGCAGCCGGTGAGCGTGGTGGCCAGCACGGCCGATGCGAGCGCCGCGATGCTCGCGGAGCGGATGGGGCTCAACTCAGTCCTCCAGGTGCGGCGCGGGCCGACGCCCGATCACCGCCGCTAGTCCGTCCTCAGTGGAGGAACGGGATTGGTGTGCCGTACGGTGTGCGCGAAGCCTGCAAAACCTTGCCAATGCCGGGGCCTGTGGTCAAGCCGGGATCTCGAGTGYTGTTTCGGGACAGCCATCCCACATGCTGGGGACACGGAACATTAACTGACAATTACTGCACAGAAGCGTGTGACCACTCTGGAGTGACATCCCCTGATCAGGGGGTTGGAGAAAAGAAGGTATTAGGTGATCGGATCACGGGTTGCGCCGACCCCGACCGTTTCCTGCCTCCCTGCGGCTTCCCAAACACGATCTCGTCTGATGAAATCGCGGCCGTGCCGCGCGTGGCGCTGGCCGCTGCACCAGGCACGGGTCAGTGGGTCGCGCGTGGAAGAAACGACGGAGGCGATGTCGTGAGCACCGGACCTACGACCCTGCCCGGGAGCCCCAACGCCGAACAGCGGAACCGGCGACGGCGCCTGCCGAGGCTGCGCGACGCGCGGATCCGCTCGAAACTCGCCCTCATCCTGGTCGTTCCGGTCGCGGCTGTCATCGCACTGGCAACTATCCGACTCGTCTCGGTGGGTCAGGGCGCGTACGAGGCGGACCGGGTCCGGTCGCTGACGGCCGTGTCGGTCGACATCTCGGCGCTCACCCAGGACCTCCACAAGGAGCGGATGGCCGCGGCGGTCTTCCTGGCCAAGCCGGACGAGAAGCCGGACGCGTACAACCTGCGGGTGCGCCAGACCGACGAGCGGATCGCGGCGTACCAGGAGGAGCGGCGCCGCCTCGGCGACGTGCCGGGCGCTGTGAGCAGCCAGCTCAAGGTCATCGACGCCCACCTGTCCACGCTGAACGGCACGCGCCAGGAGGTGCTGGACCGGTCGCAGATGCCGGTGGCCGAGGCCAGCCTGCGCTACGGCATCGTCCTGGACGACCTGGTCGCGTACAGCGACGCGCTGGCCCAGCAGCCGGGCGCGGAGAGCCTGGCCGACGCCCGCCGCGCGGTGGCCGCGTTCGCCCACGCCAAGGCCGAGGTGGCCGAGGAGCAGGCGGTCGCCTTCACCGCGCTCGGCGCCGGCCGGATCGACGAGGAGCAGTTCTCCTCCTTCGTGGCCACCCTGACCGGTCAGCAGGAGGCGCTGCTCACGTTCTCCCGGTCCGCGACGCCGGCCCAGCGGGCCCTGGTGGACCGCACCGTGTCCGGTGACGCCGTCCAGCTCGCCGACCGGGTCGCCGCCGACCTGTCCCGCTCGGTCGGGCGTCCCGCGCTCGTCACCCGCCAGGAGGCGTCCGACGCCATCGGCGCGGTCGACGAGCTGATGCGGTGGGCGGAGATCCAGCTCCTGGACGACCTGCTCGCCGACGCCGACGAGGTACGCGCCGACGTGATCCAGCAGGCGGTCGTGGAGGGCCTGCTGGTGCTGATCACGCTGGCCGTCGCGGTGACGCTCGCCGTGGTGCTCGCCCGGTCGCTGAACGACTCGCTGCGCCGGCTGCGTGAGGGCGCGCTCGCGGTGGCGAACCACGACCTGCCGGACGCGGTGAGCCGGCTGCAGAACGTCAACGCCATCGGCGACGGCGGCGTGGACGAGATCGTCCAGCAGGTCCGGGACCCGATCAAGCTGACCAACCGCGACGAGGTCGGCCAGGTGGCCGTCGCCTTCAACGTGGTCCACCGGGAGGCGGTGCGGGTGGCGGCCGAGCAGGCCGCGCTGCGCACGAGCGTCTCGGCGATGTTCCTCAACCTGGCCCGCCGCTCGCAGAGCCTGGTCGACCGCATGATCGGCGAGCTGGACGCGATCGAGCGGTCCGAGGAGGACCCGAAGCGTCTCGCGCAGCTGTTCGAGCTGGACCACCTGGCCACCCGGATGCGCCGCAACGACGAGAACCTGCTGGTGCTCGCCGGCGCCGACTCGGCGGTGCCGCGTCGCGACGACGCGCTCCTGGTCGACGTGCTGCGCGCCGCGCAGTCCGAGGTGGAGCTCTACAACCGGATCGAGTTCGGCACCGTCGACACCGACATCTCGGTGGCCGCCCACGCCGTCAACGACGTCGTCCGGCTGGTCGCCGAGCTGCTCGACAACGCCACCCGGTTCTCGCCGCCGAACACCTCGGTGGTGGCCGACGGCCGCCGGATCCGCGACTACGTGCTGATCCAGATCGAGGACCGGGGGCTCGGCCTCAGCGACGAACAGCTCGACTCGCTCAACCGGCGACTGGCCGCGCCGCCGACCGTCGACGTGGCAGCGTTCCGGCTGATGGGTCTGGCCGTGGTGAGCCGGCTCGCCTCCCGGTACGGGATCCGGGTCGAGCTGCGCCGCAACGTCGAGGGCGGCACTGTCGCCCAGGTCACGCTGCCGAACTCGACAGTGGTGCTGCCGGCCAACCGTGGTCAGGCCCCGCTGACCCGGCCGCGCCAGCCGCTGGCCGTCGAGCAGTCACCGCTGAGCCAGGTCGGCGTCGCCGACGCGCTTGCCGGCGCCGGCCGGGGCGCCGCCACCGCGACGCTCGCCGACGGGTGGCGCGGGGCGACCACCGCCCCGCCCGCCAGGTGGCAGGCGCCCGCCGAGGCGCGGGACACCACTCCCGCCGTACAGCTGGGCGGGGCGACCGGCACGTTGCCGGCGGTCCCGGCGCCTCCGGCAACGCCGGCCCCGGTCTCCGGGGCGGGCTGGTCGGCCGGCGGGCCGACGGTGGCGTACCCGGCGCTGGACCCGCTGCCCAAGCGGTCGCCGGGCGTCGAGGCCGCCCAGCCGGTCGCACCTCCGGCCTACCAGCCGCTCGCCGCGGCGCCGGCGGTGGAGACCACCCCGGCGACGCCCGTGGTGGCCCGTCCCGAGCAGCGGGCCGAGGCCCCGATATTCCGGGAGATGGAGGCGGTCTGGTTCCGTTCGCACGGAGAGGACGAGACCACGATCTTCACTCGGCCCACCTTCGACGAGCCGCCCGCGCCGGCCCAGCCGGCCGTGCCGCCGCCCGCGGCGTCGGCTCGCCCGCCCCTGCCCACCCGTACCCCGGGCGCCCAGGCGTCGGGGCTGAGCACGCCGGCCGCGTACCACGCACCGGCCGTGCCGTCCGCGTCACCCGCGGACGCCGCCCCGTCGTCGCCCGCCGTCGCTTCGCCGCCCACGGTCGCCGCGGCGCCGCCACCGGCCGCCCCGGCGCCGCCACCCGCCGCCGAGCCTGCTCCCGCCATCGACCCGAGCGCCTGGCGTACGGCGGCCGACGAGGGCTGGACGCGGGCCAGCCGGGCCGCGGAGCCCACCACCGGCGGCACCACCCGTTCCGGCCTGCCCAAGCGGGTGCCGCAGGCCCAGCTCGTGCCTGGTGGGATAGAGCCGAAGAGCGGCCGGGACCGCAGCCGGCGCACGCCGGACGAGGTCCGGGGGCTGCTCTCCGCCTACCACCGTGGCGTCCAGCGGGGCCGTACGGCCGGCGCCGACCTGAACAGCACCTCGACCAAGGAGACGAACCGATGAACAGGCCGGCGGCCATGCAGGACATGGGTTGGCTTCTCACCAACTTCGCCGACAGCGTGGCGGGCATCGCCCACGTGGTGGCGGTCTCCGCGGACGGGCTGCTGCTCGCCTCCTCCCGGGATCTGCCGGGGGACCGGGCCGACCAGCTTGCCGCGATCACCTCCGGCGTGGTGAGCCTGACCGAGGGCGCGGCGCGCATGTTCAGCGCCGGCGGGGTGCTGCAGACCGTGATCGAGATGGACAGCGGCTACCTGTTCCTGATGTCCATCAGCGACGGCTCGTCGATGGCCGTGCTCGCGGCGCGCAGCTGCGACGTGGGCCAGGTCGGCTACGAGATGGCGTTGCTCGTGGAACGGGTCGGGCAGGCGCTGGTCCCGCTGCCGAGGGACGCCGTCCGGTCCTGACCGGGCCCGCCGACATGAGCCGGAGCCGCTGCGCTCCGTACGAGGGGAGGTGATCGCGAGATGGAACCGCGACGTGATCCGCGTGGCGCGCTGGTGCGACCGTACGCGGTCACCCGGGGCCGCACCGAGCCGTTGCAGAACATCGCGCTCGAGGCGGTGCTGTCCAGCACGCCCACGCAGTCGGCCGAGGCGCGGTTCGCCGGGCACGACAAGTACCGCATCTCCTCGGTCTGTGAAGGCCGGGCACAGTCGCTGGCGGAAATCGCCGCTTACACCCGGATGCCGCTGGGCGTCACCCGGGTGCTGGTCGCCGACATGGTGGCCGAGGGCCTGCTGACGCTACACACTGCCGCTCCCGCGACGGGTTTCGCGGCGCGGATGAACCTGCTTGGAAGGGTGCTAAGTGGACTTCGCGAACTATGACCCCGACGGGGTGAACCGCGGCCGGGAGATCATCTCCGCGAAGATCGTGGTCGCGGGCGGCTTCGGCGTGGGCAAGACCACGCTGGTCGGTGCGATCTCCGAGATCCAGCCGCTGACCACCGAGGCGCTGATGACCGCCGCCGGCGTGGGCATCGACGACCCGTCGAAGGTGCCGGGCAAGGAGACCACCACGGTCGCCATGGACTTCGGCCGTATCACCATGGCCGAAGACCTGATCCTCTACCTGTTCGGCACCCCGGGCCAGACCCGTTTCTGGTTCATGTGGGACGAGATCATCCGGGGCGCGGTGGGCGCGGCGGTGCTCGTGGACACCCGGCGGATCACCGACGCGTTCGCGCCGCTGGACTACTTCGAGAACCGCAAGCTGCCGTACGTCGTGGCGTTGAACCGCTTCGACGACGCGCCGCACTACGAGATGGAGGAGATCCGGGAGGCGCTCGCCATCTCCCCGGACGTGCCGATGGTCCTGTGCGACGCCCGTCGGCGCGACTCGGTCAAGCAGGTGCTGGTGACAGTGGTCGAGCACGCGATGCTCCGCCTCCAGGCCGAGCACGGCTACCCGGCCTCGGTGGGCTGACCGCCTGCGGGTCAGTCGACCCGCAGGCGGTACCCCCGCTTGACGACCGTCTGCACCACGCGGGGCGCCTTGAGGCCGACCCGCAGCCGGGCGACGGCCATCTCCACGGCGTGCTCGTCGGCGCCGCGCGGCAGCGTACGCAGCAGCGCGGTGCGGGAGAGCACCTTGCCGGGTGACGCGGCGAGCGCCCGCAGCACGGCCATCGGGGCCGGCGCGAGCTGGCGCAGTTCCCCGTCCACCACCGCGGCGTGGCCGCGCAGCGTCAGCACGTGCCCGGCCGCCTTCACCGAGACCGTGCGCCGGGGCAGCTCCTCGACGATGGTGCGGACCAGCGCGCCCAACCGGGCCCGGCTCGGCGCGCTCACCGGCACCCCACGCCGGACCAGCGGCTCGGCGGTGACGGTGCCCACGCACCCGGCCAGCACGTCGCCGCGCAGCGCCTCCAGCACCGTCTCGGTACGGTCCCCGGCCGCCCGCAGCAGGGCCTCGGCCGCCGGGGCCGAGGTGAACGTGACCGCGTCGACGAGCCGCCCGGCGACCAAGTCGATGAGCCGGTGCAGCGGCGCCGGATCGGCCGGCGGCGCCCACCGGTAGACCGGCACCTCGATCACCGTGGCCCCGGCCGCCACCAGCGCGTCGGTGCACTCGGGTTGCCGCTCACCGTGCAGTTGCATCGCCACCACCTGGCCGGCCACGCCGCGCGCGACCAGGTGCTCCACCACCTCGTCGCAGCTCTCCGAGCCCGGCGACCAGTGCTCGCGCAGTCCGGCGGCGCGGATCGCCCCGGTCGCCTTCGGGCCCCGGGACACCACGTACGCGCGGGCGAGCGTGGCGCGCAGCGGCTCGGCCAGCCCCCAGCCCTCGGCCGCCTCCAGCCAGCCCCGCATGCCGATGCCGGTGTTGGCCATCAGCACGTCCGGCGGATGTTCCAGGCAGGCCCGGGTGGCCTCACGCAGGTCGGTGTCGTCGGCGAGCGGGACGATCCGCAGCGCCGGGGCGAGCACCACCCGCGCCCCGCGCCGCTGGAGCAGCGCGGCCAGTTCGTCGCGCCGCCGGTCCGCGGTGACCCCGATGGTGAAACCGGCCAGCTCGTCGCGCATCACTGCTCCTGCCGTAACCGCACCTCGACCTGGCCGTCCCGGCAGCGCACCCGGTGCCGCGTCAACGTCACGCCGGGCAGGTCCAGGCACCGCCCGGTGGTGAGGTCGTAGACCTGCTTGTGCAGCGGCGAGGCGAGCGTCGGCACGCCGCCCCGGCTGCCCACGAGACCGCGGGACATGACGTACGCGCCGCCGACCGGGTCGAGGTTGTCCACCGCGTACAGGCCGTGCGCGGTGCGGAACACCGCCACCTGCACGCCGTCGACGAGCGCGGCCACGCCCCGGTCGAGGTCGAGCCGGTCCAGCGGGCAGACCGGCGTCCAGTCCAGCGTGACGACGGGGCTCATCGGCGTACCTCCGGCAGTCCGAGCGCTACGGGTTGGCGGCGGTGCCCGGCGTCCCGGGCCGGCACCGGCTGGCCCCGCTCCCGGGTGAACGAGATGGACGGGTCGGGCACGCCGGGCGCGTTGACGAACGAGGTGAAGTGGCGCAGCCGGTCCGGGTCCTCCAGCACGTCGCGCCACTCGTCGGAGTAGCTCGTGACGTGCCGGGCCATCGCCGCGTCCAGGTCGGCGCAGAGGCCGAGCGAGTCGTCCACGATCACCGACCGGAGGTGGTCCAGGCCGCCGTCCATCGCCTCGATCCAGGCGGCGGTGCGCTGCAACCGGTCGGCCGTGCGGATGTAGTACATGAGGAACCTGTCGATCAGCGTGACCAGCTCGGCGGTGCTCAGGTCGGTGGCGAACAGGTCGGCGTGCCGGGGCCGGAAGCCGCCGTTGCCGCCGACGTACAGGTTCCAGCCGCCCTCGGTGGCGATGACGCCGAAGTCCTTGCTGCGGGCCTCGGCGCACTCGCGGGCGCAGCCGGAGACGGCGGACTTGAGCTTGTGGGGCGCGCGCAGCCCCCGGTAGCGCAGCTCCAGCGCGACGGCGAGCCCGACCGAGTCCTGCACGCCGTAGCGGCACCAGGTGTCGCCGACGCAGGACTTCACGGTACGCAGCGCCTTGCCGTAGGCGTGGCCCGACTCGAAGCCCGCGTCGACGAGCCGGCGCCAGATCTGCGGCAACTGGTCGACCCGCGCGCCGAACAGGTCGATCCGCTGCCCGCCGGTGATCTTCGTGTAGAGCTGGAAGTCGCGGGCCACCTCGCCGATCGCGATGAGCTTCTCCGGGGTGATCTCCCCGCCGGGGATCCGGGGCACCACCGAGTAGCTGCCGTCGCGTTGCAGGTTGGCCAGGAAGTGGTCGTTCGTGTCCTGCAGTGACGCCGCCTCGCCGTCGAGCACGTGACCGGCCCCGAGCGAGGCCAGGATGGAGGCCACCACCGGCTTGCAGATGTCGCAGCCGCTCCCGCGCCCGTGCTCGGCGACGAGCCGGGAGAACGTGCGGATGCCCCGCACCCGGATCAGGTCGAACAGCTCCTGCCGGCTCAGGTCGAAGTGCTCGCACAACGCGGTGGACTGGCGCACCCCGGCGGCGTCCAGCAGTTGCTTGAGCATCGGCACGCAGGAGCCGCAGCTCGTACCGGCGCGGGTGCACGCCTTCAACGCCGGCACGTCGGTCGCCCCGCCGGCGATCGCCGCGTCCAGGTCGGCCCGGGTCACCGCGTTGCAGGAGCAGACCTGGGCGGCGGCCGGCAGCGCCCCCGCGCCGGCGCCCGCGCCGCCGGCCGGCGCCAGCAACGCCAGCGGGGGAGCGGGCAGCGGCCCGCCGACACTGGCCCGCAACGCCGGGTACGCGCTCGCGTCCCCGACCAGCACGCCGCCCAGCAGCGTCCGCGCGTCGTCGGAGAGGACCAGCTTCGCGTACGCGCGGGTGGCCGGGTCGGTGAACGTCACGTCCAGGCAGCCGGGGGTGACGCCGTGCGCGTCGCCGAACGAGGCCACGTCGACGCCGAGCAGCTTGAGCTTCGTGGCGGTGTCCGCGCCGGGGAACGTGGCCGCGCCACCGAGCAGCCGGTCCGCGACCACCTCGGCGGTGGCGTACCCGGGCGCGACCAGCCCGTGGCAGACCCCGTCCACCGCGGCGCACTCACCGACCGCCCAGATCCGCTCGTCGGCGGTACGGCAGGAGGCGTCCACCAGCACGCCGCCGCGCGGGCCGAGCGGCAGCCCGGCCGCCCGGGCCAGCTCGTCGCGCGGCCGGATCCCGGCGGCCACCACCACCAGCTCCGCGTCCAGCGTGCGCCCGTCGGCGAGGTCGAGCGCGGCCACCGTGCCGTCCGGCCCGGGACGCAGCGCCGTGGTGGCCACCCCGAGGTACGGCGTGACGCCCAGCTCCTCGACGTAGCGGCGCAGCATCGACCCGCCCGCCTCGTCCACCTGCACCGGCATCAGCCGGGGCGCGAACTCGACCACGCTCGTGGTGAGCCCGAGCAGCCGCAGCGCGTTCGCCGCCTCCAGCCCGAGCAGCCCGCCACCGATCACCACGCCGGTGCGGCGGCCCCGGGCGTGCTCCCGGATCGCGGCCAGGTCGTCCAGTGTCCGGTAGACGAAGACGCCTGGCAGATCGGTGCCGTCGACCGGCGGCACGAACGCGTACGAGCCGGTGGCGAGCACCAGCGCGTCGTACGGGTACTCGCCGGCCGCCGTGGTCACCACACGCCGTGCCCGGTCGACGCCGGTGACCGGTTCGCCCAGGCGCAGGTCCACTCCGGCGTCGGGGGTGTGCACAGTCAGCTCGTCGGCGTCCACCCCGTCGAAGACGGCCGAGAGCCGCACCCGGTCGTACGCCGGACGCCGCTCCTCGGCCAGCACCGTGACCCGCCACCGCCCGCCGGTGTCCCGGGCCCGCAGCGCCTCGACGAAGCGCTGCCCGACCATGCCGTTCCCGACGACAATCAGCTCACTCATGACGCCACCTCCACCGTCTCGCGTACCGCGTCGGTCGCCTGCGGATCGGCCTCGGCGAGCCAGGCGGCGATGCCGGCCACCGCGTCCCGGCAACTGCCGCAGCCGGTGCCGGCCCGGGTCGACGCGGACAACGCCGCCGCCGTCCGGGTGCCCGCCCGCCAGCACGCCACCAGCGCGCCCTTGCTCACGTCGTTGCACCGGCACACGGTCGCGGCGTCCGGCATCAGCGCCGGGGACGCGGCCGGCCCGGCCGGCGCCTCGCCGAACGCGCGGCCGAGCAGCAGCGAACGCCGGTCCGCCGGCACCGGCGCGCCCCTGTCGAACAGCTGCACCACAGTGCCGACCGCCGGGTTGTCGCCGAGCAGGATCGCGCCGGTCAGCCGCTCGTCCCGGATGCGCAGCCGGGCGTACGTGCCCCGGGCCGGGTCGGCGAAGGTCAGCTCCTCGACCGGCCCGCCCGCGTCGCCGGTTCCGGCCACGTCGCCCATCGCGGCCAGATCGATGCCGGCAGCCTTGAGCCGGGTCACCGCCGGGCGGGGCCGGTAGCGGGCCAGCGGGTCCGCGCCGGTCAGCACGTCGGCCACCACCCGGGCCTGCGCCCAGGCCGGCGCGACCAGCCCGGTCAGCGTGCCGTCGTGCTGCGCGCAGTCGCCGATCGCCGAGATCCGCCGGTCACTGGTCCGCATCCGGTCGTCCACCACCACGCCCCGCTCGACGGCGAGCCCGGCGGACGCGGCGAGCGCGGTGTCGGGGCGTACCCCGCAGCAGAGCACCAGCAGGTCGGCGTCGAGCGTCCCGGCGTCGCCCAGGTGCAGGCGGACGCCGTCGGCGTCGGCGGTCACGGCGGTGGCCGCCGCGCCGAGCCGGGACCGGACGCCCAGGCCGGCGAGCGTGCCCGCGAGGACCGCGCCGGCCGGTGGGTCGAGCTGACGTTCCATCAGGTGCCCGACCGGGTGGACCACTGTCACGTCGAGACCCCGCGCGGCCAGCCCGCGGGCCGCCTCCAGGCCCAGCAGCCCGCCGCCGAGCACGACGACGCGGCGCGCGCCCTCGGCGGCGGCGAGGATCCGCCGGCAGTCGCCGAGCGTGCGGAACGGGACGACCCGCTCGGGCATCGGCGCGAGGCCCGGCAGCGGCGGCACCACGGCCCGGCTGCCGGTGGCGAGCACCAGGTGGTCGTACCCGTGTCGCTCGCCGTCGTCGGTGACCACCTCGCCGGCGGCGCGGTCCACGACGGTGACCGCCGCGCCGGTGTGCACCTCGACGCCCGGCCCCACCGCTTCGACCAGCTCCACGTCCGGCTCGCCGATGCGTCCGGCGAGCAGCGTGGAGAGCATGATCCGGTTGTACGCGCGGTGCGGCTCCGCCCCGAGCACGGTGATCCGCCGGTCCCCGCCGCGTGCGTGCAGCTCGGCGGCGAGCCGGGCGCCGGCCATGCCGTGGCCGACGACGACGATGCGCTCGTTCATGCCGGCTCCACCCGGACCGCGCAGATCTTGAACTCGGGCATCCCGGAGACCGGGTCGAGCGCGTCGTTGGTGACCGAGTTGGCGCGTTGCGCGCCGGGCCAGTGGAACGGGGCGAAGACGGTGTCCGGCCGGATCGCGGTGCTGAGCCGGGCCGGAGCCCGTAGCTCGCCCCGGCGGGAGACCACACGTACCGGCGCTCCCTCGGTCACGCCGAGCCGTGCCGCCAGGTCCGGGTGCAGCTCGACGAAGCCGCCCGGCGCGGCCCGGCGCAACGCGGCGACCCGCCGGGTCTGCGCGCCGGACTGGTACTGCGCGAGCACCCGGCCGGTGGTGAAGTGCAGCGGGTAGTCGGCGCACACCGGCTCGGCGGCCGGCCGGTGGGTCACGGCGTGGAACCGGGCCCGGCCGTCCGGGGTGGGGAAGCGGTCGGCGAACAGCCGGGGGGTGTCCGGGCCGTCCCGGTCCGGGCAGGGCCAGAACACGCCGGTGTCGGCGTCGATCCGGTCCCAGGTGATCCCGGCGTAGTCGGCCGGACCGCCGGCCGAGGCCCGGCCCAGCTCCGCGAACACCTCGCGCGGGTCGCTCGGCAGTGGCGCGCCGTCGGTCAGCCGCCCGGCGAGCGCGGCGAGGATCTCCAGCTCGGTACGGACCCCGGCGGGTGGCTCACGCAGCGCCCGGCGGCGCAGCACCCGGCCCTCCAGATTGGTCATCGTGCCGTTCTCCTCGGCCCACTGGGCGACCGGCAGCACCACGTCGGCCAGCTCGGCCGTCTCGGAGCGGACGAAGTCCGCCACCACGAGCAGGTCCAGGGCGCGCAGCCGGGACTCGACCCGCGCGGCGCGGGGCGCGGACACGACCGGGTTGGAGCCGAACACCAGCAGCGCCCGCGCGCCCGACGGCGTGCCCAGCGCGTCCAGGAGCTGGTACGCGGGCACCCCCGGCCCGGGCAGCGAGTCCGGGTCGACGCCCCACACCCCGGCGACGTGCGCGCGGGCCGCCGGGTCGTCGATACGCCGGTAGCCGGGGAGCTGATCGGCCTTCTGCCCGTGTTCCCGGCCACCCTGCCCGTTGCCCTGCCCGGTCAGGCAGCCGTAGCCGGAGCCGGGACGGCCGGGCAGGCCCAGGGCGAGCGCCAGGTTGATGAGGGCGGTGACCGTGTCCACGCCCTTGGCGTGTTGCTCGGCGCCCCGCGCGGTGAGAATGATCGCCCGGTCCACTGTGGCCAGCGCGCGGGCGGTCGCGTACAGGTCGGCCACCGGCACGCCGGAGAGCCGCTCCACCTCCGCCGGCCAGTAGCCGGCCACCGTCCGCCGGACCTCGTCGAAGCCGGTGGTCCGCTCCGCCACGTACGCCCGGTCCAGCCAGCCCTCGGTGAGTGCGATGTGCAGCAGCGCGTTCGCCACCGCGAGGTCGGTGCCGGGCAGCGGTTGCAGGTGCAGGTCGGCCTGGCGGGCGGTAGCCGTGGCGCGCGGGTCGACCACGATCAGCCGGCCGCCGCGTTCCCGCAGGTCGGTGACGTGCCGCATCAGCGGCGGCATGGTCTCGGCCGGGTTCGCGCCGACCAGCAGCAGCGTGTCCGCGCGGCCGAGGTCCGCCAGCGGGAACGGCAACCCCCTGTCGATCCCGAACGCCCGGTTGCCGGCCGCCGCGGCCGAGGACATGCACCAGCGTCCGTTGTAGTCGATGTGCCGGGTCCGCAGCGTCACCCGGGCGAAGCGGCCCAGCGCGTACGCCTTCTCGTTGGTGAGGCCGCCACCGCCGAAGACCGCTACCGCGTGCGGCCCGTGGCGCTGCTGCACGTCCCGCACCCCGGCGGCGATCCGGTCGAGCGCCTCGTCCCAGGTCGCCGGGCGCAGCTCGCCGCCGGGCCGGTCGCGCAGCAGCGGGGTGGTGAGCCGGTCCGGGTGGTCGAGCAGGTCGGCGGCGGTCCAGCCCTTCTGGCACAGCCCGCCCCGGTTGGTCGGGAAGTCCCGGGCGCCGACCTCGACGCCGTCGCCGGTGGCGCGCAGCACCATGCCGCACTGCAGGGCGCAGTACGGGCAGTGCGTGGCGGCCTGCGCGGGGCCTGAACCCGTTCGCGTCGCCGTGCGTGCACCGTCTGTCATGTCGGAAAAGCGTGCCGTCGGGCGGTTTCCGGTCCGGGTCTGCTCTGTTTCGGTCCTGTCACGAGCGCTTCACACCGCACGTAGGTGACGTCGTCCCCGGCGGGGTTTACAATGTGGGAAAATTGTCTCAAATAACGGGAGGCTCTGATGGGCGTGGCGGACGCGTTCGACGCGGTGGCCGGCAGCTACGACCAGGCCCGACGCCGCCTGGTGCCCTGCTTCGACGCCTTCTACGGCACCGCCGTCGAGGTGGCCGCGCCGCCGCTGCGTGCCGCGCTCGCCGCCGGGCGTACCCCCGAGGTGCTGGACCTGGGCGCGGGCACCGGCCTGCTGTCCCTGCTGCTGACCGCGGCCGTGCCCGGCGTCCGCCTGACGCTCGTGGACGGCGCCCCCGGCATGCTCGCGGTGGCCGCCGGACACCTGACAGAACGCGGCGTGGCGCACCGCACTGTGCACGCCGACCTGGCCGACCCGCTGCCCGCCGGCCGGTACGACGCGGTGGTCTCCGCGCTGGCCATCCACCACCTCGACGACGAGGGCAAACGGGCGCTGTACAAGCGGGCCGCGGGCGCGCTGGCGCCGGGCGGCGTGTTCGTCAACGCCGAGCAGGTGGCCGGGCCGACGCCGGCGCTGGACCGCCGCTACGACGAGGTGTGGACGGCGCGGATCACCGAGCTGGGCTCGGACGCCGAGGAGATCGCCGGCGCCCGGCAGCGGATGCGGCACGACCGGCCGGCCACGGTGGCAGACCAGTGCCGGTGGCTGACCGAGGCGGGTCTGGTGGACGTGGACTGCTTCTTCAAGGAATGGCGTTTCGCGGTCTTCGGCGGTCAGCGGCCGGACGGTTCGGCGAGGTGATTCTCGAGCCGATCGGCGAAACGGGGCGCGCCGGCCTTCCGTAGATGGGTGATCAGTTCGACCGCGTCCTTGTCCTCGGCGACCAGGCTGCGCCGGTAGTAGTCGATCTGCCGCGCCAACGTCCTCATGACCAGAGGCATCGAACGGTCGGCCACCCAGTTGAGGAACTCGTCGCCGGTGCGGACCGACAGCGATTCCCGTACGCATTCCGGCGGAAAGGCGCGCCGGTCGTCGGTCACCAGGATGTCGGCGCGGCTGTGCACGGCGGCGGCCAGCACGTGCCGGTCGTCCGGGTCCGGCGGGCACGGGACGTCGTTCGGCGAATAGCCGGTGACGAGGCCGTACGGGAACGCCTGGACGAAGCGGCGTCGCTGGCCGCCGATCGCCTGCTCGGAATGCTCGGGCCGCTTACGGCGCAGGCGATACATCCATTCCGCCAGAACGTCCTCGCTGTACCGCAGATCGAAGACGGCGCAGTCGCCTTCGAGCGCGAGAAGACTGATCCAGTCGCGAAGGGTCCTGGAATAGAGAATGTTCGCGTCCAGGAACACCAGTGGGGCGCTGGGGATCACAGTGGACACCCTACCCAGCGCCCACTGGCCGGGCCCGGAACTACACGTCGTCGGTGAAACCCAGCGCGTCGGACTCCCACATCAGGGCCTCGTACGACTTCCGTCGCTCTTCCATTTGTCGTTGCCGGAATGCGAGGACGTCGCGGAGGAAGAGGCGCCGGTGGCTGCCGACCCGGTGGGAGGCGATCGATCCGTTCTCCAGGAGACGGACGAGTGTGGGGCGGGACATGCCCAGCAGCCTCGCCGCCTCGGTCGTCGTCAGTTCGCGGGAGATGGCGCTGATCGCGACGCCGTCGCCGCGGGCGAGCATCGCCGAGATCTGATGGAGGACGTCGAACATCTGGGCGGGAACCTCGACCTCTTCGCCGTCCGCCGAGACGAGTCGGGCCACGCCTTCGCCCGCAGCGAGGGGATGCCGTACGAGGAACTCCTCCATGGCGGCCGCCTTCCGGCGCTCCGCTCCCTCGGTGGGCATGACCGAGGCGGCCATGCCGGTGCTGAGGCTCATCGCGGCTCCCTGTGGCAGATGTGGCTCGCGTCCGTTCGGACCTCCTCCATGGTCGCGTCCAAGTGCAATATCCGCAACCAGCTTCACTTGTTTCACCTGCTGGTGTCCGATTCCTCGTCCGGCGGGAACGAGGATGACTGCTGGTCATACCGCTGGGTAGTCTTCCCGGCATGACCGCCAAGGTGACACTGTCGTTCTCCGACGAGACGATCGAGGAAGCGCGCCGGTTCGCCAAGCGGGAAGGGCTCTCCCTCTCCGCCTGGATGGACCAGGCCGCCCGGGAGAAGGCGCTGCGCGAGGTCTTCACCGCGCACGCCGACGCGGTCGGCCGTGCCGGCCTGGACCTGGAAGCCGCCGCCCTGGCCGACGCCCAGGAGGCCGCGCTCGTCGACGACGCCCTGTTCGGCGGGCGTCCGCGTGCTGCGTAGGGGCGAGGTCTGGCGCATCTCCGGCGCCCGGGAACGGTTCGGTCTGGTGATCAGCTCCGACGTCTACAACGCCACTGCGGTACCCATCGTGATCGTGGCCGAGGTGGTCGAGGAGTCGCTACTGCGCGACTCGCCGCTGGCCGTGCCGATGGGCCCGTACGTGGTGATGCCCGACCGGATCTCCGCACCGATGAAGAAGTGGTTCGCCGAGTGCGTGGACGTGGCCGACACCGAGACCATGCAGCGGGTCGGCCGGGCCCTGCGGATCCTCCAGGAGCTGTGACCGCCTCACCGGCGCCCTCCGGCGGACGTGCGATCTCCGTTGCCGCGCCGACGCGCGCGGGGTACGCCGGGGAAACCGCCGGCTGAGAGCGTCCCCTCGTCATCGACAAGGAGGAGTCGCCGTGAGCACGCTCGTTTCCGCACCGACCCGGCCGTCGGCCCGCACCGCCGGACGGCTCACCGAATGGCGGCCGGAGGACCCGGCGTTCTGGGCCGCCGGGGGCGCCCGGGTCGCCCGGCGCAACCTGTACGTGTCGATCTTCGCCGAGCACGTCGGCTTCTCCGTGTGGAGCCTCTGGTCGGTGACCGTGTTGTTCCTGGGTCCCGAGTACGGCATCGACCCGGCCGGGAAGTTCCTGCTCACCGCCGTACCGGCCGCGCTGGGGGCGGTGCTGCGGCTGCCGTACACGCTGGCGGTGGCCCGCTTCGGCGGCCGGAACTGGACCATCGTGAGCGCGTTGCTGCTGCTCGTGCCGGCGGTGCCGATGGCGGTGCTGATCGAGCCCGGGGTGTCGTACGCCACGCTGATGGTGCTGGCCTGCCTGTCCGGCGTCGGCGGCGGCAACTTCGCCTCCTCGATGGCGAACATCAACCTGTTCTTCCCGGAGCGGCTCAAGGGCCGGGCGCTGGGGCTCAACGCCGGCGGCGGCAACCTGGGCGTACCTGCCGTGCAACTGGTCGGGCTGGCGGTGCTGGCGACGGCCGGCGCCGCGTACCCCCGGCTGGTGCCGGCGGTCTACCTGCCGCTGATCGTGCTGGCCACGCTGGCCGCGGCCCGCTGGCTGGACAACGTTCCGGGGGCGCGCAACGAGCCGGGCGCGCTGCGCGCGGCGGCCCGCGACCCGCACACCTGGGTGATGTCGCTGCTCTACGTGGGCACGTTCGGCTCGTTCATCGGCTTCGGGTTCGCCTTCGGCCAGGTGCTCCAACTCCAGTTCCACGAGCGGTTCCCGACGCCCGTCGACGCCGCCTGGCTGACCTTTCTCGGGCCGCTGATCGGGTCGCTCATCCGGCCGGTGGGCGGCCAGCTCGCCGACCGGCTGGGCGGGGCCCGGGTCACGTTCTGGAACTTCGTGGCCATGGCCGCCGGAGCCGGGCTGGTGCTGTACGCGGCCCGGGAGCGCTCGTTCCCGCTCTACCTGGCCGGGTTCCTGGCGCTGTTCGTCTTCTCCGGCATCGGCAACGGCTCGACGTACAAGATGATCCCGGCGATCTTCCGGGCCCGGGCCGTCGCGGAGAGCGAGCTGACCGGCGACCCGGAGGCGGCGCAGCGGCGGGCCCGGCGCCTGTCCGGGGCGGTGATCGGCATCGCCGGGGCGGTCGGAGCCTCGGGCGGGGTGCTGGTGAACGTGGCGTTCCGGCAGTCGTTCCTGACCTCCGGCACGGCTGACGCCGCCTACCTGGCATTCATCGCCTGGTACGCGCTCTGCTTCCTGGTGACCTGGGTGGTCTACCTGCGTCCCGGGCCGCGTACGCTGGTCGGCGTGTGAGCTGCGCCATGGCGAACGCGCAGGCCACGCGGGGTACCACCCCGTTTTGACCTGCCGCCGGGCGGCCGGGTATCGTTGCCTGCTGTTGTACGACATTCTTAGGCGTGCCGCATCAGGTACGCTTGGTCGTTCGTGCGCGCTGGTCCGGCTGGGTATTCCCGGTCACCTCGGCGCGCGACCCCAGACCGACGACGAGACAAGGTAGACCTGTGCGTACGTACAGCCCGAAGCCGGGTGAGATCGAGCGTCAGTGGCACGTCATCGACGCCTCTGATGTCGTGCTGGGCCGCCTGGCGACCCACGCCGCCACGCTCCTGCGTGGCAAGCACAAGCCGACTTTCGCGCCGCACGTCGACACGGGCGACTTCGTCGTCATCGTGAACGCGGGCAAGGTCGCGCTGACCGGCAACAAGCGCCAGACCAAGGTCGCTTACCGCCACTCCGGTTACCCGGGTGGTCTGAAGCGGGTCGGCTACGACGAGCTGCTCACCAAGCGGCCCGAGCGGGCCATCGAGCTGGCCGTGAAGGGCATGCTCCCGCACAACAAGCTGGGCCGTCAGCTTCTCAAGAAGCTGAAGGTCTACGCCGGTGCCGAGCACCCGCACACCGCGCAGCAGCCGGTGCCGTTCGAGATCAAGCAGATCGCGCAGTGAGCGCGGGCGAAGGAAGCAGCATGACCGACATCACCGCCACCGAGGTCGCCCCCGAGGCCACCGAGGCGCCGGCGCCCGTCGCGCGCGCGCCCCGTGGTGACCGCCCGATCCAGACCGTGGGTCGGCGCAAGGAAGCCATCGTCCGGGTCCGGATCGTCCCGGGCAGCGGCAAGATCACCTGCAACGGCCGCGACCTCGAGGCCTACTTCCCGAGCAAGGTGCACCAGCAGCTCATCAAGGACCCGCTGGTCACCGCCGAGAAGGCCGAGGCGTTCGACGTGATCGCCAACCTGCGTGGCGGCGGCACCACCGGCCAGGCCGGCGCGCTGCGGCTCGCCATCGCCCGGGCGCTGATCGTCAGCGAGCCCGACGACCGCCCGGCCCTGAAGAAGGCCGGCTTCCTGACCCGTGACGCCCGGGTCAAGGAGAGCAAGAAGTACGGCCTCAAGAAGGCCCGCAAGGCTCCTCAGTACTCGAAGCGCTGATCACCACAAGCGCCTTGTACTTCTGACGGACGGCCGGTCCGCTTCCCCTTCCCGGGAGGCGGACCGGCCGTTCCGCGTTTCTCTCCTCATCGGCAGTTCCACGGAGGTTGGCGGGTATGGGCCGGTTGTTCGGCACGGACGGCGTACGCGGGCGGGCGAACGCGGATCTCACCCCGGAGTTGGCGCTTGCGGTCGCGGTGGCCGCGGCCCACACGCTGGCCGAGACCGACAAGAGCCATCCGCCGCTCGCGGTGGTCGGCCGGGACACCCGGGCCAGCGGCGAGATGCTGGAGGCGGCGGTGGTCGCCGGGCTCACCAGCGCCGGCGCCAACGTGGTCCGGGTCGGCGTGCTGCCCACCCCGGCCGTGGCGTTCCTCACCGCCGAGGCCAAGGCCGACCTGGGCGTGATGCTGTCCGCCTCGCACAACCCGATGCCGGACAACGGCATCAAGCTGTTCGCCGCCGGCGGGCACAAGCTGCCCGACGAGATCGAGATGCGGATCGAGGAGGCGGTGAAGGCGAACGCCACCACCGCCTGGAAGCGCCCCACCGGCGCCGGCGTCGGCCGCGTACACGACCTGCTCGACGGCGCCGACCACTACGTGCAGCACCTGGTCGGCACCGTGCCGCACCGCCTCGACGGGATCAAGGTCGTGGTCGACTGCGCCAACGGCGCGGCGGCCGACGTCGCCCCGGTCGCCTACCGCGAGGCAGGCGCCGAGGTCATCGCCATCCACGCCGAGCCGGACGGGCTCAACATCAACGACGAGTGCGGTTCCAACCACATCGACGCGCTGCGCGCCGCCGTGGTCGAGCACGGCGCGCACCTGGGCATCGCCCACGACGGCGACGCCGACCGCTGCGTCGCGGTCACCGCCGACGGCGACGAGGTCGACGGCGACCAGGTCATGGCGATCCTCGCGCTGGCCATGCGGGACGCCGGCGAGCTGACCCAGGACACCCTGGTCGCCACCGTGATGAGCAACCTCGGTCTCCGGCTGGCCATGTCCGAGCACGGCATCCGGCTGGTCGAGACCAAGGTCGGCGACCGGTACGTGCTGGAGGAGCTGCGCGCCTCCGGCCTGGCGCTCGGCGGCGAGCAGAGCGGGCACATCGTGCTGCCCGCGTACGCGACCACCGGCGACGGCGTGCTGACCGGCCTGCACCTGATGGCGCGGATGGCCGCCACCGGCACCTCGCTGGCCGAGCTGGCCGCCGTGGTCACCAAGCTGCCCCAGGTGCTGATCAACGTGCCGGTCGGCGACCGTACCGTCGGCGCCGCCGCACCGGCCGTCCGGGCCGAGGTCGAGCGCGCCGAGGCGGAGCTGGGCGAGACCGGCCGGGTGCTGCTGCGCCCGTCGGGCACCGAGCCGCTGGTGCGGGTCATGGTCGAGGCGGCCACCGAGGACACCGCGCGCGAGGTCGCCGAGCGCATCGCCGAGCAGGTCCGCACCGCCAGCCCGGTCGCCTGAGCCACGCCGCCCGCCCGCTGGGGATCTCCCTCCAGCGGGCGGTTCAGTTTCCGCGCAGACCGCGCAGCCGGGTCACCGCCTCGGCCAGCACCTCCGGCCGCTTGCAGAACGCGAACCGGACCAGCCGGCGGCCGGCCTCCACGTCGTCGTAGAACACCTGCGTGGGCACCGCCACCACGCCGCAGCGCTCCGGCAGCGCCCGGCAGAACTCCACCCCGTCCCGGCCGCCCAGCGGCGTGACGTCGGCGGTGACGAAGTAGGTGCCCTCCGGCGCGAGCACGCCGAACCCGGCGTCGGCCAGCCCGGCGGCGAGCTGGTCCCGCCGGCGTTGCATGTCGTCCCGGAATTCGGTGAAGTAGGCGTCCGGCAACCCGAGCGCCACCGCCACCGCCGGTTGCAGCGGCCCGGCGTTGACGAACGTCAGGAACTGCTTCACCCGCAGCACCGCCGCCACCAGCGGCGCCGGGCCGCTCACCCAGCCGACCTTCCAGCCGGTGCAGGAGAACGTCTTGCCGGCCGACGAGATGCGCAGCGTCCGCTCCCGCATGCCGGGCAGCGTGGCCAGCGGCACGTGCGGCGCGGCGGCGTCGGTGAACACCAGGTGCTCGTACACCTCGTCGGTGACCGCGTACACGTCGTGTTCCCGGCACAGCTCGGCCACCGTCGTCAGCTCGTCGGCGGTGAAGACCTTGCCGGTCGGGTTGTGCGGCGAGTTCAGCAGCACCAGCCGGGTACGCGGCCCGAACGCGGCGCGCAGCTCGTCCGGATCGAACGCGTACCTGCCGTCGGCGCCGGGCCGCAGCGTCACCGGGCGGCGCACCGCTCCGGCCAGCGCGATCGAGGCGGCGTACGAGTCGTAGTACGGCTCGAAGCAGATCACCTCGTCACCCGGCTCGCACAGCGCGAGGATGCTCGCCGCGATCGCCTCGGTCGCCCCGGCCGTCACGACGATCTCGCCGTCCGGGTCGTACTCCAGGTCCCAGAACCGGCGCTGGTGCGCGGCGACGGCGACGCGCAGCGCGGGGATGCCCGGGCCGGGCGGGTACTGGTTGTGGCCGGTACGCAGCGCCTCGGCGGCGGCGGCGAGCATCTCCGGCGGGCCGTCGGTGTCCGGGAAGCCCTGCCCGAGGTTGACCGCGCCGGTACGCACGGCCAGCGCGGACATCTCGGCGAAGACGGTGGTGCCGAACGGCCGCATCCGGGCCACCAGGGGATCGGTCGTCGTCACGGCTGCGAGCCTACGGCCCGCCACCACGGGCTCACCAGCCGAAGCAGGTCACGCCCCACCTTCCCGACTTCTGGGAGACGACCTTGCCGTCGATGGTTATCCGGCAGGTCAACCCAGCAGCGCTTCCGGGCATGGTGACGATCTGGACCCGCTCACGGTTGTTCGTGGTGAACCTCAGCCGCCAGGACGAGTCCACCAGGTTGAGCTGGTGGAAGTCGCCGTTCGCGTCGTAGTACTGCACCTCCGCGTCGCCCTCGGAGCCGGTCACCTCGTACAGCACTGTGTACTTGCCGGGGCCGCCGGACGGGGTGGTCGCCGGCCTCGCCGGGGGCGCGCTCGGGTCGTCGGTCCAGTCGCCGGGCTCGCCGTAGATCGGCTCCTCGTACCCGGTGCCGGCTGCGGACCCGTCGTCCATGGTGCTGCCGAGGAAGGCCAGCCCGACGCAGCCGCAGACGATCAGCGCCAGGACGGTGACGATGCCGACCACCACCCCGACCGCCCAACCGCCGCCGCTGCGGCGCGGCGGCATCCCCGGGTACGCGTACGGCGGCGGGTAGGGCCCCGGCGGGTACGCGGTGGGCGGGTACGGCCCGGGCGGATACGTGCCGGGCTGGTAGGCGCTCGGCGGTGGGGACGAGCCAGGGGCGCCCGGCTGCGCCGGCCAGCCCGGTGCTCCCGGCTGGGCCGGCCACTGCGGTGCGTCCGGGTTGGCGGGCCCGCCCGGCGTCCCGGGCTGTCCCTGGTCGCCGGCGCCCGGCGAGTCGGCCGGGGTGGCCCGGCCCGGGTCGCCCGCCGGCCGCCCCTCGGCGCCGCCCGCCGGACCGGGGTGACCGGCGCCGGGGGCGCTCCAGGGCGACGGCGACGACGGCGACCAGGGCTCGGGTGGCATCCACGGCTGCGGAGCGGCCAGCGGGTCCGGCGGCGTCCAGGTGGAGGGTTGCGGGGTCACCGGCGCGGCGGTCGGGTCGACCGGTCCGGAGGTCGGCTCGGGGGTAGGGGTCGTCTCGGACATCGGCTCAGCTCACAGGGGTACGGCGCGGACGCCCGCGGAACGATGGGCCCGGGGGCGGAGCCCGGCCCCAATGTAGGCCGTGGCGGCCACCCGCGTGGACCCGGTCCGCCCGGTGCGCGGCACGTCCCGAACCGGTACGCAAACGGCAGATGAGCCCGGCTGGTGCGTTGTCCGACATAGCAACCCCGGTGTTCGGTTCGCTCAAATTCAGTGATCGTTAACCGGCCTTCCGAGCACGCGCGATGAGCGAAACTCGGTTAGGCTGCGGACCATGTGTGGAATCGTGGGTTACGCCGGTGCCCGCCCGGCGCTCGGCATCGTGCTTGACGGACTGCGGCGGCTCGAATACCGCGGCTACGACTCGGCCGGTGTCGCCGTGGTCTGCGAGGACGAGCTCCTGACCGAGAAGAAGGCCGGCAAGCTCGCGAACCTGGAGAAGGTCCTCTCCGAGCGGGCGGCCGACAACCCCGAGGACTGCGCCGCCAGCCCGATCGGCATCGGCGACGGCACCACCGGCATCGGCCACACCCGCTGGGCCACCCACGGCGGCCCGACCGACCGTAACGCCCACCCGCACCTCTCCCCGGACGGCCGCGTCGCGGTGATCCACAACGGCATCATCGAGAACTTCGCGAAGCTCCGCGCCGAGCTGGAGGACGAGGGCGTCGAGTTCGCCAGCGACACCGACACCGAGTGCGCCGCGCACCTGATCGCCCGCGCGCTGGCCGACCTGCGCGCGGCCGGCGAGACCGACAGCCCGCAGCTCCTCGCCGCCGCCATGCGCGTGGTCTGCGGGCGCCTGGAGGGCGCGTTCACGCTGCTCGCCGTCGACGCCGGCATCCCCGGCGCGGTGGTCGGCGCCCGGCGCAACTCGCCGCTGGTCGTCGGTCGGGGCGACGGCGAGAACTACCTGGCCAGCGACGTCGCCGCGTTCATCGAGCACACCCGGGACGCGGTCGAGCTGGGGCAGGACCAGATCGTCCTGATCACGCCGGACAGCATCGACATCACCGACTTCCACGGTCAGCCGGCCAGCGGCACCGACTTCCACATCGACTGGGACTCGTCGGCCGCCGAAAAGGGCGGCTACGACTGGTTCATGCTCAAGGAGATCGAGGAGCAGCCGCAGGCCATCGCCGACACGCTGCTGGGCCGGCTCACCGAGACCGGCGAGATCGCCCTCGACGAGGTCCGCCTCAGCGAGCAGGACCTGCGCGACGTCGACAAGATCTTCATCGTCGCCTGCGGCACCTCCTACCACGCCGGCCTGGTCGCCAAGTACGCCATCGAGCACTGGACCCGAATCCCCTGCGAGGTGGAGCTGGCCAGCGAGTTCCGCTACCGCGACCCGGTGCTGGACCGGTCCACGCTGATCGTGGTGATCTCGCAGTCCGGCGAGACGATGGACACGCTGATGGCGCTGCGCCACGCCAAGGAGCAGAAGGCCCGCGTGCTGGCCATCTGCAACACCAACGGCTCGACCATCCCGCGCGAGTCCGACGCCGTGCTCTACACCCACGGCGGCCCGGAGATCGCCGTCGCCTCCACCAAGGCGTTCCTCACCCAGGTCGTCGCCTGCTACCTGATCGGCCTGCACCTGGCCCAGGTGCGCGGCATCAAGTTCGCCGACGAGGTGGGCGCGGTGGTCGCCCAGCTCCAGGAGATGCCGGGCAAGCTGCGGGAGCTGCTGGACCGGATCGAGCCGGTCCGTGAGCTGGGCCGCGAGCTGAAGTCCGAGCCGACGGTGCTGTTCATCGGCCGGCACGTGGGCTACCCGGTGGCGCTGGAGGGCGCGCTGAAGCTCAAGGAGCTGGCGTACATGCACGCCGAGGGCTTCGCCGCCGGTGAGCTGWAGCACGGCCCGATCTCGCTGATCGACCAGGGCACCCCGGTGATCTGCATCGTGCCGTCGCCGGTCGGCCGGGGCATGCTGCACGACAAGGTCGTCTCCAACATCCAGGAGGTACGCGCCCGGGGCGCCCGCACGATCGTGATCGCGGAGGAGGGCGACCAGGCGGTGGTCCGCTACGCCGATCACCTGATCTACGTGCCGCGTACGCCGACACTGCTGGCGCCGCTGGTGACCACCGTGCCGTTGCAGGTGCTCGCCGCCGAGATCGCCGCCGCCCGCGGGCACGACGTGGACCAGCCCCGGAACCTGGCCAAGTCGGTCACCGTCGAGTAGTCCGCTTTTCGTCAGCGGTCCCTCCACCCGTCGACCGGGTGGAGGGACCGCGCCGTCTCCGGCCCGCCCCGGGCGGCTCCCGGATCCTTTCGGACGGCCGCCGGACGGCATCGGGCGGCTCATCGGCCCAGCACGATCCGGGCCATCCCGTCCAGCGCCGGGTTGTCCGGGTCCCAGTAGCCGGTGTGACCGTGCGGGGCGCTCGGGAACCGCCGCCCGCCGAAACCCGGCGCGCTCGGGTCGGCGCCGAACCAGAGCCGCTCGGCGTGCGGGTCGAGCACGGCCAGCGCCGGGCCGAGCGGCGTGCCGGCGAGCAGGGCGCGGCGGGCCAGCTCGTCCGGCGGACGCGCCAGCCGGATCACGTCGTCCGGCGCGGTCGACGACCAGACCTCTCCGGCGCGCATCCGCAGCTCGGTGACGTGGTCGACGCCGACGCCGGGCGAGCCGACGAATACCAGCGCGTCCGCGCTCAGCCCGTGGTCCCGGGCGGCGGCGCCGACCACCAGTGAGCCGTAGCTGTGCCCGAGCACCGTCTGCCGGGCCGGCGAACCCTCGTGTGCGGCGCGTAGCCCTTCCTGGAACCGGTGCAGAGCCGGCCCGGCGTCCTCGGCCTGCCGGGGGCCGGCCGCCTCGGTGAGGAAGTCGGGCGCGTCGTAGTCCAGCCAGAGCACCGCCGCCGCCTCCTCGCCCGGCCCCAGCGCCGCGCACCGCTGCAGCACCCGGGCGGCCCGGCCCAGCTCGTCCGGCGCGTCGGCGAGGTCCGAGGTCATGCCCGGGACGTAGGTCAGCACCGCGGCGGACCGGTCCGGGTTGCCGAGCGCCACCACCGCGCGCCCGTCGCCGCGCGGGTCCAGCCCCAGCAGGTACGCCCGCGGCAGCCCGGGCGCGGCGAGCCGCTCGCTCAGCCGGTTCAGCCCGCGCAGCGCCGCCTCGACGCCGGCGAGCCGGACCCGCCGGGACGCCTCCAACGGTCCGGCCGGCAGCGGCCGCAGCAGCGCGAGCCGCCGGACGAGCAACTGCTCCCGCCGGTCGCCGAGCAGCAGCCGGTTGGCCTGGTCCCGGGCGGCGGCCGGCACGCCGTCGAGGCGGCCGATCCGATCCGGTTCCCGCCCGACCAGCCAGCGCCGCTCGGCCGCGCTCAGCCCGGCCCACCAGCGGCTCACCTCGGCCGGCCCGGCGCCGGGGCCCGGCCGCCACGCGGGCGGGACGCTGACCCAGCCGGTCACCGTGGCGGTGGTCAGCTCCGCCAGGCGGCGAGCCGCCTCCCGGTCGGCGGCGCCGGCGAGTGTCAGCGCGCCCCGGATCCCGGCCCGCGCGTCCACCACCGCCGGACCGGCCCGGGACACCGGGCGGGCCGGATCGGGCCGCACCGCGCCGGCACGGTCGACGAGCAGGCCGCCGGACTCGGCGCGGGCCACCTCCGCGCCGAGGCGGGCCTTCGCCGCGCCCAGCCGGGCGCCGAACTCGGCCAGCACCTGGTCGACCTCGAACAGGGCGGGCAGGACGTCGGTGAGGTCGGTGCGCAGGTCCCCGATCCGCTGCTGGGCCGCGACCGAGGCGGTGCCCGACCACCCGGGCCGGAGCGTGCCGATCCGGGCGGTCAGCGCGTCGGCGCGACGGCGCACCGGCCCGGCGAGCCCTCGCCAGGCCACCCCGGCCGTGGACCAGGCGCCCGGATCGGCCCGCCAGAGCTGCGCGTACCCGACGTCCGCCGGGCCTTCGCCGAGTCCTCCGGAGCTCGGATCGGGCCGCCCGGGAGCGCCGCCGGTCACCGGAGCACCCCGCTGAGGCGGCGCGCGGCGCGCTCGTCCACCGCCTCGTAGCCGTCCGCCCCGCGGCGCAACGCCCCGGCGGTGTCGGCCACCCGGGCGCCGAGCGCGCCGGACCAGCGCCTTACCGCGGACTCCAGGTCGGCCAGCGCCGCCCCGGCCCGCCAGCCGTCCGGCGCCGCCACCAGCAGCGCCTCCGGCGCCGCCCCCGGCCCTCGGGCCAGCCGGTACGCGTCGTCGGCCAGCTCCCGTGCGACCGCGCGCAGCAGCTCCGGGTCGACGTCGAACGGTTTCTCCACCACGTGACCTCCCCAGGTCGCCCGACGCCACCCACCGGCCCCGGACACCGGGACGCTAGGCCGTCCGGCGACCCGGCCGCCGACCCCTGTGGACAACGGCCGGGGTTTTCCACAGGGCGTTTCCGTCAGCCGGTCCCGGGTTCGTACCGCCGGTAGGGTGAGGCCGTGATCGGGACAGCCGCGGGCGGGCGCTGAGCCGGCGCGACGAACGGGACGGGGTGGCATGAGACCGGTATGGCGCGTCGCGGACGTTCGCGCGGCGGAGGCGGGCCTGATAGCCACCCTTCCGCCCGGGGCGCTGATGCAGCGGGCCGCGGCCGGGCTGGCCCGGCGCTGCGCCCTGCTGCTCGGTGACCGGGGCGGGGTCTACGGCGCCCGGGTGCTGCTGCTGATCGGCTCCGGCGACAACGGCGGTGACGCGCTCTTCGCGGGCGCGCACCTGGCCCGCCGGGGCGCGGCGGTGGCCGCGCTGCTGCTGAGCCCCGGGCGGGCGCACGCGGAAGGGCTGGCGGCCCTGCGTGCCGCCGGCGGGCGCGTCGTCGACCGGCCGCCCGCCGGAGCCGACCTGGTGCTCGACGGGATCGTGGGCATCGGCGGCACCGGTGGGCTGCGGGAGACCGCCGAGCAGTTGGCCGCGAGCCTGACCGGGCAGCGCGGGCGCGACGGTGGGCCCGCCACGGTGGTCGCTGTCGATGTGCCGAGCGGCGTCGCTGTCGACACCGGCCACGTCCCGCTGACCGACGCCGGGCGGCCCCGCGCGGTCCGCGCCGACGTGACGGTGGCCTTCGGCGCGCTCAAACCGGCGCTGGTCGTCGGCCCGGCCGCCGAGCTGGCCGGCGAGGTCGAGCTGGTCGACATCGGGCTGACGCCGTGGCTGCGCGGCACCCCGGCGCTCCAGGTGATCGAGCAGACGGACGTGGTCGGCTGGTGGCCGGAGCTGGGCGCGTCGTCGGAGAAGTACACCAGGGGCGTGGTCGGCGTGGCCACCGGCTCGGCCACCTACCCCGGCGCCGCGGTGCTCTCGGTCGCCGGGGCGCTCGCCGGCCCGACCGGCCTGGTCCGCTACGCCGGGAGCGCCAAGGGCGAGGTGCTGCACCAGCACCCGTCGGTGATCGCCACCGGCCGGGTCGCGGACGCGGGCCGGGTGCAGGCGTGGGTGTGCGGCTCCGGCCTCGGTACGGGCGAGGAGTCCGCCGCCGAGCTGCGCGCGGTGCTTGCCGCGCCGGTGCCGGTGGTGCTCGACGCGGACGCGCTGACGCTGCTCGTCGACGGCAAGCTGGCCGACCGGCTGCGCGGCCGGGACGCGCCGATCGTGGTGACGCCGCACGACCGGGAGTACGCCCGGCTCTGCGGCGAGATGCCGGGGGAGGACCGGGTCGCCGCCGCGCTGCGGCTGGCCGCCTGGATGAACGCGGTGGTGCTGCTCAAGGGTGACCACACGATCATCGGTACGCCCGACGGCCGCGCGTACGTGAACCCGACCGGCACGCCGGTGCTCGCCACCGGTGGCACCGGCGACGTGCTGGCCGGGTTGCTCGGTTCGCTGCTCGCCGCCGGGCTGGCCCCGGAGCGGGCGGCCGCCGCGGCGGCGTACCTGCACGGGCTGGCCGGCCGGGAGGCGGCGCGCGGCGGTCCGGTCACCGCGCCCGACGTGGCGACGGCGTTGCGTCCGGTACTGGCCCGGCTGGGCTGATCCGGGCGGCGACGCCCGGGTGGCGACGGGCACCGCCCGCACGACTCAGGGCGCTGATGATCACTGACGGAAGTAGGCTGGGGACATGTGGCAGTCGGAGGTGCGCGTCGACCTGGACGCGATCCGGGAGAACGTGACCCGGCTCAAGGCCGGCACCAGCGCCGAGCTGATGGCGGTGGTCAAGGGCGACGGCTACGGCCACGGCATGGTGCCCGCCGCCCGCGCGGCGCTCGACGCGGGGGCGGACCAGCTCGGCGTCTGCACGCTGGACGAGGCGCTGCGGCTGCGCCAGGACGGCATCACCGCGCCGGTGCTGGCCTGGCTGCTCACACCCGGGCTGCCGCTGCACGACGGGATCACCGTCGGCGTCGACCTCGGCTGCGCCAGCCTCACCCAGCTCGACGAGATGATCGAGGCGAGCCGCCGGGCGGACCGCCCGGCCCGGCTGCACCTCAAGATCGACACCGGGTTGGCGCGGGGCGGCGCCACCGTCGCCGACTGGCCGGCGCTGCTGGAGGCCGCCGCGAAGGCCCAGGCCGACGGCCTGGTCGAGGTGGTCGGCGTGTGGAGCCACTTCGTGTACGCGGACTCGCCCGGCCACCCCACCACCGACCGCCAGCTCGCCGTCTTCCACGAGGGGCTGGAGATGGTGACGCGCGCCGGTCTGCGCCCTCGGTACCGCCACCTGGCCAACTCGGCCGCCACGCTGACCCGGCCGGACACGCACTTCGACCTGGTCCGGCCCGGCATCGCGGTCTACGGTCTGTCGCCGGTCGCGGGCGAGCAGTTCGGCCTGCGCCCGGCGATGACCGCCCGCGCCCGGGTGATGCTGACCAAGCGGGTCGCGGCCGGCACCGGCGTCTCCTACGGGCACACCTACCTCACCGAGCAGGAGACCAACCTGGCGGTGGTGCCGCTCGGCTACGCCGACGGTGTGCCCCGGCACGCCTCCAACACCGGCCCGGTGCACCTCGCCGGCAAGCGCCGGAACATTTCCGGCCGGGTCTGCATGGACCAGTTCGTGGTCGACTGCGGCGACGACGAGGTGGCCGCCGGTGACATGGTGACGCTGTTCGGCGACGGCGCGGACGGCGGGCCCACAGCCGACGACTGGGCCGAGGCGGTCGGCACCATCAACTACGAGATCGTGACCCGTTTCGGCGGCGTGCGCGTGCCCCGGTTCTACGACGGCGAGCGCGCATGAGTCTCCGGTTGCCGCGTCCGCGTACCGCCGCCGGCAAGGTCGCCGGGCTGGTCGGCGCCGCCGTCGGGGTGGCCGCCGCCGGGCTCGCGGCGGGCGTGGTCAGCGAGCGGGTGCTGGTCCGCCGGCTCAAGAACGACCCCACCGACAGGTACGCCGACGAGGTCTTCGGCGAGCAGCGCTACGACCAGGCGTACCGGCTGGAGATGCCGGACGGCACCGACATCCACGTGGAGGTGGTCGAGCCGACCCGCCCGGTCGCCGGGCACCCGACTGTGGTGCTGGTGCACGGGTTCTGCCTGGACATGGGCACGTTCCACTTCCAGCGCAAGCGGCTCGCCGAGCGCGGCGACTACCGGGTGGTCGCGTACGACCAGCCGGGGCACGGCCGTTCCGGCCGGCTGGAGAGCGGCGAGTACGACCTGACCGCGCTGGGCCACACGCTGCGCCGGGTGCTCGACGAGGTGGCCCCGGAGGGCCCGCTGGTGCTGGTCGGGCACTCGATGGGCGGCATGACGATCATGGCGCTGGCCGAGCTGTACCCGGAGATGTTCGGTGACCGCGTGGTCGGCACCGTGCTGATGGCGACCTCGGGCGGTCTGGCGGCGGAGACGAAGCTGGTGGCGCCCGCGCTGCTCGGCCGCGTCGGCTCGCCGGTGCTCTACATGATGAGCAACGCCACCCGGTACGGCGGCACGGTGATCGACCGGGCGCGCCGGTCGACCTCGAACGTGGCCTGGCTGCTCACCCGCAAGTACGGCTTCGGCACCTCGGCGCCGAGCCCGGCCCTGGTGTCGTACGTCGAGATGATGAACTCGCGCACCTCGGCCGACACGGTCACCCGCTACCTGCGGACGATCGCCACCCACTCCCGGTTCCCGGCGCTGGCCGCGTTGGCCGGCACGCCGGTGCTGGTGATCGTGGGGGACAAGGACATGATCACGCCGGTGACACACTCCGAGGAGATCGTCCGGCGGCTGCCGCACGCCGAGTTCGTGAAGATCGACGACAGCGGGCACGTGGTGATGCTGGAGCACGCCGACGAGGTGAACGCGGCGCTGGAGAGGTTCCTGGATTCGCTATGACAGTGGTCGTGGAGCTGAAGACGGTCGACGACACCCACGAGTTCGGGCGTCGGCTGGCCGGTGTGCTGCGCGCGGGTGACCTGCTGCTGCTCAGCGGCCCGCTCGGGGCCGGCAAGACCGCGCTGACCCAGGGCATCGGCGCCGGCCTGGGCGTACGCGGCGACATCACCTCGCCCACCTTCGTCATCGCCCGGGTGCACCGCCCCGACCCGGATCGGGGCGGCCGGGTGACGCTCGTGCACGCCGACGCGTACCGCCTGGGTGAGGCCGCCGACCCGCGGGCGGAGATCGACGACCTCGACCTGGACGCCTCGGTGGACGAGGCGGTGACAGTGGTGGAGTGGGGCGAGGGAATGGTCGAGCAGCTGGTCGACGCGCACCTGCGGGTACGCATCGACCGCCGCGACGACGACACCCGGGCGGTCACGCTGGAACCGGTCGGTGGCGACTGGGCCGCCCGGGTCGCCGAACTGTCCTGAGTCAGGGCTGAAGGGGCATCGTCCAGCAGTTGGAGTAGGCGGTCCGCCCGGCGAGCCGGTCGCTCATCCAGGCCACCGCGTCGCCCTGGTCGGTGATGAGCGGCACCAGGTGGTTGGTGAGGATCTTGTCGCCGAGGTTGGGCAGGCTGATCGCCTGGTAGGTCACGTTGCCGCCCTTGCGGCACCAGTCGACAGCCAGTTGACGGGCCTGCCGGTGGGGCACGATGTCGTCCTGGATGCCTGTTGCCACACGTACCGGGCCGGTGGGCTTGAGCGTGCCGATGCGCTGCCGGTCGAGGACGGCCTGGGCCTCGGGCGAGGCGGCGATGACGGCGGTGAGGGAGCGGCCGCCGGTGATCCACTTGCTGCTCCTGGTGAACGCGTACCGGAGGATCGCGTCGCCGACGCACATGGTCGAGGTGTCCTTCAGCGCCGCCCGGCCGGTGTCGTTGACGGCGGCCTCGATGACGTCCCGCAGCGCCGGGTCGGACTGGGCGAAGCCGTTCAGCGACCATCCCAGCGCCCCCACCAGCGCGCTGCCGTCGATGCCGCCGATGACCGCGGTCAGGTCGGCGGGCGGCGCGCCGACGTAGGTGCCGGCGAGCGGCACGTCGGGCGCGTAGGTGGGCTGGAGTTCGGCGGCCGCGGCGCTGGCGCCCCCGCCCTGGCTGTAGCCGTAGAGACCGACCCGGGACTGGGCGGTGACCGATGCTCCGGGTACGGCGCGGGCGGCGCGGGCCGCGTCGAGCAGGGCGTGGCCGCCGTCGAGGCGGTTGACGTAGGTGTGCAGCCGGTCGGTCGCGCCCAGGCCGACGTAGTCGGTGACGACGACCGCCGCGCCGGTGGCGAGGAGGCGATAGATCGCCAGGGCCTCGTAGCCGACGGACAGGGTGTCGCCGGTGAGCGTGAGCGGGTGTTGCAGCGAGAACGACGGCGCGCACTGGTCGCCCTGCCCCATGGTTCCGGAGGCGACGGCGACCAGCGGGCGCGGGCCGGCGCCCCGCCACGCCGCCGACGGTTCGATGTAGGCGCCGGTCACCGCGACGGGCCGTCCGTTGGAGTCGGTTGACCGGTACATCAGCCGGGTGGCGGTGCCGGGCATCGGGCGGCCGTCGAGCCCGGGGATGCTCAGGCCGAGCGGCAGGGGTTCGGTGCGGATCAGCGTGCCGTTGGTGGCGGGCAGGTCGGCGGGCGGGTGGTAGAAGGCGGGGATGGTCACGCCGCGGGAGACCACGGGCGTGGCGTCGTCGGCGGCTGCGGCTGCGCCGGATCCGGCCAGGTAGGTGGCTGCCGCCGCGGCGACGGCGAGGATCCGGAGGCCGATCGCGCGGCGGGCGGAGGGCGTGCGGGGACGGGTGTTCCTGCTGCTCACGGGCACTCCTAGCGAGCATCGATGGTGGTGGATGCAAGCTAGCAGTGGTGGTGTGGCGTAAGTAACTTGCCAGTAGGTTACGCTCCGGTAACTTTTCTCGTCCAGTACCCGGCCCGGCCGCTGCCCGGGAGTGTCGGTCGCGGCTGGTAGGAAGATGGCGACCGACTAGGAGAGGTTGCCGATGCCCGACGCCCCCACCCTGGACCTGCCGGCGCTGTTGCCGGAGGCCTGGCGTGCCGTGCTCACCCCCCACCTCGACCCGGCCCGCACCGCCGCGCTGGCCGAGTTCGTCACCCGGGAGTACGCGACCGCCACGGTCTTCCCGCCGCTGGAGGACCTGTTCTCCGCCTACCGGCACTGCGCGCCGGCCGACACGAGGGTGCTCATCCTCGGCCAGGACCCGTACCACAAGGCGGGCCAGGCGCACGGGCTGAGCTTCAGCGTGCGCGAGGGGGTGGCGGTGCCGCCGTCGCTGCGCAACGTCTTCAAGGAGCTGAGCGAGGACCTGGGCGTGCCCAAGCCGCGCAGCGGAAACCTCGACGGCTGGGCCGCGCAGGGCGTGCTGCTGCTCAACTCGGTGCTGACGGTCCGGCAGGCCACCCCCGGCTCGCACGCGAACAAGGGCTGGGAGGAGTTCACCGACGCCACGATCCGGGCGCTGGACGCGCTCGACCAGCGCGTGGTCTTCCTGCTCTGGGGCGGCTACGCCCGCAAGAAGGCGGCGCTGGTGACCAACCCGCGGCACGTGGTGCTGGAGGCCGGGCACCCGAGCCCGATGAACCCGCGCGGCTTCCTCGGCAGCCGTCCGTTCAGCGCGGCAAACAAGGCGCTCGCCGACGCGGGGCTGCCCACCGTCGACTGGGAACGCTCAGCCGGCTGACCCGTCCGGCGCCTCGCCCGCCGCGGCGAGGCGCCGGCGGTACCGGGACAGCAGCTCGGCCGTACGCTTGTCGGTCACCTCCACCTCGATCAGCGGCTCCACCGGGTACGTACGTTCACCGAGGCGGACCTCGATGGGCTCGGGCAGTTCGTCGCACATCCGGGCCCGCAGCTCGCCGAACCGGGTCCGCCAGCGGTGCTCGCCCGGTTCCTCGGGCTCCGGGTGGCCCCCGCCCCACTCCTGCCATCGGGCATCCCAGCGCTGCGCGCGGCCCCGCTCCAGGAACGCCGTGAACCGCGGGGAGTCCCGCCACCGCACCGCGATCTCGACCGCGTCCACCGGCAGTGGCGCGCCCTGCAACAGGGCCGCCGTGCCGCCCGCCAGCACGTACGGCAGGTCGCCCAGCGCGTCCATGATCGGGTCGAGCCGGAGATGATCGATCCGCTCGGTCAGCGCGGTCCCGGCCATTTCGTCAAGCGCCGCGTCCAGGTGACTGTCCAGCGGCTCGACCTCGATCCGCAGTTGCCGATCCAGCGCGGCGAGCAGACGTTCCGCGGTGGTCAGGCTGGGCAGCCGGTCGCCGCGCTCGATCCGGGCGACGGCGGCCTGGCTGATCCCGACCCGCGCGGCCAGGGCCTGCTGGGTGAGCCCGGCCAGTTCCCGTTCGTGGCGCAGGGCGCGGGCGATCTCCTGGGCCAGGCGACTCTCCGTCATCTCCGGAGGATGGCAACTCGCCGTCGAGCGATATACCTGTGAGTCATATTTATGACCGAGAGGTATATCGCTCCCAGGTCACCTCTTCCGTCGGGACACTACGCACCGTGACCGGGTCAGCGGCGAGGGCGTGCCGAGGGCGGACGGGGCGGACGGCTAGGCTGGCTTACCGTGCTCGTACTCGTGGTGGACTCCTCGACGCCCGCGGTGACCGCGGCGCTGGCCGAGGTCTCGGCGGACGGCGTCGCGGTTCGTGCGTCCCGGTGCACAGTCGACGCCCGCGCCCACGGCGAGCTGCTCGCGCCGCAGGTCGACGCCGTGCTGGCGGACGTCGGCGCGCGTCCCGCCGACCTGGCCGCGATCGTCGCCGGCCTCGGCCCGGGCCCGTTCACCGGGCTGCGCGTCGGGCTGGTCACCGCCGCCACCATGGGTCAGGTGCTCGGCGTCCCCACGTACGGTGTCTGCTCGCTGGACGGGCTCGGCCACCCGGCGGCCGCCGGCGAGCCGGTGCTGGCGGCGAGCGACGCGCGGCGGCGGGAGATCTACTGGGCCGTCTACGACGGCGCCGGTCAGCGCCTGGCCGGCCCGGAGGTGGCGGCCCCGGCGGTGGTCGCGCAGCGGGCGCGCGACCTGGCGGTCAGCGTCGCGGTCGGCGACGGCGCGCACCGGTACGCGGACGTGCTCGGCCTGCCGGTGCGGGACGAGCCGCGCTACCCGGACCCGCTGGCGCTGGCCGGTCTCGCCGCGCCGCGGATCCGCGCGGGCGCGCCCGGCGAGACGCTCACCCCGCTCTACCTGCGCCGCCCGGACGCGGTCGCCGCCACCGGCCACAAGCCGGTCCTGCCATGAGGCTGGGCCGGTTCCGCTGGTGGCACGTCGAGGAGGTGCTGCCCATCGAGGCGGACCTGTTCGGCGCCGAGCAGTGGTCGGCGGCGATGTTCTGGAACGAACTCGCCAACGGCCACTTCTACCTCGCCGCCACCGACGACGACGGCACCGTGCTCGGCTACGCCGGGCTGGCCGTCTACCCGCCCGACGAGGCATGGGTGCAGAACGTCGCGGTCCGCCGGGACGCGCAGCGGCGGGGCATCGGCCGGCTGCTGCTGGAGGCGCTGCTCGCCGAGACGGCCCGGCGCGGCGTCCGCAGCACGCTGCTGGAGGTCGCCGCGGACAACGCCCCGGCGCAGCGGCTCTACGCCGGCTACGGCTTCGAGCCGATCGGCGTACGGCGCGGCTATTACCAACCGAGCAACACCGACGCGCTGGTCATGCAGCGCAACGAGGACTGACGCGCATGGCTGACGAACCACTGATCCTCGGCATCGAGACCTCCTGCGACGAGACCGGCGTGGGCATCGTGCGCGGGCACACGCTGCTCGCCGACGCGCTCGCCTCCAGCGTCGAGGAGCACGCCCGGTTCGGCGGCGTGGTGCCCGAGGTGGCCAGCCGCGCCCACCTGGAGGCGATCGTGCCGACCATGGACCGGGCGCTGCGCGAGGCCGGCGTCACCATCGCCGACATCGACGCCATCGCCGTGACCTCCGGGCCGGGCCTGGCCGGCGCGCTGCTCGTCGGGGTCGCCGCCGCCAAGGGGTACGCGGTCGCGGCGGAAAAGCCGGTGTACGGGGTGAACCACCTCGCCGCGCACGTGGCTGTGGACACGCTCGAACACGGCCCGCTGCCCGAGCCCGCCATCGCGCTGCTGGTCTCCGGCGGCCACTCCTCGCTGCTGCGCGTCGACGACCTGGCCCGCGACGTCGTACCGCTCGGCGCCACCATCGACGACGCGGCCGGCGAGGCGTTCGACAAGGTGGCCCGGCTGCTCGGGCTGCCGTTCCCGGGCGGACCGTACATCGACCGCGAAGCGCGTGCCGGTGACCCGGCGGCGATCGCCTTCCCGCGCGGGCTGACCGCCGCGAAGGACCTGGTCGGACACCGGTTCGACTTCTCCTTCTCCGGCCTGAAGACGGCGGTGGCCCGCTGGGTGGAGGCGCGGCAGCGGGCCGGTGAGCCGGTCCCGGTCGCCGACGTGGCGGCGTCCTTCCAGGAGGCGGTCTGCGACGTGCTGGTCGGCAAGGCGATCGACGCCTGCCGCACCAGCGGCATCGACACGCTGGTGATCGGCGGCGGAGTGGCAGCCAACTCCCGGCTGCGGGCGATGGCCGAGCAGCGGGCCGGCAAGTACGGCATCCGGGTGCGTACGCCCCGGCCGAAGCTCTGCACGGACAACGGCGCGATGGTGGCCGCGCTCGGCTCGCACCTGGTCGCCGCGGGCGTCGCGCCGAGCCGGCTGGACCTGCCGGCCGACTCGGCGATGCCGCTGACAGTGGTCAGTGTGTGAGCGGGGAGGAAACCGACATGATCGTCCGGATGTGGGAGGCCAAGGCCGAGTCGTACGGCTTCGCCGACCTGATCACCTGGGTCTGCGAGACCGCGCTGCCCGAGTTCGAGCACGACCCGATGCACGTCTCCAGCGAGGTGTTCTCCTCCACCGACCACCGGCTCGTGGTCATCTCCAAGTGGCGGAACAACCCCCGGGAACTGCCCGAGCCACCGGCGCGCCTGATCGCCCGCCCGCCGCACAGCTGGGACTTCGCCCAGGTCGACCGCTGACGCCGCCGCCCCGCTAGGAGCGGCGGGTCAGCCGCCAGGTGGCGTACCCGCCGGTGCCGAGCGCGATCAGGAACACCGCCCACACCAGTCCGGTGCCGACCTGGAGCCCACCGCCGCTGCCCACGTTGGCCTGGGCGGCGGCGACGAGCGAGTCGCTCTGCGCGGGCGGCAGCGCGGCCGGCGGCAACTGCTGCCAGCGCACCAGCCCGGTGCTCTCCAGCATGGTCATGTGGTCGTTGACGAACTTGTTGGCGTCCTCGGCCAGCTTCCGCACGATCGGGTCGCGGGTGCTGGCCCGGACCGCGCCGATCACCGGGAAGATCTTGCCGTGGGCGACCCGCAGCCGGGTGACGAAGATCTGGTCGAACCGGGCGCCGGTGGCGTTCCGCATCTCGGTCAGCCACCCCTGCTGCTCTGCCGTCGGATCCGTCGGCAGGGTGGCGCCGAGCTTGTTGGCCGCCTCGACCACCAGCTGGTCCAGCTCCGCGTGCTGCTTGGCGATCTCCGCGCCGACCTCGCGTACCCGGGCGGACTGGCCCTTCTCGGCCGCCATCTGCCCGGCCGGCATCTCCCACAGCCCGGCCAGCCGTACGCCGTTGAGCAGCGTCATGTCGGCGGCGTTCATCTGCACGCCGGGGTTGGGCGCGGCCTGCGCCGTCCCGGGAACGACGCCGATCCCCGCGCCCAGCGCGGCGAGCAGCAGTACCACCCGGTGCGCCAGCTTGCGGCGTGCGGATTCCAGCGATGCCATGGTTGCGGTGCCTCCTCGGTCCGGACCGGTACGCGGGGTCGTGGACGGCCGCGCAAGCCGGCCGCCCGTCCGCACACTGGTACGGATCACCGGGCCGATCAGTTCAGCGGATCGGCGAGGAGTCGTTCGAACGCCAGCTCGGCGGCGCCGATCAGCGCCGCGTCGTCGCCCAGCTTCGGGGTACGCAGCCGCACGTGCTCCAGGCACGCGGGCAGCCCGTTGGAGTTGAGCCGGCTGCGCACCTGCGCGGCGGAGGCCAGGTAGAGGTCACGCATGGTGCCGCCGAAGATGACCATCTCCGGGTTGAAGATGTTCACCAGGTTCGCGACGCCGAAGCCGAGCCAGTCGCCGGCTTGCCGTACCGCGGTCTGCGCGCGGGCGTCGCCCCGGTCGGCGGCGTCGAAGACGGCGAGCAGCGCGTCCCGGCCGCGTGCCTCGGACCGGCCGGCGGCGCGCAGCAGCCCGTGCTCGCCGATCTCGGTCTCCCAGCAGCCGCGCCGGCCGCAGTCGCAGCGCACCCCGTCGCGGACCACCACCATGTGGCCCACCTCGCCGCCGTAGCCGCCGTGCCCCCTCAGCCGCCGCCCTCCGGCGATGATGCCCGCGCCCACACCGACGTCGCCGTAGATGTAGATGACGTTGTCGCAGCCGACCGCCGCGCCCCGGGCGTGCTCGGCGTACGCGGCCACGTCGGCCACGTTGCCCACCGTGATCGGTACGTCTATCCCCAGCTCGACGGCGAGCGCCGCACCGATCGGCTCGTCCACCCAGCCGGTGGTGGGGCTGAGCCGGACCAGCCCGTCCTCGCGGCGGACCATGCCGCACACCGCCACGCCGGCGCCGACGCAGATCGCGTCCGGCGGCACCGACTGGTGCATCTCCTTGACCGCGCCGGCGAGCAGCGGGGCGGCCTCCCCGGCGACCAGGTTGCGCGGCCGGTCCATCTCCCGGCGGTCGAGCACCTCACCGCCGAGTCCGACCCGCGCGGCCCGCAGCCGGTCCACCTCGACGCTGTACGCGTACGCGTAGACCCGCCCCGACTCGGGCCGGACGACGAGTGACGGTCGTCCGGCCCGGCCGGTCTCCTTCGGCGTCCCCTCGCTGACCAGACCGGCGCCGGCCAGGTCCGCGGTCAGCGCGCCGATGGTGCTGCGGTTGAGTCCGAGCGCGGTGGTCAGCTCGGCGCGGGTGGTGGCCCCGTGGACGTGCACGTATCGGAGCAATGCGCCCAGGTTCTGCCGACGGATCTCGTCCTGACTGGGGCCCGCGCGCATTGCCACTGCCATGGTGTTTCCGTACCCCTGCTCAGCGGTTGCCGGTCGCGGCGGCCCGCCGACGCGAGAGCGCGTCGATGGTCGCCGCGGCGAGCAGCACCACGCCGGTGACCACGTACTTGACGCCCGAGCTGTATCCCATCAGTCCCATACCGTTGTCGATGACCGCGACCACCGCGCCTCCGAGCACGGCGTCGAGGACCCGGCCCTTGCCGCCGAAGAGGCTGGTGCCACCGATCACCGCCGCGCCGACGGCGTAGAGCAGTACGTTACTGCCCCCGGTGTTGGGGTCGACCGAGTTGCCCCTGCTGGCGGCCACGATGCCACCGATGGCGGCCATCGAGGAGCAGATGACGAAGACGGAGATACGGATCCGGTCGACGTTGATGCCGGCCCGGCGGGCCGCCTCGGCGTTGCCGCCGACCGCGTAGATGTGCCGCCCGTAGCTGGTGCGCTGGAGCACGAACGTCCAGACGATCAGCAGCACCGCGATGATCGGCACCACGATCGGCACGCCCTTGAGCGAGGTGATCAGCACGTTGCGGCTGCGCTCCAGGTTGAGCACGTAGACCGCCACGCCGAGGATCACGGCCAGGCCGGCGATCCGCGCGCCGACCACCGTGAGCGGGTCGGTGAGCAGGCCACGGGCGGCCCGGTTGCGGTACCGGAGCAACTGCACTGCCGCGTACCCGGCGACGGCCACCGCGGCGAGCGCCCAGCCCAGCGCCGGGGAGAGGTTGCGGTTGGCGATCGCGACGAGCACGTCGTCGCGGATCGCGATGTTGGCGCCCTCGTCCATCAGCGTCAGCACGACACCCTGGAAGGCGAGGAACCCGGCGAGCGTCACCACGAAGGACGGGATGCCGACCTTGGCGACCAGCAGGCCCAGCACGGTGCCGATCACCAGACCGGTGACGACGGCGGCGAGCACCGCCACATACCAGGGGTAGCCGAGCACGGTGACCACGTTGGCCAGGATCGCGGCGCAGACGCCGCTGGCGAAGCCGGCGGAGAGGTCGATCTCGCCGAGCAGCAGGACGAAGACCAGGCCCATGGCGATGAGCGTGACCGCCGCGCCCTGAGTGAACAGGTTCGCCAGGTTGCCGGCGGTGAAGAACGACGGGCGGGCGATCGAGAAGCCCACCGCCAGCGCCACGAGCATGACCACCGCGGGGAGCGCGCCGATGTCGCCGCCGCGTACCCGGCGCCAGTAGTTGTTCACGTGGCTGTTCAGGGTCGGTGTCGGCGCGACGCCGGCCGGGCCTTCCTTCTTCACGACGATGGCGGTCATCGGATGGCTCCTGGGGTGGTGTCGGCGGGCGCGGCGCCGTTGCCGCCCGGCTCGCCGGTGAGGCCGAGGCCGCCGGATCGGCCGGCGGTGATCAGCTCGACCACCTGCGAGTGGGTGATGTCGGTGGTCTTCACCTGGGCGACCATCTGGCCGAGGTAGAGCGCGGCGATCCGGTCGGAGACGGCGAAGACGTCGTTCATGTTGTGCGAGATGAGCACCACGGCCAGGCCGTTGTCGGCCAGCCGGCGCACCAGCTCCAGCACCTGGGCGGTCTGCGCGACGCCGAGCGCGGCGGTCGGCTCGTCCAGGATGACCAGCCGGCTGTTCCAGAGCACGGCCTTGGCGATGGCGACGGTCTGCCGCTGGCCGCCGGAGAGGCTGGCCACGTGCTGGCGCAGCGACTTCACGGTGCGCACGCTCAGGCCGGCGAGCGTCTCGGCGGCCATCTGCTCCATGGTCGGCTCGTCGAGCACGATGCCGCTGCGCTTCTCCCGGCCGAGGAACATGTTCTGCACGATGTCGAGGTTGTCGCAGAGCGCGAGATCCTGGTAGACGACCTCGATCCCGAGCGCGGCGGCGTCCCGGGGGCTGTTGATGGTCACCGGCCGGCCGTCGAAGAGGAACTCGCCGGCGTCGGTGGGGTGGATGCCGCTGATGCACTTGACCAGGGTCGACTTGCCGGCGCCGTTGTCACCGACGAGCGCGGTCACCTCGCCGGGGTGCGCGGCGAAGGCGACGTCGCGCAGCACCTGGACGGGACCGAAGCTCTTGTCGATCCCGCGTAGCTCCAGCAGGGGGGTTGCGGACACGGGGTTCTCCTTTGGGCGGAGGGAGGTCTCGGATCCCGTCCGGCGCGGGCGCCGCCCGGCACGGGAGAACCCGTGCCGGGCGGCGCCGCCTGAGGCGGGTGGGTCAGCTCACGCCGGCGTCGGTGCAGAGCTTCGCGAAGGCACCGGTGCAGAGTTCTTCCTTGGTGACGTAGCCGTCGGCCACGACGTCCTTGACGTTGTCCTTGAAGATGGCCTTGGGCTCCAGCAGCACGGCCGGCACGTCCCGGTTGCCCTCCGGGTCCTTGACCGTCTGGCCGGTGTCCTTCCGCTCACCCTTGGCGAGCGCGATGGCCAGCTCGGCGGCGGCGTCCGCCTCCTTCTTGACCGCCTTGTAGACGGTCATGCACTGGTCACCGGCGAGGATGTTCTGCAGGCCCTCCTTGGTGGCGTCCTGACCGGTCACCGGGACCTTGCCGTTGAGCTTGTTCTTCTTCAGCACCGAGATGGCCGCGTTGCCGAGACCGTCGTTGGCGGCGAGCACGCCGTCGATCTTGCCGCCGGCCTTGGTCATCTGCTGCTCGAAGATCGTGGCGGCCTGCGCGTTGTCCCAGGCCGGCACCGGGTCGTCGGCGACCTTGGTGTACTCCTTCGAGTCGAACTTCGGCTTGAGCACCGAGTCGTACCCGTTCTTGAACAGGGTGGCGTTGTTGTCGGTCGGCGAGCCGTTGAGGTACGCGATCGACGGGTTCTTGACGCCCTTGTCGGTCAGGCACTTGCTCAGGCCTTCGCCCTGGAGCTTGCCGACGGCCTCGTTGTCGAAGCTGACGTAGTACTGGGCGGAGCCGCCCAGGGTCAGCCGGTCGTAGTCGATGGTCGCGACGCCCTGCGACTTGGCCTTGTCGAGCACGGCCTTGCCGGTGCCGGAGTCCAGGTTGACGATCATCAGGACGTTGACGCCGCTGGTGATCATCTGGTCGGCGATGGTCTGGAACGCGGTCTTGTCGTTCTGCGCGTTCTGGATGTCGGAGTCGACGCCGGCCGCGTCGAACGCCGCCTTGAGGTACTTGCGGTCCGCGCCCTCCCAGCGGGCGGAGGACTTGCTGTCCGGCAGGATCACGCCGATCTTCGGCTTCTTGGCGTTGGAGCCGCCGGCCTCGTCGGAAGAACCGCCGTTGTCACCGCAGGCGGCCATGCTGCCGGTCGCGAGGAGACCGACGGCCGCGAAGGTGAGGAAGCCCTTGCGCATGTGCAGGGTCCTTTCGGAGGTGGGGGAGTGGTGATGTTTTGTTGTGTCCGGCAACGTATTCCCCGCCTCCCATGCGCCGCAAGACTGCCGAGGTCAGAAGTTTGTTGGCGGCGGTAACAATTCAGCAACGCGGTTGTCACCCGCGGGACACCGCCGGGAGAGCGTGCTCCGGGAACGCTCCCACACGTACCGTCACGAGCCCGCTCAGGCGGCGGCGATCGATGCCGTGGCCGCCCCGGTGAGCGCCACCAGATCCGTCGGCGTGAGCTGCACCTGCAATCCCCGGCGGCCCGCCGACACGTACACGGTCGGGTGCGCCAGCGCCGAGGAGTCGACGACTGTCGGTAGCCGCTTACGCTGGCCGAGCGGACTGATGCCGCCCCGCACGTACCCGGTCGCCCGCTCGGCCACCGCCCGGTCCGCCATCACCGCGCGCTTGCCGCCCATCGCGGCGGCCAGCGCCTTCAGGTCCAGCTCGCCGGTCACCGGCACCACCGCCACGGTCAGCCCGCCGTCGACCTCGGTGACCAGCGACTTGAACACCCGGTCCGGTGCCACCCCGAGCGCCGCGGCCACGAGCGCGCCGTAGTTCGGCGCGTCCGGCGAGACGTCGTACGGGTGGATGCTGTGGGCGATCTTCCGCTTGCTCAGCAACGCGATCGCCGGAGTGCCAGGGCCCGCCACGGGCTCAAGCTAACCCGCGCGCCGCGACACCGCGAGCTGGAAACGTGAGCCGGGTCAGCCGCCGACCGGAACCGGCCGGCACACGAGCACCGTGGGGTCGCCCGCCACCCGGGTCAGCACCAGGTCGGCCGCCGCCTCGCCGGACAGCCGCAGGTCACGGCGCAGCTTCTCCGGCTCCAGCGCCGACCCGCGCTTGCGGATCTCCACCCGGCCGACCCGGCGCTCCCGCAGCAGGGCGCGCAGCCGCTTCAGCGAGAACGGCAGCACGTCGGTGATCTCCAGACAGCGGGCGAACGGGGTGGGCCGGGCCACGTCGGCGTACAGGTAGGCGATCGACGGGTCGGCGAGCGTGGCGTCGAGGTCCGTGGCCAGCTCGGCGACCAGGTGCGCGCGCACCACCGCCGGGTCCGGGTCGTAGAGGAAGCGCCGGACCGGCCCCACCTCCGCTTCCTGCGCGCCCGTGCCGGTGAGGTGATAGGAAGGGACCCTTTTACTACCGGAGGCGTTAAGAAGGGGCCCTTCCTTCTCGCGCAGCAGGGTGGCGCGGCGCGGGCCGCCGGCCAGCTCGCCGCACCAGAGCGCGGCCTCGACCAGGTCGCCGTCCACGCTCACCCACTCCGCCTCGGCGCCCGCCGGGATCAGCGCGTGGTCCAGCCCCGGCGCGACCTTCACCACTGTGCGCGGCACCCGCGCGGCGAGACCGGTGACGAAGTCCCACGGCGGGGAGTAGGAGTTCGGGTCGAAGACGCGCCGCCCGGTGCCGGCCCGCCGCCGCGCCGGATCGCAGAACGCGCCTTCGACGCGGCTCACGTCGAACTCCGTGGCGTCGCCGCACTCGACTGTCACCAGATCGGCGAGCCCGGCCGCCTCGGCGTTCGCGGCGGCCATCGCGGCGGTCAGCGGGTCGGCCTCCACCGCGTACACCCGGATGCCGGCGCGGGCAGCGGCGAGCGCGTCGGCGCCCAGGCCGCAACCCAGGTCGGCCAGCGTGGTCACGCCCGCGGCGCGCAGCCGTGCGGCCCGGCGGCCGGCGACCACCCCGCGGGTGGCCTGCTCCAGCCCGGGCCGGGTGAGGAACATCCCGGCCGCCGCCGCGCCGAACTTGCCTGCTGCCCGGCGGCGCAGCTCGGCCTGGGTCAGCGCGGCGGCGGCGAGGTCGCCCGGAATCCCGGCCGAGCGCAGCGCGGCCGCCGCCGCCAGCGGGTCGCCGCCGGCCACCCGCCCGGCCGCGGCGAGCGCCGCCGACCCCTCGGGGGTACGCAGCACGGCGAGCAGGTCGAGATCCACGCGCCCATTCTCCCGGGCCGGTTCCGGCGCGACACGGAGGGCGACGCGCGTTGGCACTCTCCTTGACGGAGTGCTAGCCGAGGAATAACCTGCGATTAGCACTCTCACCCTGAGGGTGCCAACGCCCGAGCCTCGTGCCCGGGGGTTGAGCGCCAGGCGGACCGGCACCCGCGACGACGGCCCCGCCCGGTGGCATGTGGCAGATTGACGCTGGTCGGCACGCCGGCCGGCAACGACACCAAGTACCCGGGAGGGTATGCCCGTGACTACCGCGACCAAGGTTGCGATCAAGCCGCTCGAGGACCGCATCGTGGTCCAGGCGAACGAGGCCGAGACCACCACCGCCTCGGGCATCGTGATCCCCGACACCGCCAAGGAGAAGCCGCAGGAGGGCACCGTCCTCGCTGTCGGCCCGGGCCGGATCGACGACAAGGGCAACCGCGTGCCGATCGACGTGAAGGTCGGCGACACCGTCCTCTACTCGAAGTACGGCGGCACCGAGGTCAAGTACGCCGGCGAGGAGTACCTGGTGCTCTCCGCCCGCGACGTCCTCGCGGTCATCGAGAAGTAAGCAACCGATCAGTGTCGTTGCCCCGGTCCGGCTCGCCGGGCCGGGGCAACGTCGCTTCGAAGGGATACTGATGGCGAAGATCCTCAGCTTCTCGGACGACGCCCGGCACCTGCTCGAGCACGGTGTCAACGCCCTCGCGGACGCGGTCAAGGTCACCCTCGGCCCGCGCGGGCGCAACGTCGTCCTGGACAAGAAGTTCGGTGCGCCCACGATCACCAACGACGGCGTGACCATCGCCAAGGAGATCGAGCTCACCAACCCGTACGAGAACCTCGGCGCGCAGCTGGTCAAGGAGGTGGCGACAAAGACCAACGACGTCGCCGGCGACGGGACCACCACCGCCACCGTGCTGGCCCAGGCCATGGTCCGCGAGGGCCTGCGCAACGTGGCCGCCGGCGCCAACCCGACCGGCCTGAAGCGGGGCATCGACGCGGCGGCCGCCAAGGTCTCCGAGGCGCTGCTCGGCAAGGCCGTCGAGGTCGCCGGCAAGGAGTCGATCGCGCACGTCGCGACCGTCTCCGCGCAGGACGCCGCGATCGGCGAGCTGATCGCCGAGGCGATGGAGAAGGTCGGCCGCGACGGCGTCATCACCGTCGAGGAGGGCTCCGCGCTCGTCACCGAGCTGGAGGTGACCGAGGGTCTGCAGTTCGACAAGGGCTTCATCTCGCCGAACTTCGTCACCGACCTGGAGGCGCAGGAGGCGGTCCTGGAGGACCCGTACATCCTGATCACCACCCAGAAGATCTCGGCGATCGAGGAGCTGCTGCCGCTGCTGGAGAAGGTTCTCCAGAACAACAAGCCGCTGCTCATCGTCGCCGAGGACGTCGAGGGCCAGGCCCTGTCGACGCTCGTGGTCAACGCGCTGCGCAAGACCGTCAAGGTCTGCGCGGTCAAGGCCCCCGGCTTCGGCGACCGCCGCAAGGCGATGCTCCAGGACATGGCGATCCTGACCGGCGCCGAGCTGGTCGCCCCGGAGCTGGGCTACAAGCTCGACCAGGTCGGCCTGGAGGTGCTCGGCACCGCCCGCCGCGTCGTGGTCGACAAGGAGAACACCACTGTCGTCGACGGTGGCGGGCAGGCCTCCGAGGTCGCCGACCGGGTCGCCCAGATCCGCAAGGAGATCGAGGCCTCCGACTCGGAGTGGGACCGGGAGAAGCTGGCCGAGCGGCTGGCGAAGCTCTCCGGCGGCATCGCCGTGATCAAGGTCGGCGCGGCCACCGAGGTCGAGATGAAGGAGCGCAAGCACCGCATCGAGGACGCCATCGCCGCGACCAAGGCCGCGGTCGAGGAGGGCACGGTCCCGGGTGGCGGCGCCGCCCTGGCCCAGATCCTGCCGGCGCTCGACGACGACCTGGGCTTCACCGGTGACGAGAAGGTCGGCGTCTCGATCGTGCGCAAGTCGCTCGTCGAGCCGCTGCGCTGGATCGCCCAGAACGCCGGCCACGACGGCTACGTGGTGGTGCAGAAGGTCGTCGGCAAGGACTGGGGCCACGGCCTCGACGCCGCCACCGGCGAGTACGTCGACCTGGCCAAGTCCGGCATCATCGACCCGGTGAAGGTGACCCGCAACGCGGTCAGCAACGCCGCCTCGATCGCCGGCCTGCTGCTCACCACCGAGAGCCTCGTGGTGGAGAAGCCGGCCGAGCCGGAGCCGGCCGCCGGTGGCCACGGCCACTCGCACGGGCACGGCCACCAGCACGGCCCGGGCTTCTGACCCGAGGAGTACGCCCGACGTCAGGGCACACCGCCGACCCGGTGGTGTGCCCTGACGCATATGTCCTTACGGATCGCTGACGAGATTGGCAGCCGGGCCCGCGGGGCGACCAGACTGGAGCCCGTGAGCACCCTCTCCCCCCGCCGGGCGGCGTCGGCCGGTGTCGTCGCCGCCGTGGTGGCGCTCGGCGCCGCCGAACCCGTGGCGGTCCTGACCGGCCCCCGGTCCGCTCCACTCGTCGCCGTCGGCGGACTCGTCGTCGACCTGGTGCCCGAGTCGCTCAAGCAGCTCGCCATCGACGTCTTCGGCACGTACGACAAGATCGCGCTGCTGATGGGGACGGCGCTGCTGCTGGCCGTCTTCGGCGCGCTGCTGGGCCTGGCAGCGGCCCGGCGGCTGGTGATCGGCCTGGCCGGCATCGCCGCGTTCGCCGCGCTCGGTGTCGCCGCCGCGCTGACCCGGGCCGGCGCGGACGCCTTCGACGCGCTGCCCTCCCTGGTCGGCGGCGGACTGGGCGCGCTGACGCTGTGGGCGTTCGTGGCCGGCCCGCTGAGCGCCGACCCGGCGCACCGGAAGCGACCGGGGCGTGACCGGTCCGACGCCGTGCGACGCGACCAGGCCGGGACCGGCCCGGCGGAGCGCGACGGGGCCGCTTCGGCGGACAGCGAGCCGCCGTCCGCGTCGCCCCCGCCATCCGCCCCGCCTCCGGCGGTCGCCGCGCTGGCCCGGGAGGGGGAGACGCCGGGCGGCTGGGAGCCGGCCCGGCCCGACGACGCGGAGTCGCGACGACGGTTCCTGCGTGGCGCCGGGCTGCTCACCGGCGCGGCTGCGGTGGCCGGGCTGGGCGGGCACTGGCTGGCCGGCCGGCGTGGCGTGTCGACGGCCCGGGACGCGGTGACGCTGCCCGCCCCGGCCGCGCCCGCCCCACCGCTGCCGGCCGGAGCCGACCTGTCGCTGTCCCGGCTCGCGCCGTACGTCACGCCGAACCGGGAGTTCTACCGGATCGACACCGCGCTGGTGGTGCCGCAGGTGGACCCGGTCACCTGGCGGCTGCGCATCCACGGGCGGGTCCGCAACCCGATCGAGCTGAGCTTCGACGACCTGCTCGCCCGCCCGATGGTCGAGCGCTACGTGACGCTCGCCTGCGTCTCCAACGAGGTGGGCGGCGACCTGATCGGCAACGCGCGCTGGCTCGGCGTACCGATCAGGGAACTGCTGGACGAGGCGGACCCGGAGGACGGCGCAGACCAGGTGGTCGGGCGCGCCGTCGACGGCTGGACCTGCGGCACGCCCACCTCGGTGCTGCGCGACGGGCGGGACGCGCTGCTCGCGGTCGGCATGAACGGCGAGCCGCTGCCGATCCAGCACGGCTTCCCGGCGCGGATGGTGGTGCCGGGCCTCTACGGGTACGTCTCCGCGTGCAAGTGGATCACCGAGCTGGAGCTGACCAGCTTCGCCGACTTCGACGCGTACTGGGTGCCGCGCGGCTGGTCAGCGCAGGGCCCGGTCAAGACGCAGTCCCGGATCGACACGCCCCGGCCCCGCAGCCGTCCCGCCGCCGGTCCGGTGACCGTCGCCGGTGTGGCGTGGGCGCAGCACAGGGGCGTGCGGCGCGTCGAGGTACGCGTGGACGGCGGCCCCTGGCAGGAGGCGACGCTGGCCCCGGCAGTGTCGGCGGACACGTGGGTGCAGTGGTCGTGGCGGTGGGACGCCACACCGGGCGAGCACACGCTCCAGGTCCGGGCGACCGACAGCACCGGCGAGACCCAGACGGAACAGCGCGCCCCGGTCGCCCCGGACGGCGCGACGGGATGGCACACGGTAAGGGTCACAGTCACCTGACCCGCACCGTCGCGAGGACCGCTCTCGGTGGGGAGATGGCCTGCCCGTGCCACTGGCGGGTGCCTGCCGATCGGGTGCGCGCCGCTTGGCTCCGGCCTGAGTCCAGACTCCCGAGCGCTCACGAGAGAGATCTTGGTATGAAACGGCCCCTATAAGGGCCGTTTCATACCAAGATCTATGTGGTGTCCTAGCCTCTGGAACGCCGATCCTGGTATTCGAAACGGTAGGCGAGTCGCCCAGCGGCGGCCTTCGCCGCGCCGGGGTGCGGGGGCCAGCGGATGCCCCGGGCCACGACACGACGCCGCGCCCCGGGATCCGGGGCGCGGCGTCGGGGGTCGTGAAGCCGGTCAGGCGACCTTGCGCTGGTCCGGCACGGCGGTGTTGTGCGGGCGGCCGAGGCGCGCCTCCAGCCGGGCGATGTCCACCTTGGTCTGGCGGCGGTCGGCCAGGTCCTCCCAGCCGAGCGCGAGCAGCCGCAGCCGCTCGGACTCGCTGAACCCGCCCCAGACGCCGTACGGCTCGCGTACGGAGAGCGCGTGGGCGGCGCACTCGGCGCGTACCGGGCAGGCGCGGCAGACGGACTTGGCGCCCATCTCGCGGCGCAGCCGGGAGGAGCCGCGCTCGCCGTCCGGGTGGAAGAACTGCGCGCTGTCGCGGCCACGGCAGGCCCCGAGCCGCTGCCAGTCCCAGAGCTCGTCGATCGGTCCAGGCAGCCTACGTACGTTCGACATCAGCACCCCTCCTCCCGCGCGGCACCGCGGAGAATGTTCGTGGCCAGCTACCGGGCGGCGGTCCGCGCGGGATGCCGGTTCCGGATGAACCCCTCGGTACCCGAGCGGTCCGCGCCTCACACATCTGTGATCGAAAACCTCGGACAGTCGGTGGCATATGCCCCATCTGTCGGAAAAGTTCGGATGATTGCCCGGAACCCCCTCCCGAGCCCACCTCCGCATGGTCTGCTCTGAGTCGGAGAGGAGACCACTGTGCGTAGTGTTCTTGTGTGCGTTCGGACACCATTGGCGGCCCAGCATCTGACCTCCGCGGCGGCGCGGCTCGGGCTGTCCGGCGTCGTCCGGACGGCCGTCTCCGATCCGGAGGTGATGTTGCGGCTCGCGGAGCGCCCGGTGGACGTGGTGCTCGCCGACACCGCGCTGACCCGGCCGGACAGCGCCGGTTTCGTGCGCCGGGTGCTGGCCCGCGCGCCGCAGGCGGCGGTGCTGCTGCTCGGGGCCGAGGAGTCGGAGTCGGCGGCGGCCACCATCAGCGCCGGAGCGCGCGGCCTGATCCAGAACGCCGACCACGATCTGACCAGCGCGGTCGCCAAGGCGCTGCTGCTGCTGTCCGCTCCCGGGCGGAGCAACAGGCACCGGGTGGCGGACACCGCCCGGGACGCGGCCGCGGTCGGCGGTCCGGCCCGGTCGGCGGGGCGTACCCCGGGTGGGCCCGGCTGGCCGGCGGCGGCGCCGGTGGACGCGGCCGGCCTGCCCACAGTGGTGCCGGTGCAGCGGGGTGAGGACGCGGAGGATCCGGCGGCGGCCGACGCGGCGGAGGCGGCCCGCCCGGGCGCCGGTCAGCGGCCGGCCCGGACGCCGCGCGGTGCCATCGGGCTGACCGAGCGGGAGCTTCAGGTGCTGCTCGGCATGGCCGAGGGCAAGAGCAACGCGGAGATCGGGCGGGAGTTGTTCGTCTCCGAGGACACGGTCAAGACGCACGCCCGACGGCTGTTCCGCAAGCTCGGGGCGCGGGACCGGGCACACGCCGTGGCGGCCGGATTCCGGGCCGGCCTGGTCGCCTGACCCGGGCCGGAGTCACTCCGACGCGGAATCGTCGGTGCCCTCGGTGAGCGTGTCGTGCACGCCGTCGGCGTAGCCACGGGCGTAGTCCCAGCTCACGTAATGGTCCGGGTCCGGGTCGTAGGCCGGTTCGTGCACCCGGGGGCGCCCCGAGTTGAGCAGGTGGCGCAGGTTTCCGCGCAGCAGGTCCCAGTCGAAGTAGTGCGGCTCGCGGCAGTCCTCGCACTCGATCACCAGGCCGCGCACCCCGATCGGCTGGAGCAGCGCCTGGTAGATCTCCAGATCGGCGAGGTCCTCCAGCACGTCCTGGCGTTCGACGTCGGTCAGCGGGTCGAGCGCGTCGTCGTCGCCGGGATCGTGCAGACCGGCAGCCGGATCGGCGGGGTCGCCGTTGAACGGGTCGATGGGCTCGTCGTGCACCCCCTCACCGTAGTCCCCGGGCCGCCGGAAAGCCCGCCCCAGGCCGCGCTGTGGCCCGGCCTACCCCCGGGCCCGCCGCTGCCCGGACGGGAACGGGCCAGTGGGTACGATGAGGCGACGCGCCGTCACCAGGCGCCTGCCGGTGCCCCCGCGCGCCGCCTCGCTGCAGCCCGATCGACCAGCTCAGGGGAGCAATCGTGGAGAATTCGCCCAGCACCGAGATCCCGGCCGGCACCGACGGCGGGGAGCTGGGTGGCCATCTGCCCGAGCTGCCGGCCGGTTCGGCCCGGGTGGTACCGCTCGGGTTGACCTTCGACGACGTGCTCCTGCAGCCGGGCGAGTCGGACGTCGTACCCAGCCGGGTGAACACCCGTACCCGCCTGACCCGCAACATCGAGCTGACCGTGCCGCTGCTGTCCAGCGCGATGGACACGGTCACCGAGGGGCGGATGGCGATCGCCATGGCCCGCCAGGGCGGCATCGGCGTGCTGCACCGCAACCTGTCGGTGGAGGACCAGGCGCTCCAGGTCGACCTGGTGAAGCGCTCCGAGTCCGGCATGATCACCAACCCGGTGACCGCCAGCCCGGACGACACGCTGCGCGAGGTCGACGCGCTCTGCGGTCGCTACCGCATCTCCGGCGTGCCGGTGATCGACGGGCAGGGCCAGCTGGTCGGCATCGTCACCAACCGCGACATGCGCTTCGTCTCCGACCCGGCCACGCCGGTCCGCGAGATCATGACGCGTACCCCGCTGATCACCGCCCCGGTCGGCGTGAGCAAGGACGACGCGCTCGGCCTGCTGCGCCAGCACAAGATCGAGAAGCTGCCGATCGTGGACGCGGGCGGCAAGCTGCGCGGCCTGATCACGGTGAAGGACTTCACCAAGAGCGAGCAGTACCCGAACGCGACCAAGGACGACGCGGGCCGGCTCCGGGTCGCCGCCGCGGTGGGCGTGGGCGAGGACGGCTACAAGCGGGCCCGTGCCCTCGTCGACGCCGGCGTGGACGTGGTCATCGTGGACACCGCGCACGGGCACCAGCGGGCCGTGCTGGAGATGGTGGCCCGGCTCAAGCGGGACGTCAGCATCGACATCGTGGGCGGCAACATCGCCACGTACGCGGGCGCGAAGGCGCTCGTCGAGGCCGGCGCGGACGGCGTGAAGGTGGGCGTCGGCCCGGGCGCCATCTGCACCACCCGGATCGTGGCCGGGGTCGGCGTACCGCAGATCACCGCGATCATGGAGGCGGCCCGTGCCGCCCGCCCGGCCGGCGTGCCGGTGATCGGTGACGGCGGCATCCAATACTCCGGCGACATCGCCAAGGCGCTCGTCGCGGGCGCCGACACGGTGATGCTCGGCAGCCTGCTGGCCGGCTGCGAGGAGAGCCCCGGCGAGCTGATCTTCATCAACGGCAAGCAGTACAAGGCGTACCGGGGAATGGGCTCGCTCGGCGCGATGCAGTCGCGTGGCCAGGGCAAGTCCTACTCCAAGGACCGTTACTTCCAGCAGGACGTGCTCGCCGAGGACAAGCTGGTCCCGGAGGGCGTCGAGGGCCAGGTGCCCTACCGGGGTCCGCTGTCCGCCGTCGCCCACCAGCTCATCGGCGGCCTCCGCGCCGCCATGGGGTACGTGGGCGCGGAGAGCATCCCGGAGCTGCACCGGCGTGGCCAGCTCATCCGGATCACCGCGGCCGGGCTCAAGGAGAGCCACCCGCACGACATCCAGATGACGGTCGAGGCGCCCAACTACCACTCCCGCTGACCCACCACCCCCAACCACCTGGAGTCCCTCATGCGTGACGTGGTCGAGATCGGGCTGGGCAAGACCGCGCAGCGCGGCTACCACCTGGACGACATCGCCATCGTGCCGAGCCGCCGCACCCGGGACGTCGACGACGTCTCCACGGCGTGGCAGCTCGACGCGTACCAGTTCGGCATCCCCTGCGTCGGCCACCCCTCGGACGCGACCATGAGCCCCGCCTCGGCGGTCCGGCTGGGCCAGCTCGGCGGCCTCGGCGTGCTCAACGTCGAGGGCCTCTGGACCCGGTACGAGAACCCGGCCAAGGTGCTGGAGGAACTGGCCGGTCTCGGCGAGGACGCGCGGGCGACCAAGCGCCTCCAGGAGGTCTACGCCGAGCCGATCCGGCCCGACCTGATCGCCGAGCGGGTACGCGAGCTGCGCGAGGGCGGCGGCACGGTGGCGGTGCGGGTCTCGCCGCAGCACACGCTCGCGCTGGCCCCGGTGATCCTCGACGCCGGCGTGGACATCCTGGTCATCCAGGGCACGCTCGTCTCGGCCGAGCACGTCTCCACCACCGACGAGCCGCTGAACCTCAAGGAGTTCATCGCCGACCTCGACCTGCCGGTCATCGTCGGCGGCTGCACCGACTACAAGACCGCGCTGCACCTGATGCGTACCGGCGCGGCCGGTGTGATCGTGGGCATCGGCGGCGACGACTGGTCGACCACCGAGTCGGTGCTCGGCATCCGGGTGCCGATGGCCACCGCGATCGCCGACGCCGCCGCTGCTCGCCGCGACTACCTGGACGAGACCGGCGGCCGGTACGTGCACCTGATCGCCGACGGCGACATGCAGACCTCCGGCGACATCGCCAAGGCGCTCGGCTGCGGCGCGGACGCGGTGATGCTCGGCGAGCCGCTGTCGCTCTGCGAGGAGGCGCCGGCCGGTGGCGCCTGGTGGCACTCCGCGGCCAGCCACCCGTCGCTGCCCCGGGGCGCGTTCGAGGTGGCCGGCGAGCCGCTCGGCTCGATGGAGAAGCTGCTGTTCGGCCCGGCCGACGAGCCGGACGGCCAGCTCAACCTCTTCGGCGGCCTGCGCCGCGCGATGGCCAAGTGCGGCTACCGCGACCTCAAGGAGTTCCAGAAGGTCGGGCTGGTCCTCGACCGCTGAGCACCGGCTGAGCACCGCATGACGGCGCGGGCGGCGGCCCGGACGTGTTCCGGCCCCGCCCGCGCCGTCGCGCGTCTAGGCTCGCCGGGTGAGACGGGGGCGGATCTGGGCGGCAGGGCTGGCGGCGGCGCTCGCGGTGAGCGGATGCACGGGCGGCGACGACAACGGGTTCCGGCCGGGCGCGGCGGACGCCGGTGACCCGTACGTGCCGGGGGCCGGCAACGGCGGCTACGACGTGGGCCACTACGCGCTCGACGTGCGCTACGACCCGGCCGGCGACAGGCTCGCCGGCACCGCCACGCTGACCGCCACCACCACCCGTGCGCTGTCCCGGTTCCAGCTCGACCTGGCCGGGCTGGACGTCGAGCGGGTCCGGGTGGACGGGGAGGCGGCCGAGCACCGCCACGACGGCGCCGAGCTGATCGTCACCCCGCCGCGCGGGCTGCCGTCGGGAAAGCGGCTCACCGTCGAGGTGACGTACGGCGGGGTGCCGCAACCGCTGCCGAACGCCGAACTCGGCGACGGCGGCTTCCACGCCACACCGGACGGCGCGATCGCGCTCGGCCAGCCGGAGTCGGCGAGCACCTGGTACCCGGTCAACGACCACCCGTCGGACAAGGCGACCTACGACTTCACGATCACCGTGCCGGACGGGCTCGCCGCGCTCGCGAACGGCGTGCCGGAGGGCAAGACCTCAAGCGGCGGATGGACCACCTGGCGCTGGTCGGAGCGCGCGCCGATGGCCAGCTACCTGAGCACGCTGGTGATCGGCGACTACCGGGTCAGCACCGGGACGCACGCGGGCAAGCCGCTGGTCACCGCCGTCGCCGAGGCGCTGCCCGCGGACGGGCCGGCCGCTGCGTCGGTGGCCCGCACCGGCGAGATCGCCGACTTCCTGGCCGAGCGTTTCGGCCCGTACCCGTTCGAGGCGTACGGCGGGATCGTGGTGGCCGACGAGCGCATCCGGTACGCGCTGGAGACGCAGAGCCGGCCGGTCTACGGGCCGGGCTTCTTCCGGGGCGACCGCCCGAACACCGAAGTGGTCGCGCACGAGCTGGCCCACCAGTGGTTCGGCGACAGCGTATCGGTGGCCCGGTGGAGCGACATCTGGCTCAACGAGGGCTTCGCCACGTACGCCGAATGGCTCTGGGCCGAGCACGACGGCGGCCGGACGGTGGCGCAGACAGTCGCCGAGCGGTACGCGGACACCGACTGGTCGAAGCCCACTGTCGACCCGGGCCGGTCCGGGATGTTCGGCGACGCGGTCTACCAGCGGGGCGCGCTCGCGGTGCACGCGCTGCGCCGCGCGGTCGGCGACGAGACGTTCTACCGGGTGCTGCGCGGCTGGCTGGCGCAGCACCGCAACGGCAACGTCACCACCGCCGACTTCGTCGGGTACGCCGAACGCACGTCGGGGCGGCCGTTGCGGACGCTGCTGGACGCCTGGCTGGTCGGCGCGACGCCACCGGGACTGCCGTGACGTGGGCGTGACCGCCGCTGGGTAGGCTGCCGCGGGCGGAGCGGCCCGTGGGCGGGGCCGCTGTTCGGGACCCCGGAGGGATCGAGGCGATGACGCGGCGCGGCGGACGACGACGGCTCGGGCTGCTGGCCTGCACGACGCTGCTGGTGGCCGGCTGCGGCTCGGCCGAGCCGGACCCGGGACCGGCGTCTCCCACCACTGCCGGCCCAGCGGCCACGCGCAGCTTCGCGGCGGGCGCGGCCGGCGCGGGCGACCCCTACTTCCCGAGCTACGGCAACGGTGGCTACGACGTCGCGCACTACACCGTGAAGGTGCGCTACGACCCGGAGACGGACAAGCTCAGCGGCACCACCACGATGCGGGCCACCGCGACCGCCGACCTGTCCGCGTTCAACCTGGACCTGGCCGGGCTGACCGTCCGCTCGGTGACTGTGGACGGCGCCGCCGCCCGGCACAGCCGTACCGGCAACGAACTGGTGGTCACCCCGGCCACCGGGCTGACCTCCGGCAACGGGTTCACCGCCGAGATCCGGTACGACGGGCGGCCGGAGCCGCTGCGTACCGAGTCGCTGGGCGAGGGCGGCTGGCTGCACACCTCGGACGGGGCGATCGCGCTCGGTCAGCCGGAGTCGGCGAGCACCTGGTTCCCGGTGAACGACCACCCGTCGGACAAGGCGACCTACGACTTCGAGATCACCGTCCCGAAGGGACTGACGGCGGTCTCCAACGGCGTGCCGAAGGGGAAGTCGACAAGCGGCGACTGGACCACCTGGAAATGGTCGGAGGGCGCGCCGGCGGCCAGCTACCTGACCACCGTGGCGATCGGGAAGTTCCGGGTCACCACCGGCGAGCACAAGGGGCGGCCGGTGTACAGCGCGGTCACCACCCAGCTGCCCCAGGGCGCCCCGGACCGGTCGATCGCGCGTACCGTCGAGGTCGCCGACTACCTGGAGAGCGTCTTCGGGCCGTACCCGTTCGACTCGTACGGCGGCGTGGTGATCGACGACGACCGGATCCGGTACGCGCTGGAGACGCAGAGCCGTCCGGTCTACTCGGCCAGCTTCTTCCGGCAGGGCGACAACACCGGCGTGGTCGCGCACGAGCTGGCCCACCAGTGGTACGGCAACAGCGTGTCGATCCAGCGCTGGCAGGACATCTGGCTCAACGAGGGGCTGGCCACGTACGCCGAGTGGCTGTGGGCCGAGCACAGCGGCTCGACCACAGTGCAGCGCACGTTCGAGCAGAAGTACGCGAACGCCGGCTCGCAGGTGTGGCGGACRCCGCCGGGCAAGCCGGGGGTGGAGAACCTGTTCAGCCGCTCGGTCTACGACCGGGGCGGGATGACTGTGCACGCGCTGCGGGTGGCGGTGGGCGACACCGCGTTCTTCACCGTCCTGCGTACCTGGGCGGCGGAGCGGAAGAACGGCAACGCCACCACAGCCGACTTCGTCGCGCTGGCCGAGCGGGTCTCGGGCAAGAAGCTGGCGAAGGTCTTCGACCCGTGGCTGTACGGCACCGAGCGCCCGCCCGCCCCGAAACCGCTGTAGGTCCTCAGTTCTTGACGCGCAGCGACGGGTGGGCGGTCAGGAAGGCGTCGGCCCGCCCGTCGCGCAGCGCGGTGAGGAAGTCGCGGCCCAGCGGCTTGAGCTGCTCGCCCCGGTACGCGCCGCCGCTGCTCACCCCGGCGCCGGGCAGCACGACGAGCGTGAGCCGGTCGGCGGGCAGGCCACCGAGGGCGTACGCGAAGTCGACCAGGTTGCGGCCGCCTCCGGCGTACACCAGGGTCTTGCCGAGCGCGGCGACCACCTGCTCGACCCGCTGCGGGTCGCGCGCGGTGCCCTGGTCGACGATCTTGCGGGCCAGCGCCCGGAGCAGTTGCTGCTGGTGCCGCTGCCGGGTGTAGTCGCCGCCCGCGGTGTAGCGCTGCCGCGCGTAGTCCAGCGCCTGCCAGCCGGTCAGGTGGCGGGTGCCCTTCTCGTAGACCATCTGCGGCCCGGTGTAGCCGCCGCCGGTCAGCGTCCGCATGGTGCCGTCGGGGCGGCGGTGCCGGGACTCGACCCGCTGGTCCACGTAGAGGTCGACCCCACCGAGCGTGTCCACCAGCTTGTCGAAGCCGCCGAACGTGATCACCGCGCCGGCGTCGATGCGCAGCCCGGTGTAGCGGGAGACGGTGGTGCGCAGCAGCTCGTACCCCTGGGCGGTGCTGGGGTTGCCCTTGTCGCCCGGCACCCGGCTGCCGTAGCTCATCGCGTGGGTGAGCTTGGTCCGGCCGCCCGGGTAGCGCGCCTTCGGGTAGGCGGGGATGTCCACCACCAGGTCGCGGGGGAGCGAGAACAGGTACGCCCGGTCCAGCCCGGCGGGTACGTGCAGCAGCAGCACCGCGTCGGCGTGCGGCTCCCAGCCGGGGATGCTGACCCGGGTGTCGACGCCGACGAGCAGCAGGTTGAGCGGGCCTTTCAGGTCGGCGCCGGGCGGCGGTGTCGGGCTGGCGGTGGTCGGGGCGGGCGTCGGCGAGGCCGGTGGCGTGGTGCTCGGGCCGGCGGCCGGGGCGGCCGGACGGTTCGCCACCAGCCGGGTGGTCACCACCGCTCCGGTGGCGACCAGCAGCGCGGCCACCAGCGCGGCCAGGCCCAGCAGGCGTCGTCTCGTCACGTTCGTGCCTCCCCGTGTGATTCGACGCGCCAGGAGGGCCCAGAGGTTGCAGTGGTGGGAATCCCGGCGATCGAGCGCTCTGCATGATGTGCGAAAAGGTCTCGTTGGCGCTATAGCTACTCGTCGGTAATGATGCGTCCATGCGCTACGACGTGGTCGTCATCGGGTCCGGGTTCGGCGGCAGCGTCACCGCGCTGCGGCTGGCCGAGAAGGGTTACTCGGTCGGCGTCCTGGAGGCCGGGCGGCGCTTCGCCGACGACGAGTTCCCGCGTACGTCCTGGCGGGCGCGACGGTTCCTCTGGGCGCCCCGGCTCGGCTGCTTCGGGCTCCAGCGGATCACGCTGCTGCGCTCGGCCGACCGCAAGGCCGGCGGCGGCGTGCTCGTGCTCTCCGGCGCCGGGGTGGGCGGCGGCTCGCTCGTCTACGCGAACACGCTCTACGAGCCGCTCGACGCGTTCTACGCCGACCCGCAGTGGCGCGACATCACCGACTGGCGCGACGAGCTGGCCCGCCACTACGACCAGGCCAAGCGGATGCTCGGCGTCACCACGTACCCGATCGACACCCGCGCGGACCGGGCCGTCCGCGCGGTGGCCGAGCGGATGGGGGTGGCGCACACCTACCACCCGACGCCGGTCGGCGTGCACATCGGGCGGCCGGGCGAGCGGGTGGCCGACCCGTACTTCGGCGGGGCCGGGCCGGACCGCACCGGGTGCAGCCACTGCGGGTCCTGTATGACGGGCTGCCGGCACGGCGCCAAGAACACGCTGGTGAAGAACTACCTCTGGCTGGCCGAGCGGCTCGGCGTGCAGGTGCACCCGCTGACCACCGTCACCGCCGTGCGCCCCGACCCGGCCGGCGGGTACGCGGTGCACACCGAACGCACCGGCGCGTGGCTGCGCAAGCGGCGCGAGGTGATCCACGCCGACCAGGTCGTCTTCGCGGCCGGCGCGCTCGGCACCCAGCGGCTGCTGCACGAGATGATGGCGACCGGCGCGCTGCCGGCGCTCTCGCCCCGCCTCGGCGAGCTGACCCGCACCAACTCCGAGGCCATCCTCGGCGCCTCGGTGGCGCCCGGCGCGGCCCGGAAGCGCGGCCTCGACTTCACCGAGGGGGTGGCGATCACCAGCTCGTTCCACCCCGACCCGCAGACCCACATCGAGCCGGTCCGGTACGGCAAGGGCTCCAACGCGATGGGCCTGCTCCAGTCCTTGCTGGTAGACGGCGGTCCCCGCCGCGCCCGGCGCTGGCTGGGCAGCATCGTCCGGCAGCCCCTGCTGGCGGCGCGGATGCTGTCGGTACGCCGCTGGTCCGAGCGCACCGTGATCGCGCTCGTCATGCAGTCGGTCGACAACTCGCTGACCACCCGCTACCGCCGGGGCCGGCTGGTCTCCGGCCCCGGCCACGGCGCGCCCAACCCGACCTGGATCCCGGCCGGCAACACGGCGGCCCGGCTGCTCGCCGAGGAGATCGGCGGCACCCCGGGCGGGGCGGTCACCGAGCCGTTCAACATCCCGGTCACCGCGCACATCCTCGGCGGCGCGGTCATCGGCGCCTCCCCGGACGAGGGCGTCATCGACCCCTGGCACCGGGTGTACGGCCACCCGGGGCTGCACGTGGTGGACGGCGCGGCGGTCTCGGCGAACCTGGGCGTCAACCCGTCGCTGACGATCACCGCGCAGGCCGAGCGGGCCATGTCGTACTGGCCGAACAAGGGCGAGGCGGACCCGCGCCCGGCGCTCGGGTCGGCGTACACCCGGGTCGCGCCGGTCCCGCCGCGGCGGCCCGCCGTCCCCGCGCACGCCCCCGCCGCCCTGCGGTGAAAGGAAGGGCCCCTTCTTAACGCCTCCGGTAGAGGAAGGGGCCCCTGTTAACACATTCACCCCGCCACACCGCCGGGGCGCGTCCGCGCGCCCGGTGACTGTCGGTAGGCTTTGCGCACATGAGCACGCCTCGCCCCGTCCTCGTGGTGGACTTCGGAGCCCAGTACGCCCAGCTCATCGCGCGCCGTGTCCGCGAGGCGAAGGTCTACTCGGAGATCGTCCCGCATTCCATGCCGGTGTCCGAGATGCTGGCGAAGAACCCCGCCGCGATCATCCTGTCCGGCGGTCCGGCCAGCGTGTACGCGCCGGACGCGCCGCAGATCGACGCCGGCGTGTTCACCGCCGACGTGCCGGTCTTCGGCATCTGTTACGGCTTCCAGGCCATGGCCCAGGCGCTCGGTGGCACCGTCGCGCGCACCGGCAACCGCGAGTACGGCGGCACCCCGCTGCGCCCGCGCCTGACCGAGCCCGGCGTGCTGCTGCGCGACCTCCCGGCCGACCTGCCGGTCTGGATGAGCCACGGCGACTGCGTCACCGAGGCGCCGGAGGGCTTCACCGTCACCGCCGAGTCGGCGGGCGCCCCGGTCGCCGCGTTCGAGGACCTGGCCGGCCGCCGCGCCGGTGTGCAGTTCCACCCGGAGGTCGGGCACACCGCGCACGGCCAGGAGATGCTCACCCGCTTCCTGTACGACATCGCCGGCATCGAACCGACGTGGACGCCGTCGAACATCATCGACGAGCAGGTCGCCCGGATCCGCGAGCAGATCGGCGACAAGGAGGTCATCTGCGGCCTCTCCGGCGGCGTCGACTCGGCGGTCGCCGCGGCGCTCGTGCACCGTGCCGTGGGCGACCAGCTCACCTGCGTGTTCGTGGACCACGGCCTGCTGCGGGCCGGTGAGGCCGAGCAGGTCGAGAAGGACTACGTCGCCGCCACCGGCATCAAGCTGAAGGTGGTCGACGCCCGGGAGCGGTTCCTCGGCGCGCTGGCCGGGGTGACCGACCCGGAGCAGAAGCGCAAGATCATCGGCCGGGAGTTCATCCGGGTCTTCGAGGCCGCCGCCCGGGAGATCGYGGCGCACGGCGACGTGGAATACCTGGTGCAGGGCACGCTCTACCCGGACGTGGTGGAGTCCGGCGGCGGCACCGGCACCGCCAACATCAAGAGTCACCACAACGTCGGCGGCCTCCCCGAGGACCTGAAGTTCTCGCTGGTCGAGCCGCTGCGCACGCTGTTCAAGGACGAGGTTCGCACGATCGGCCTGGAGCTGGGCCTGCCCGAGGCGATGATCTGGCGGCACCCGTTCCCCGGCCCGGGCCTGGCCATCCGGATCATCGGCGCGGTCGACGAGGAGCGTCTCGCCGTGCTCCGCAAGGCCGACCTGATCGCCCGGCAGGAGCTGACCACTGCCGGCCTGGACCGGGGCGTCTGGCAGTTCCCGGTGGTGCTGCTGGCCGACGTCCGCAGCGTCGGGGTGCAGGGTGACGGGCGCACCTACGGTCACCCGGTGGTGCTGCGCCCGGTCTCCAGCGAGGACGCGATGACCGCCGACTGGTCCCGGCTGCCCTACGACGTGGTGGCCCGGATCTCCACCCGGATCACCAACGAGGTCGCCGAGGTCAACCGCGTGGTCCTGGACGTGACGAGCAAGCCGCCGGGCACCATCGAGTGGGAGTGACGCCGCTCAGGCCGCGGGCGGCGGTCCGGCGTCCGGCCCGGCCGGCGGGACCGGCGGCCACCCGGGCGCGGTGCCCGGCGGGTGCGGCCAGGCGGGCGCGCCGGCCGGCTCCTCGGGCATCAGGAACCACATGATCGGGTACGCGAGCGCGGCGAGCCCGCCGGTGAGCACCGTGGCGGTCGCGAAGATCACCCGGATCAGTGTGGGGTCGGCGGCGAAGTAGCGGCCGAGGCCGCTCGCCACGCCGGCGATCATGCGGTCGCTGACCGGGCGGCGGAGCTGCTTGTACGGGGCGTGGGAGGGATTCGGAGAGGTCATGTCTCCACGGTCCCGCGCGTCGCGGCGGACGACCTCGGTGACCGCCCGGAGCCCTACCCTGACGCATCCCTGAGACGCCAGCGAAGAGTCAGGAATCTGACTCTTTTCGATCCCGGTAACCCGCTCCGGGGAGAATTTGACCCCGTGACCACCTCGCTGGAGCCGCTTCGCAGGATCGCGGCATACGCAGTTTGTGCTGATTCAAACGGCCGAGTGTTGCTGGTCCGCGCATCGGAGCGCTCCGGCACCCCCGGCACCTGGTCGCTCCCCGGAGGAGCGGTCGACCACGGTGAGGACCCCAAGCACACAGTCGTCCGGGAGACCGCGGCCGAGACCGGGCTCTCGGTAGCGGTCGCCGGCCTTCAGGACGTGCTCGCCGACATGCGGGCGCTGCCCGAGCGGCGCATCACGATCCACACCGACCGCCTCCTCTACACCGTCTCGGTACGCGGCGGGACGCTCACCGAGCGGGTCGACCGCCCCACCGACCTGGCCCGCTGGTTCACCCTCGATGAGGCCCGGGAGCTGCCGCTGCGGTCGTTCACCGCGCGCGCCCTGGGCCTGCCCACCTCCAGCGCCGACATCGTGCCGGAGGAGGTGCCCGAGTTCCCCTCGTTCTACGCCGTACCCGGCCCGGACGGGCTGCACCGGGCGCAGCGCTTCGCCGCGTACGCGGTGGTGACCGACCCGGAGGAGCGCGTGCTGCTGACCCGGGTGTCCGACGGCTACCCGGGCGCCGGCTGCTGGCACCTGCCCGGCGGCGGCACCGACTACGGCGAGCAGCCGGGCGCGGCGCTGATCCGGGAGCTGGTCGAGGAGACCGGGCAGACCGGCCGCCTGGTCGAGCTGCTCGGCGTGGCCAGCCACCGGGACGCGGCCTCGCTCGGCCCGGAGGGCTACCCGATCGACTGGCACGGCGTACGCGCCTTCTACCGCGTGGTCGTGGACCAGCCGGCGCCGCCCACGGTGGCCGACGTCGGCGGCTCCACCTGCGAGGCCCGCTGGTTCCGCCGCGAGGAGCTGGGCGCTCTGCCCACCGATCGCCTCACCGAGGTGACCGCCGAGGCGGTCCAGGCCGCCCACCTCCTCTAGATCCACCCCGCTCACACCCGCGCCCCACTCCGGCGATCATGAAGTTGACGGCGGGAAATGTCCGCGCCGGTACCGCTAACCTCATGATCGACGGAGTGGGGCGCTCGGGTGCGGGGGAGTGGTGCGGGTGGAGCAGCAGCGGCGGGTCGGGGCGTACGGGATGCTGCGGGACTCCGAGGGGCGGGTGCTGCTGGCGCGTGGCTCGGCGAAGTGCCCGTACCCGGGGGTGTGGCAGCTGCCCGGCGGTGGCGTCGAGCACGCGGAACACCCGGCCGACGCGGTGGTCCGCGAGTTCGCCGAGGAGACCGGGCTGACCGTCGCGCCCGGCGCGATCCGGGCCGCCGTCGCCGACGTGACCGCGTTCCGCGCCGAGAACGTCGCGATGCACACCGACCGGCTGATCTTCGACGTCGAGGCGCGCGGCGGGCGGCTGCGACCCGAGCCCGCCGGCGGCACCGACGAGGTGGGCTGGTTCACCCCGCAGGAGGCGGCGAGCCTCCCGCTGATGGTGTTCACCGCCGAGCTGCTCGGCCTGCCGGTGACTCCGCTGCCGGCCGACATGCCCCGCGGGCTGCCCGTCGACCCGGCCGGGCCGGCCGTCGACCGACGGCAGCGCTTCGCCGCGTACGGGCTGGTCACCGATCCGGCCGACCGGGTGCTGCTCACCATGATCGCCGACGGCTACCCGGGCGCGGGCCGCTGGCACCTGCCCGGCGGCGGCACCGACCACGGCGAGCAGCCGGCCACCGGGCTGCTGCGTGAGCTGGTCGAGGAGGCCGGACAGCTGGGCCGGGTGGTCGACCTGATGGCGGTGGACAACCTGCACAACCCGGCCGCGCTCGGCCCGGAGGGCCGGCCGCTGGACTGGCACGGCATCCGGGTGATCTACCGGGTACGCGTGGACGCGCCGACCGAGGCGGTGGTGACCGAGCTGGCCGGTGGCTCCACCGCCCGGGCGGCCTGGTTCGCGCCGGAGCAGGTCGGCGGCCTGTCGATGACCGATGTGGCGGCCCGCGCCACCGGGCAGCGGGTGAGGTGAATCGCTCGCCGAGCCGCCCTGGGTGACCTCCGGTACAGTCGGAAGGAAGGGTTGGCCGACAAAAACGGACGTTGAAGCCCGAGATGGGAATGATTGAGCGGTTCGTGCGGTTAAGGGAGATATAAGTACCGCCGGCAGCTATCGCCAAGCCCCTGTTCCCTGTGCAATGGTGTACTCCGCAAAAGGGCTGCCGGACCCGAAAGGTCCGGCACGAGACAGCCGGACACCCGCCCCGTCGAGGGCGGCCAGCCGATCCGGTGATGGAGGAAACGTGCCGAGAGCCCCATGGCGCCGGCGTCGTACGACTGACAGTCCGCGCCCCGCAGGGCGTCGCTGGGCGGGCCGGTTGCGCCGCAGCAGCACGTTCGCCCGCCAGGTGCTGCTGGTCCGGGTGGGCCGCCGGGACGGCGCGGCCGTTCCGGGGACCGACCTGGTCACCCCCGACCACCGTTACGCAGACCGCCAGCGTCTCCGCTACGGCCGGCTCGACACCGACATCGAGGTGGTACGCCCGGTCAGCCCGGCGCTCGCCCCGGCCGCCCCGGTCGACGACGAGTCATCGGCGATGTCGATCCCGCTCCTGCCGGGTGAGCGCACCGCCGCCCGCCGGGTCAAGTTCGCGCTCGTCAACGCGTGCACGCTGAGCAGCCTCATGCTCGGCATGCTGGCCATCTTCCTGGCCATGCGCGGTGACGTGCAGATCGCCGCGATCTGCCTGATCGCGTGCGTCGCGTTCGACGGCCTCGACGGCGCGCTGGCCCGCAAGCTCGGCGTGGCCAGCCCGTTCGGCGCGCAGATGGACTCGCTCGCCGACATGTGCTCCTTCGGCCTCGCCGCGCCGGTGGTGGTCTACGCCTCGCTGGCCGGTTCGGTGCCCCCGGCGGCCGCCGCGGTCTCCTGCGCGCTCGTCGCCGCCTGCGCGGCGATCCGGCTCGCCCGGTTCAACGTCTCGCCGAAGGACGGCCGCTTCTTCTGCGGTGTGCCGACCACCATGGCGGCGGCAGTGCTGGCCCTGACCGTGGCCATCGGCGTGCCGGTCCCCGGCCTGGTGATGGTGGCCGGCGTGGCGCTGCTCGCCTTCGCCATGGTGTCGAGCTTCCCGTACGCCAAGCTCGCCCGGCTGCTGAAGCTGCCGCCGTGGCTCTGGCTGGCCCCGGTGATCGGCGCGCTCGTCGACATCCGGCTCACGTTCGCCCTCGTGGTGGTGGGCTACCTGGTCAGCGGGCCGCTGCTCTGGCTGCACCAGCGCCGTACCGCCTGATCCGAGAACGACAGAAGGGGCGCCGCCGCAGCGGCGCCCCTTCTTCGTGTCCGGCGTTCAGCGCCAGCGGGCGATCACCGTCGCGCCGCCGACCACCTTGTCGCCCGGACCGACCAGCGGGTCCGCCGCGTCGGCCGGCAGGTAGACGTCGGTACGCGAACCGAACCGGATCAGGCCGAAGCGCTCACCCCGGGCCAGCAGCGAACCGACCGGCGCCCGCTGCACGATCCGGCGGGCGATCAGCCCGGTGCGCTGCGCCACGACCACGGTGCCGTGGTCGGTGTCCAGCACCGTGTACGCCGCCACGTTGTGCTCGGCATCAGGCTTCATGGCGTTGACGAACCCGCCGTCGGCGACGAAGTAGTCGACCACCTTGCCGGCCACCGGGGCGCGGTTGACGTGCACGTCCAGCACGGACAGGAACACCGCGATCCGCAGCCACTCGCCGTCGCCGAAGCGCTCGTCCTGCAGGCGCTGCACGGAGAGCACCTGGCCGTCCGCCGAGGCGACCACTGCCGACGGGTCCTCCGGCACGTCCCGCTCCGGGTCCCGGAAGAACGCGGCCACCGGCGCGGCGGCCAGCGTCGGCAGCAGCCAGAGCTTCGACTTCGGGCGGGCGGCCCGGGCCAGGGCGGCCAGGCCGAGCGTGATGCCGGCGGCGGCCACCCCGTTCGAGTCGATGTGCATGCCCCGGGTCAGCGGCACGCTCGACGGCCGGTACGCCGGGGACAGCGAGGCCGCGAGCGCGACCGGCGCCGGGGTGAACCGCAGGTGGTGCACGCGTACCGGCGGGGTGTTGCGCAGCACCAGGTCGGTGCGTACGCCGTGCAGCACGCCCTGCCGGTCCAGTTCGCCGTCCGCGCCCTCGGTGCGGAACAGCGGCGCGGCGACGCTCAGCACCGCGCCGTCGGCCAGGTATTTCGTCAGCCCGTCCACAGCGGCACGCGCCTGCTCGGCGGTGCCGGTGAACGGCTCGGCGACGACCACCACGGCGGCGGCGTCCGCCTCGGCGAGGGTGTCGACCACCCGTACCCGGTCGGCGACCCAACGGCCCTGCGCGGTGACGTGCTCCCGCAGCGCGGCCGCCGCGGCGCCCTCCGCCGGCACCACTGTGAGCCGGTCGCCGGGTAGCAGCGCCTCGATCGCCGCGGCCAGCACCGCGGACTCCGGAGTCGCGCCGACCAGCAGGCCGGCCTTCGGGTCGTTACGCCGGGCGAACTCGCTGACGAGCGTGCGGGCGGCGCGCTCGCCGATGCGGACCGCACCGGAGGGACCGGTGACGCGCACGGCGGGGGACTGGGTCATGTCGGGCGGGCTCCTGACGAGGTAGCGGACGGACGGGCGGCGGCTCTCCGGCGTCCCGACCGGCGGCTCCGGCGTGGTCGGGTGCGCGGGCCGGCCGGCGGAGGCGAGATCTCCGCCGACCAGCATAGGCCGCGTTCCGAGGGCCCCGCAGTGGCGCGGTCAGGCCGGGTCGCCCGGCGTACGCCGTTCCTCGCGTGTCTCGTCCGCCGGCGGGTCCACCGCCGGCATCTCGCGGGTGGCGGGCCCCGCGTCGTCGGTCGTCGCCTCGGTGGCCCACTCGTCGGCCACGTCGGACGTCGTCTCGCCGTCGCCGGCCGGGCTGTCGTCCCGGTACGGCGCGGAGACCGTCGCCTCCGGCGGCGCGGGCTGCTCCGCGGCCCGCCCCGAGCGCAGCGCGCCGATCAGCCCGAGCAACCCGATCAGGACCAGGCCGCCGGCCAGGAACCAGCCGACCGGAGGTACGGACAGCCCGAGGATGCGGGCCAGCAGCCACCAGACGGACAGGCCGAGGAAGACGAGTCCGAAAGCGAACGACACGATGTCGGTGCGGTGCGCCTTCATCGGGTCACCTCCAGCTTGCCGGCGTTCACGTGGATGTAGAGGCGCAGCTTGCCCCCGCCGGGGCCGTCGGCGCCGGTGTCGGTGCTCTCCCACTGGCGGTTGCCGAGCCCGCCGCTGCGCTTGCCGAAGACCGAGGCGTCACCGGCGTTCACCTCGGCGACGGTTGTCACGTCCACGTCCGGCGGTACGACCACTGTGGCGTTGCCGAGGTTCACGTCGAGGGTCACCTGCACGTCCTGCTTGTCGAAGTTGATCCCACGCAGGTCGAGTACGGCGTCACCGAGGTTGTTCTCGTACCGGTCGGCCAGGTCGCGCAGGTCGGTCGGCGCCCAGGTGACGTTGCCGTCGATGCCGCGCACCCGGTCGTAGGACTCGGCGACGGTGGCGATGCCGAGCGCCGCCGCGGTCACCAGGCCGAGGGCGATGAGCCAGCGGGCCCGGCCGAACCAGGTGCCCACGAGCAGGCCGAGGCCGATGGTGGCGAGCACCGCGGCGAAGTAGCCGGCGGCGCCGACCGGGAAGACGTCGAGCAGGTCGAGCATGGCCACCACGCCCAGCGCCAGGAAGATCAGCGAGAACGTGATCGCGCCGAGCGGGGACCGCTCCTTGGGCCGCTTCGGCGGTCGCGGCGGCCGGCCCGGCGGTGGCGAGGGCGGCGACCCGGCGTACGGGCCGTGCGGGGCGAACGGCGGGCGGTATCCGCCGGGCGGCAGCGGCGCGCCCACCGGCGCGGGGGGCGGCACGGCGGCCGGCTCACCCAGCGGGGCGCCGGTGCCCGGCGCACCCGGCCAGGAGGGCGCCGCGCCGTAGGCCGGCCAGGTGGCGGTGTCCGCGACCGGACCGCTCACCGGGGGCATCGCGGCGGTCGTCGGCTCGGACCAGCCCGGCCGGGTGCCGGCCGCGGCGGGCCAGCCCGGCGCCGGGAGCGTCGGGTAGCTCGTCCCGGCCTCCGGCAGGCCCGGCTCGCGTCCCGGCGTCGCCGGGTGGCCCGGGCCGGACGGGGACGCCGGTTGGTAGCCGGGCTCGGAGGCGGGCGCCGGGGGATAGCCCGGCTCGGTGCGGCCGGCCGGCGGGTAGCCGGGCTCGGCGTGGGCGGCGTACGACGCTGCTTCGGGGCGTACCGGTGGCGTGGTACCGACCGGCGGCGCGGCGGTCCACGGCGGCCCGGCGGCCCCCGCGGTCCACGTGCCGGGGGCCGGCGGCGCGGGCCAGGCCACCGGCGGCACCGGACCCGGCACCGGGCCGGGCGGCGGTGCCGGCTGAGCCGGCTGAGCCGGCCGCTGCCCCGGGCCGCGCTGCTCGCGGTTGAGCAGCAGCGCGCCGCCGATCAGGATCACCGCGCCCAGCAGGATGGCCCGGAACCCGTCGGTGACGACGTAGGCGAAGCCGAGCGCCACCACGATGCCGAGCACGATCACGGTGATCGGGGACATGCTGGACCGGCCGCGGCCGAGCATGGCCTCCACCGGGGAAGCGGTGTCGCCCTCGCCGGGGATGATCAGCCAGCCGGCGACGTACACGATGATGCCGATGCCACCGAAGAAGCCGAGCACGGCCAGCAGCACGCGCCACAGCACCGGGTCGGTGTTCGTGGCCCGGCCGATGGCGGCGCACACCCCGGCCAGGTAGCGGCCTTCGCGAGGGCGCACCAGCCCGTACCGGGTGGTGAAGCCGGCGGCACCCGGCGGCGGGGCGTACCCCCCGGGTGGCGGGCCGGTGAACGGCTCGCCGCCGGGCGGCGTGGTCGCGTGGTCGGTGGGGGGCGCCGACCCCGGTGGGGGCGGCGGCGGGGCGTCCTGTGCTGCCGCCCAGGGGCGGGGCGGACGGGCAGCGTCCTCGGTCATGCCTCCGATACTGCTTGCCCGGCCGCCCGGACTGCCTCAGGACCCGACCCTGACCCCACCCTGAGATCCGCCGGTGGCGAAAGTCCGGGGCGTCCCCGTGGTCCGGGACGTCGCCGCCGTGTGACGATCTGAGCGTCGGCGCCGCCGCCCTCTCCATCTCGACCTGGGAGTTTCCGATCAGCAGCACCCCTGCCCCGCACGCCCCGCGCCTCTACCGGGCCACCGAGCACCGGCTGGCCGCCGGGGTGGCCGCGGGCATCGCCGAGCACCTGGGCATCCCGGTGCTGCGGGTGCGGATGGCGTTCATGGTCCTGCTCGGGCTCAGCGGCCTCGGGCTGCTGCTGTACGCCGCCTTCTGGGCGGTGGTGCCACCCCGCCCCGGCGACACCGCCGTCCCGCCGCGCCGTGACCTGACCCAGCTGCTGCCGTTCGTGGCGATCGGGCTGGGCGTACTGCTGTTGCAGGTCTTCGCCTTCAACTCGGTGGGCGCGGCCGGCACCGCCGGCTGGCTGGTGGCGATCATCGCGGTCGGCGCGGGCGTCATCTGGCACCAGTCCGGGCCGGAGCGGCGCCGGCAGTGGGGCGACGCGGCGGTGCCCTGGCTGGGCGCGGTGGTGGAGGAGACCGACCGGCGCGCGTTCGTGCTGCGCTTCATCGGCGGCGGCGTGCTCGTCGCGGTCGGCATCATCGGCGTGGCGGCCGTCTACTCGCCGGCGCAGAACTTCGACGCGGTGCTCAACGGCGTGATCTTCGCGCTGGTCGGGCTGGCCGGCGTCGGCGTGGTGACCGGCCCAGTGCTCTGGCGGACCTGGAACCAGCTCCGCTCGGAGCGGGAGGGACGCATCCGCGAGCAGGAGCGGGCCGAGCTGGCCGCCATGGTCCACGACCAGGTGCTGCACACGCTGGCCCTGATCCAGCGCAACGCCAGCGACGTCAAGACGGTGCAGCGGCTGGCCCGTGGCCAGGAGCGCTCGCTGCGCAACTGGCTCTACAAGCCGACCGCCTCGCCGACCGAGCGGTTCGCGGCCGCGCTGGAGCAGGCCGCCGCCGAGGTGGAGGACACGTTCGCCATCACTGTCGAGGCGGTGGTCGTCGGCGACCGGGAGACCGACGAGCGGGTCGGCGCGCTCGTGGCCGCCGCCCGGGAGGCCCTGGTCAACGCGGCCCGGCACGCCGGTGTGCAGACCGTGTCGCTCTACGCCGAGGTGGAGCCGGAGCAGGTGAGCGTCTTCGTCCGGGACCGGGGCAAGGGCTTCGACCCGGATACGGTGGAGAATCACCGGCACGGCGTCCGAGGATCGATCATCGGGCGGATGAAGCGGCACGGCGGCCGGGCGGAGATCCGGTCCGAGCCGGGAGAAGGGACCGAGGTCCGGCTGATCCTGCCGATCAGCGGCTCCGGCTCCACGGCGGAAAGGGACAGGTGACATGTCCGAGCAGGAACCGGTCGAGGGCACGGCGCCGCGCGGGCCGCTGCGGGTCTTCCTCGTTGACGACCACGCGATGTTCCGGGCCGGCGTGCGCGCCGAGCTGGGCGCGCGGGTCGAGGTGGTCGGCGAGGCCAGCTCGGTGGCCGAGGCGGTGACCCGGATCGCGGCCACCGCGCCGGACGTGGTGCTGCTCGACGTGCACATGCCCGACGGCGGCGGCCGCGCGGTGCTGGAGGCGATGCGGCGTACCCACCCGCAGGTGCGGTTCCTCGCGCTGAGCGTGTCCGACGCCGCCGAGGACGTGATCGGGCTGATCCGGGCCGGCGCGCGGGGCTACGTCACCAAGACGATCTCCCCGGAGGAGCTGACCGACGCGATCCGCCGGGTGGCCGACGGGGACGCCGTGTTCAGCCCCCGGCTGGCCGGGTTCGTGCTTGACGCGTTCGCGTCCCGGCCGGACGCGCCGGTGGCCGACCCCGAGCTGGACCAGCTCACCAACCGGGAGCGCGAGGTGCTCCGGCTGCTCGCCCGCGGGTACGCCTACAAGGAGATCGCCAAGGAGCTGTACATCTCGATCAAGACGGTCGAGACGCACGTCTCCAACGTCCTGCGCAAGCTCCAGATGTCGAACCGGTACGAGCTGTCCCGCTGGGCTGCCGACCGCCGCCTGGTCTGAGCCCACGTCGCTCGGCGACCCCCTGGGAGGCATCGTCCCCCCGGGGGGTCGTTGTTGTCCGCACAGTCGACGTCGGTATCCCCCGGACGGACAAAAAAGCCGCAGCCGTGCGCCCGTTGACGGGCCCGGAGCGGGCGCGGTCCACGTCACAGCGCATGCGGGCGGCAGGGATGCCCGTCAACCTCCATGTGCCCGTCTTGCCTGTTCAGGGCCCTATCGTCCGTACGCTTTGTGATCTTTTCTCAAGTATCGGCAACGTGGCGGGCAACTAACGTCTTGATAACGGCACCTTCACGGAAAGGGCCGGTGGGTGTCACAGTGGCAGCACCTCACCCCCCGGTGTGAGGCATCTCGTCGGGCCTGCCGACCACGTGGACGCCGCCACCAGCGTCGCCGCGTGGTTGTCGACCCTGCGCGGTGCCCACGTCCAAGGTGTGGCGCCCGGCGGATCGGTACCCCTGGGGTGTCCCGAAATCCTCTGCGGTAAACCGACGTCCGGCTTGTCCGGGTCGCCGGTGGTGTCACCCCCAAACGTGCGTGAAACCCACGACGGAACCAGGTTAAGAAAGAGGAGGCCCCTCGGAATGAGAGTCTCGAAGCGGGCGAGCGGCGCGCTCGCGGTGGGCGCGGCATTCGCGCTCGTCGCGTCCGGCTGCTCCAGCGGGAACAACGACGGTGGCGACGCCGGCGCCAGCTCGGACGGCGCGATCGTCATCGACGGTACCCAGCCGGAGAACCCCCTGGTTCCGGCGAACACCACCGAGACCGGTGGCGGCGCGATCATCGACTGGATGTGGAGCGGTCTGGTCGAGTACCCCAACAACGGTGGGGCGCCGCAGAACCTGCTCGCCGAGTCGATCGAGACGAGCGACTCGAAGGTCTTCAAGATCAAGATCAAGCAGAACACCAAGTTCCACGACGGCACCACCGTCAAGGCCGAGAGCTTCGTCAAGGCCTGGAACTGGGCGGCGTACGGCCCGAACGGCGCGCAGAACGCCTCCTTCTTCTCCGACATCCAGGGCTTCGACGAGGTCTACACCGAGGACCCGGACGGCCCGGACGGCCCGCAGAAGGCCCCGGAGCCCAAGGCCAAGGACATGTCCGGCCTCAAGGTCGTCGACGACTGGAACTTCGAGGTCACGCTGAACGCGCCGACCGCCGTGTTCCCGACCAAGCTCGGCTACAGCGCCTTCGTGCCGCTGCCGGACGCCTTCTTCTCCACCACCCCGGCGGAGTTCGGCAAGAAGCCGATCGGTAACGGCCCGGTCAAGCTCGTCTCCTGGCAGGACGACGTCGAGATCAAGCTGACCCGCTTCGACGACTACAGCCTGCGCGACAAGATGAAGATCAAGGACGTCACCGTCAAGATCTACCAGGACGACACGGCGGCCTACAACGACCTGCTCGCCGGCAACCTGGACTTCCAGCAGCAGGTTCCGGTCTCCGCGCTGGCCGGTGACAAGTGGAAGACCGACCTGGCCGAGCGGGCCATGTCCTCGACCACCCCGTCGACCGGCATCATCGCCTTCCCGATCTACGACAAGCGCTTCCAGAACCCGAAGCTGCGCAAGGCGATCTCGCTGTCCATCGACCGGCAGGCGATCACCGACAAGATCTTCTTCGGTACCCGTAAGCCGGCCGACAGCTGGGCCAACCCGCTGACCCCGGGCGCCGAGCCGGGCAACTGCACCGCCTGCAAGTTCGACGTGGCCGAGGCCAAGAAGCTCTACGCCGAGTCCGGTGGCTTCCAGGGCAAGCTGACCCTGTCGTACAACGCGGACGCCAGCCACAAGGAGTGGATGGAGGCCGTCGCCCAGCAGATCAAGACCAACCTGGGCATCGACGCGGTCGCCGTCGGCGTGCCGACCTTCGCGGTCTTCCGCGCCAACATCAACGCCTACAAGATGACCGGCGCGTACCGGGCCGGCTGGCAGCAGGACTACCCGGACGTGGAGAACTGGATCAACCCGCTCTACGTCACCGGTGGTTCCTCGAACGACGGCAAGTACAGCAACCCGCAGGTGGACGCCCTCGCCAAGGAGGCCACCGCGGCCCCCAGCATCGAGGAGGCCCACAAGAAGTTCGCTGAGGCCGTCAAGCTGATCGACCAGGACGTTCCGTCGATGCCGATCTACTTCGGTGGCCAGCAGTCCGGCCACTCGGAGAAGATCAAGAAGCTCGAGCTGACCAACGTCGGCGAGCTCGACATCACCTCGGTCGAGCTCTGATCCGAACGCTCTGACCCCGGGTCGGGCTCGCCTACCGGTGAGCCCGACCCGGGGCCGTTCCGCGAGGGGGTGTACAACGAACCCCTCGCAACGTTGTCGCCGCCGCGCCGGCCCGCCCCGGCGCTCCCTGTCTGGAGGACCACCCCATGGGCCGTTATCTCTTGAGACGGCTGCTGCAACTCGTGCCGGTGTTCATCGGTACGACGTTCCTGATCTACTGGCTCGTCTGGTCAGTGCCCGGTGACCCCTTCGCCGGCAAGTGCGGCGACCGCGGTTGCCCGCCGAACTACCGCGCCATGATGACCGAGAAGTACAACCTCGACGAGTCGATCTGGGTGCAGTACGCCAGCTACATGAAGAACCTTCTGCAGGGTGACTTCGGTATCACGTTCGGCGGTCGCGAGATCAGCGACATCATCGCCACGTCGTACCCGAACACCCTGAAGCTGGCGGTGGTCGCCCTCGCCATCGAGGCCGTGATCGGTCTCGGCGCCGGCATCCTCACCGGCCTGCGGCGCAACGGCTTCCTGGACAACCTGGTCCTGGTCTCCACCCTCTTCCTGATCGCCCTCCCGGTCTTCGTCATCGGCTTCGTGCTGCAGTGGCTGCTCGGCGTGAAGTGGGGCATCATCAACCCGACCGTGTCCAACGAGATGCGGTTCAGTGAACTGATCGTGCCGGGCTTCGTGCTCGGAAGCGCATCGATGGCGTACATCGCCCGGGTGGCGCGTACGAGCATCGCCGAGAACCGGCGTGCCGACTACGTCCGCACCGCGATCGCCAAGGGCCTCCCGATGCGCCGCGTGGTCGGCGTGCACCTGCTGCGCAACTCGCTCATCCCGGTGGTCACCCTGCTCGGCACCGACCTCGGCGCGCTGATGGGTGGCGCGATCGTGACGGAGGGCATCTTCGGCATCAACGGCATCGGCCGTCAGGTGCTCCGCTCGATCGTCACCAAGGAGAGCGCTACCGTTGTCGGCATCGTCGTGGTGTTGGTGCTCGTCTATCTCATCATGAACCTGGTGGTGGACCTGCTCTACGCCGCCCTCGACCCGAGGATCCGCTATGAGTGACGGCCGCAGCGTACGAAACGTCCCAGCAGTCTGCGCGGGTAACCACGCCCGCGCCGAGCGCAGCGAGGTACGGGCATGAGTGACCCGAATACCGCGTCGATCGTGTCGACGCCGCCCGCGACCATGCCCACCGAGGCGGGGTCGGGCGCGCCCACCAACGCGGGCCTGCCGGAGAGCGCGAAGCAGAACAAGCCGCGTGGCCTGCTCGGTGACGCCTGGATCGACCTGCGCCGCAAGCCGCTGTTCTGGATCTCGGCGACGATCATCCTGATCTTCCTCGTGATGGCGGCCTTCCCGTGGCTGTTCACCTCCGGCGACGCGGTCAACGGCTCGCTGGACCGCAGCCGGGTCGAGCCGTCGTCGGCCGCCTGGTTCGGCTACGACGTGCAGGGCCGCGACGTCTACGCCCGGGTCATCTACGGCGCCCGCGCCTCGATCGTGGTGGCAGTGGTCTCCACCGTCCTGACGCTGCTCGTCGGCGGCACGATGGGCATCATCGCCGGCTACCGCGGCGGCTGGGTGGACGCGCTGCTGTCCCGTGTCGCGGACATCTTCTTCGGCCTGCCGTTCGTGCTCGGCTCGATCGTCATCCTGACCACGTTCAACGGCTCCGGCACCGACAACGGCGAGTGGACGATCATGGGCCTGGTCATCCTGTCCCTGAGCGTGCTGAGCTGGCCGGTGGT
>NZ_LYXF01000014.1:0-118011 GCF_001709195.1 Micromonospora sp. II | reverse complement strand
CACCGTGACCGTGCTCGCCGCGAGCTGGCAGGACCGCGACGGCGCCAAGAGTGCCCTGCTCGGCGCCTACATGCTCACCCCGATCCGGCACGTCTTCGCCGACCAGGGCTTCACCGGCCGCTTGATCGACTGGACCCGCGACACCCTGCGCACCACGCTGCAGATCGTCCGCAAACCCGCCGACCAGCGCGGCTTCGCCGTTCACCCACGCCGTTGGGTCGTGGAACGCACCCTGGCGTGGCTCACCGCCTGCCGCCGGCTCGCCCGCGACTACGAACGGCACCCCGCCGTCTCCGAAGCCCTCATCCGCTGGGCCGCCATCGCCGGCATGACCCGCCGCATCACCCGCGGCCAACCCGCACGCCGCCAAGCCCGCCGCACCTTCACCTGGACCTGATCAACCCGATCTCAAACACCCTCTCAGCCTTTCCGGCTTGGCTCTCGTCTTCACCATCGCTTCCTTCTGGTGGACTCCAAGTTCGCCGAGGCAGGCTCAGGAGCTACCCGCCACGTTCGTACGCTGGCTACTTTCAGGCACAAGGACTGCGCTTGGTCCTGCCCCTGGTGCTCTACAACACGGGGCCTGCGCCCATCGTGGTACTGGACTTCCGACTACGTCTCGTGAGCGCACCTGGTCAGAACGGCGGGAGGGTGGCGGCTCCACCTCTACCCGTTCTGATGTCCTGGCAGGCGACTCAGCCAGAGCTTGAACCCGCGCCTGTCGGCGGGGGCCGGGTCATGCCTTCGCCCTTCCCGATCAACGGTCGGCAGGCCGTTGAGCGGTTCGTTGAGTTCGGCCGAGAGTTGGCAGAAGCTCTGCCGCTTGATGCAGGCCCCTACACGGCGATCGTCGAGGTCCAGCTTGCCCACCGCTCCCGGTGGAGCCCTCTTGTCTCGTTCCCGCTTCACACGGAGTTGGTCAAGAGCCAAGATTCTGCCCGCCTGTTCGTCACAAGAAGCAACAACCCCGCCTGGCTCCCGTAGCCGGTCGCCGCATTGAAGTCCGAGCGGTAGGGCAGCCGAGTGATTAACTGAGTGACGATCGGGGCGCATGGCGGCGGACTGCCATGGACTCTGGTGGACCGTTCGGCCAGGTCACTCGAGTCTGCACCGCAGCTCAGAGTCAGATGATCGTCGCCTGGGGGCAAGGAGTCGGCAGCTTTGGCAGCTTAGGTGTGCAGGTGCGATGCTTTTGCCGTGCATGAGGATGCTCCCGTCGCAGACAGCCAACCGCCATCCGCACAGCCGATCCGGCTCGTCGGCGGCGTCAACTTCACGACGTGGCCCGATCTCAAGTGGAGCCGAGGGAACTCACACATCGCCGCCCTGCAGTCAAAGTTCGGTGAGTGGCACGCCAGCGCGCCCGTGTCCGTGGACGCGGTGTTGCGCGAGGACCGCCAAGGGATCGATCTCGTTGCCCGAGTCCCGCGCGGGATTCCGAAGCACGAGTGGTCGCTCGATCTTGGCGATGCCCTGCACAACCTTCGAAGCGCGTTCGATGCCGTGGCCTGGGGGATGGCGCACTTCAACGACGCACACCCGACCCGCCCGAAACGCGTCGCCTTCCCGATTTGCGGCGACGAGAAGCAGTGGGACGAAGCCGTCAAGGCTTGGGTCGGTGAGATCCACCCGGAGTTCCAGGAACGGCTCCGGACCATGCAACCGTTCACCTACGTGCCAGCCGGGGGTGTGTCGGTGCTGTCGATGCTCCACGACCTCGATATCCAGGACAAGCGCCGCGACATCTTGACGGTCTCGGCCGACCTACACGGGATCAACCTCGGCGGATCGTTCGAGTACGAGAACCACGACACGCAAGCCGCCCCACGCGTTGACATGTGCTCAGACGTCAAGTTCAGAGATGGCGTGGTGCTCGGGACGATCCACGCCGGAGCGCCGATCAGGATGCTCGGCCAGATGATCCTCCGCCCGCACATGATGGTCCAGCTTACCTACCGAGAGACGACGCACGATGTGATGCCGATGCTCCAGCAGTTCGTCGTTGAGACTCGGCGTTACCTCGACATCCTGATGCACGGGCTGGACGCACCCGATGAATCCGACGAGGCGGAGTGGTCGCCAATGGATGTAGGCCCTCCGCCTCCGGCGTAGTTCATGACGGGCTGTCGGGCTGGGCGAGGCAGCCAGAAGGCAGCGAAAGCAACAGCAGCGACCGGTACCGGACGGCCCGGGGCGGCAAGTAGGCGGTGCCAGGCACTGCAAAACAGCATTCGACGACACCCAACGGTGGCCCGCGTCCGCATTCACACCGAAGCCGTCACCCTGCCGAATGGGTCGAGCCGCGCTCTAGGATGATGTGCCCGCAGGAGGGCGACGACGGTTACGGCCAAGTCAGATGAGTCTGGACGAGCGTCAGGGGTCTGACGCGGACCTACGCCGGAGGCGATACGTGAGGAGGCCGTGAAAGTGGCCGGATCGCTGCGAGAGCCGCTCAACCCGGAACAGGAACACTTGGTCCGCGTCATCTTTGAGCAGTTCGACCGTACCGGCGAGTGGCCGATCTGGCAGTACGTCGACCTGACGCTTGAGTCCCGGTTTGGCGTCGACAACGCTGCCGACGTCCTTGCATCTCTTCCTAGCGTCGGGGAGCGGGGTCCGGCGTCATTGAGCTATGGGCTGACGTGGCGCCTGGACTCCTACGCGCCAGTCCGGCTGGATGTGCCAATCGCGCTCACCGTCGCCGGCCTGCGGTACGTACCGGAGGCAGAGCACCTTCTCCAGTCGTTCCTAACCACGATCCGGCACTTCGTCGACCGGAAGCGGAACCTTGTCCCGTCCCCGACCAAGGTCGTCGAGGCCACGGTCACCAGCGCAGAGATCAGAAACGAAGTGTCGGCCGCTAGCATCGGCGCCGGTGCGGCCCCACCTGTGGAAGCAACGATGCACAAGCTCCGCCAGCTGCTCGCCCATGAGCCATTCCTTTATGCCGTTGTGCACAAGCCCGAACCACTGAAAGAGGAGTGGACGGTCCGAGTGCCGGCTGTGTTGCGCGCCTACCGCGGCTTGGTCACGATCGACGACTACCTCGACCGGGTCATTGAGCAGGTAGCGCCACCCGGTCCGCCGAACGTGCCACTGTCATTTGGTGCGCTCGACATCCCGTATGCGGTCGGCTACCTCGATGCCGTGTGGAAGTACCGGACGGGCTCGCACTTGTTCGTGAACCTCGACCCTGCAAGTGTTGCCCGCCTCACTCAAGAATGCGGTAGCGAGGAGGAGTTCAACTCTCTGATGAGCGCGCTGGCGGACGTACTGGGCCAGGTTGTCAAGCCTGGGCAGGCGTCACCTCCGCAGGGCGGGGCGCTCGAAGCCGTCCGGGACTACCTCTCAGCAGTCCTTGACGTCGAGGCGGCGGATCGGGTCACTGCGGCGATCGGAAGGCTCATCCACCTGCGTCGCCTCCGCGTCAGTGCCCAGCACGGTGACGCCCGGCACCGCGCCGTGACGGCATTTCAGCAGATCGGCCTGGCATTCCCGCCCGTGAGTTGGCAAGCAGCCTGGGAGCGCGTCGCCGTTACGGCTAAGGGCGCTCTGGACGTGCTACGGGAAGAGATTCACGTCGGTCTACCGTCAACCTAAAGCCACTAGCGGCGTGGCCGGGTCGCGGAGAGAGGTGGCTGTCGAAAGCAACGGTGACAGCAACCACCCGGTACGACGACGGCCACCGCCGGCCGAGCGCGAACCACTGCCCGAGGTCGTGAACGCGGACGGACCGGGCCGGACAGCGCGCCTAGAACTTACAAGCGAGGGGTCGAGGTTCGAAGAGTCCGGCTTACCGAGGAAGTGGGTTGGCTACGTAGACGCCCTTGCCCTGCCGACCGTCGATCAGCCCTTCGGCCTTGAGTAGCAGCATGGCGGCGCGGATGACGGTGTTGCTGACCTCGTAGTGCTCGCAGAGGGCCGCGAACGAGGGCAGCTTGTCGCCCGGCTTCAATTGGCCGGAGCTGACCTGCTCTCGGATATCCCGGGCGACCTGTAGGTATGCAGCTTCAGACATCGGTGGTGCTCCCAGCTTGGCGGCTGGTGCAAGCAGACCACATCGCGGGCTCGACTTACAACGCTATGTGTCCCAGCTGTTGACCCTGCGCACATTGCGTCCTAAGTTGCTCGTGGGGCTACCCAGCTTGGCGGCCGGGTCGTCCTGCCGTGGGTGCCCTGTCTCCGGGCACGGCTGATCGGGTGCCCACGGGACCGCAAGCGTCGGCGGGAGGCGTAGTGACCAGACCGAACGATGCAACTGGCGCGATCCCAGGTGTCGTGCAGGACGCCGGGTATCAGCAGAGGCGGGACGACGGTCGGCGGCGCGTTTCCTACGACGAGTACGTCCTGGCGGTGGCGCTCACCCTCGCCCGCCGTCATCGGCCCGTCTGGTCGTGGCGGCACTGGCGACACATCTGCCGCTGCGGAAGCAACCTGCCCTGCCGAAGCCGCCACCGCATCCCGATCAACCGCGGCCACTGGCCCAGTCAGGACGGCCCGCGATGACCACCCACCACCCGATCAAACCGGCCTGGTCCTGCGGCGGCTGTGCCGGGGAGTGGCCATGCCAGACCCGGCGGCGGGAACTGCGAGCGGAGTACGATCGCGCCCCGGTGTCGCTTGCCCTGTATCTGGCCGCCCAGCTCGTCGACGCCGCCCAGAACCTGGCCCACGTTCCCGCCGGCCACCTGCACCACCGATTCCTCGGCTGGACCCGATGAGCATCCTTCGACGCGGCGACGAGAAGTTCCACTACAGCGACGGCTCCCACAGGTGGACCCCGCCGGACCTGGACTACGACCAGGAGGTCTGGGAGGAGCAGGTCCGCCAGCACAAGCAAGGCCACCTCAGAAATGAGCGCCCGAAGGTCCGCATCCAGCGCCTGATCTGATGCCAGCAGTACAGCAGCGAAGTACAGCAACCGTGCCAGCCGAACCAGGCCGAGCCGCGCACCAGCAGGGCGCTTGACCTCGCATCGAGCCTGATCCGACCGGCTCGCCGACACTTCACACCGAAGTGCTCACGGCAGGCCGAACGTTGAGCCGACCGTCTTAGTCCTACTCCTGATCCGTCGGTCGGCGCCAGCACGAGGGGCGTCGGACAACGTGCCGCCGTGTTCGGGGTTATGAGGCCGAATGCAGGTCGGTAGCGTTGACGCCACGGCGGCCCAGTTGGCCGGTGGCGCATCCCGCGCTATGAGGAGGTTCGGGATGGATTCCTTGCCGGAGCTGACCTTCGGGCAGCGGTTGAAGGTCTACCGGGAGCGGTCCGGGAAGACTCGCGCGGTGCTGGGTGGACTGGTGGGGCGCAGCGCCGAGTGGGTCAAGGCGGTGGAGACCGATCGGATCCTGCCGCCGCGCATCCACATGCTGGATCGCATCGCGCGTGCGTTGAAGGTCGATGTGTCTGCTCTGGCCGGCGACCTGAGCGATCGGTCCGCTGTGGTGAACGGGCCTGAGCATCCGGCGCTGGCGTCGGTGCGGGACGCCGTGAACCGTGTCGTGCTCTCCGACGAGGTTGCGGTGGAGTCGCTGGCCGGCTTGAGGGAGCGGCTCGCGATGGCGTGGCGAGCGCGCCACCAGGCGTCCGATCACCGGACGGTGCTGGGTGGGCTGCTGCCGAGACTTCTGCACGACGTGCAGCGGGCCGCGCTTGTGTACGAGGGCGTCGAGCGTCGGCAGGCGCAGTCGCTGCTGGCGGAGACGTTCGGGTTGACGCAGATGTTCCTTGCGTACCAGCCTGCTGCCGAGTTGTTGTGGCGGGTAGCGGACCGGGCGATGGTGGCAGCGCAGGACTCCGGTGACCCGGAGGCGGTGGCCCTCGCGGCATGGTTCCTGTGCCAGGTGCATCGTGACGCCGGGGACTGGGACACCGCCCTGGCGGTGACCCAGGATGTCCTGTCGGCTCTGGAGCCGAGGGCGGCCGACGCGGGCGCGAATCTGCTGGCGTTGTGGGGTGCGCTCAACTTCGAGGCCGCGTACACCGCCGCTCGTGCCGGCGAGGAAGGCCGGGCCTGGCGGTACTGGGATCGGGCGGACCGGGTGGCGCAGCGTCTGCCGGAGGGCTTCTATCAGCCGCAGACGTCGTTCTCCCGGGTCATCATGGGCGCCCACGCGGTGACAGTGGCGGTGGAGTTGCAGAAGGCCGGTGAGGCGGTACGGCAGGCGCGCCGCCACGACTCGGCGGCCATTCCGTCGAGGCCGCGCCGGGCACGCCATCTCATCGAGGTGGCGCGGGCGCACTACGGCAAGGACGACAAGGAAGCGGCCGTGACGACGCTGCGGAAGGCGTACGAGTCGGCCCCGGAGACGATCCGCTTCAACGGGTACGCCCGCCAGATCACGTTGGACCTGCTCGACGGCCCGCGCTCCACCCGTGACGACGCCCGTGACCTCGCGGTCAAGGTCGGGCTGCTCTCGTGATCCAGGGGTAGGAACCCTACCCATTCCGCTCCGCAACCGACCGTAGCGTCCTGCTCACGGGATGCGGCGGGCGGTGCGGGTATCGCCTGGTCGCCGCGTCCCCCTCATAGTCGAGGGAGGGTCCGTGCGGCGCGTCTCGTATGACGAATACCTTTCTGCCACCGCGCTGACTCTTGCTCGCAGGCACCGGCCGGTGTGGTCGTGGCGGCTCTGGCGGCGCATCTGCCGCTGTGGGTCCGACCTTCCATGCCGCGCCCGGCACCGGATACCGATCAATCGTGGCCACTGGCCACAGGAGGGCGAGCAGTGACCGGCGGGCAGGAACAGGCGATCCTCGCGGTACACGTTCGAGGGCTCGACGGCATGTGTGCGGGCTGCCGACTGTGGTGGGCGCGGCTGACTCCGTACCCCTGTTGGCAGGTGGAATGGGCGACCAGCCGGCAGGCGCGGGCGGTCACCGCGCGGTTCCTGGAGGGTGTGCGGTGACCGCCCACGGCCCGGTCATGCCGGTCTGGAGCTGCGGCGGCTGCGACCTGCCCTGGCCGTGCCCCACCCGGAAGCGGGAGTTGCGGGCGGAGTTCATGGATGCGCCGGTGTCGCTGGCCCTCTACCTCGGTGCCTACCTCGTTCAGGCCACCGAGGACATGCCCTGGACGCCGGCCGGCGTGCTGCACCGCCGCTTCCTCGGCTGGACCAGGGAAACCGGCCACCTCATGCCGGTAGCGCAGCAGCGAAGTACCGCAACCGTGCCAGCCGAGCCCGGTCGGGACGAGTCGCACCAGGCCCTCTGACCTCGCATCGAGCCTGCCCCGGCCATCTCGCCGACGGCTCACACCGAAGCGGTCGGCGTTGGTTCTCCGCGACCCGAGCCTGCGGGCGCCGATCAGGTGCCGACGCGGCGTGTCTCGTAGGCCCACATCACGATCTCGACGCGGTTGCGGGCGTTGAGCTTGCGCATCAGGGCGGCGATGTGGGTCTTGACGGTGCTGAGGCTGATGGACAGCTCATCGCCGATCTCGCTGTTGGTCCGCCCGCGAGCGGCAGCAAGCAGAACCTGTTCTTCGCGAGGGGTCAGCGGCTCGACAGGCTCAGGTGGCACCGAGCGCGGGCGGCTGTTCGCGAAGGAGGACAGGAGCCTCGCGGTGATGTTCGGTGCGATCAGGGCGTCGCCCCGGGCCGCGGCATGGACGGCCTGGGTGAGCATCTCGGCGCCGGCGTCCTTGAGGAGGAAGCCGCGGGCGCCTGCCTTGAGCGCGCCGTAGACGTACTCATCGAGGTCGAAGGTGGTGATGACGACGACGGCCAGAGGATCGGCGACGTCGGCCCCGGCGAGCCGGCGGGTGGCTTCGATCCCGTCGACCTCGGGCATGCGGATGTCCAGCAGGCACACATCGGGACGCAGCGAACGGGCCATGGAGATCGCCCGGCGGCCGTCGGCGGCGTCGCCGACGACGGCGATGCCCGGTTGGGCGTTCAGGATCATGCAGAGCCCTGCCCTGACGATGTCCTGGTCGTCAGCGACCAGCACGCGGATGGTCATGACGCGCGCGCTGTCCGAGGCAGCGAGGCGTCGACGCTCCAGCCGCCGTCCGCGGCAGGTCCCGCCCGGAGGGTGCCGCCGAGGAGGCTCGCCCGCTCGGCCATGCCGCGCAGCCCGTAGCCGGCGTGCGAAGAGCTGGTCGTGGTCGCCTCGCCGTCATCGCGTACCCGCAGGTGCACCTGGTCGCGGGATGCGGTGACGTCGACGGTGACTCCGGTGGCGCCGCGGGCGTGGCGGGTCGCGTTGGTGACCGCCTCGGCGGCGATCAGGTAGAGCGCGGTGCCGACTGCCGGCTCAACGGCCTCGGCGTCACCGGAGACCTGCACGCGGACGCCCAGCACCTCGCCGCCGGGACGAGCGAGTCGCTCGATGTCCGCCACTCCTCGCCGAGGGGTGAGATCGGCGTCCGTACCGTCGCGCAGCACGCCCACGAGGGCTCGCATCTCCCTGAGCGTCCGGGACGCCTCTTCCTCGATGGTGACCAGGGTGGCCAGCGCGCGCTCCGGATCTGCGGCGGCCAGCGCGCGACCTGCCTGTGCCTGGACGGCGATGGCCGAGACGTGATGGCCGACCGTGTCGTGCAGCTCGCGGGCGAGTTCGTTGCGCTGGTGGAGCCGGACCTGCTCGACGTCGCGCTCGTGGCTTCTGGTGCGGTAGCGCACTGCCGCTCCGAGCGCGGCAGAGCACAGGAAGAAGCCGTAACCGGCGACCTTCTCCGCGGGCGAGGTCGACTCCGCGACGAGGGTGACGGGTAGCCAGATGAGGATGATGCCGAGTCCGAGGGCAGCCTCACGACCTGCTCCCCAGCGCAGCAGGGCGTAGGGCAACACGAGCAGCCCTGCGATGCCCAGCAGACCGGTGGCGTCGATGACCGCGATCCTCGCGATGTCGAAGAGGAGAACGGCTCCGAAGGCAACGCTTACCGCGGCCAGCGGTCGCGTGCGTCGATACAGCAGGCACGCCGCGACCACGACGCTGACACCGACCAGCAGCGGCGCCCATGCCCTGTCGTCGCGCAGCAGCATCTCGACGACCGAGATCACGACAAGAGCCGAGGACAGCGCCCAGTCCCGCCACAGACGCACCGGCGCACCTGTGGGGCGAGGCTCAGCCCAGATCCCAGCAAGCATGCTTCCCCCTTTTCCGAGAACGTAAGGGGGCCGCCCCTCGGGCGGATCAGCCGAAAGTACGGCGAGTTTCCCGCGCCCGGGGCCAGGACAGCCCGAGCCCGCAAGCGGATGTGACGCCCGCCGACGCTGGTCAGTGTGGAGACATCGAGTGAGCCGACCCGGCTGACGCCAGCAGACAGGAGACGTGATGACCAGAACCGACAGACGGGCCGGTGCGCTCCAGGAAGCGCACCTCCCGGTCCAGGCGAAGCTTGCCGCGGCCTGGGCCAGCTTCATGTTCCTCTACATCTACGTCGACTACCTCGCCCTGTACAAGCCCGGCTTCATCGACGACATCCTGGCCGGCGCCGTGCACGAGTTCGACACGGGCCCGACCTTCGTCGCCCTCGCGCTCACACTCATGGCCGTCCCGATCCTCATGATCCTGCTCTCCACGACGCTCCCCGCCCGTGTCAACCGCGCCACCAACCTCGTCGTGGCAACGCTCTACATCCCCGTCACGGCGTACAACGCGGACGGCGAGTCCTGGGCCTACCTCTACTTCTACGGCTTCTCCATCGGGCTCGAACTGCTGCTCCTGGCCTTCATCCTGCGCGCCGCATGGACCTGGCCCCGGGCCATTCGAGCCACCGCCGGCCGCGACCTCGCCGACGTGGCGGGGAATTCTGCCGTCACCGCCGGTTAGGCAGGGGGAACCAACGGGCAGGTCCAGGTCCCTTAATGAGGTATGGGCTTGCTTCGCAGAGCGGAACCCGCCGGCTACGAGGACTTCGTCGCCAGCCGGTACCGCGAGATCGTCCGCTTCGGCGCGCTGCTGACCGGTGACGGCCGGCTGGGCGAGGACCTCGCCCAGGAGGGTCTGATCGCGGCCTACCGGTCGTGGCACCGGTTGGGCGTGCCGGAGGGGCGGCCGGAGGCGTACGTCCGGCAGTGATGGTCCGGGCCACGATGCGGGCCAGGCGCCGGCGCTGGCGCGACGAGGCGCCGACCGGGGAGCTGCCGGACGCGTCCCGTGGTGGGTTCGCGGATCAGTCGGATCTCAGCGTGCAGGTGCTCGCCAGTCTGCGCCGGTTGCCTGCCGACCAGCGGGTGGTGCTGGTGCTGCGGTTCTGGGCCGACGCCTCCGAGGCCGAGGTGGCGCAGACCCTCGGCGTTGCGGTGGGAACGGTCAAGAGCCGCACGTCCCGTGCCCTGGCGGCGTTGCGCGCCAGCGGCCTGTTCGTCGAATCTGCCAAGGAGACGCCGTGAATACCACCCACGTCAGCGAGCTGCTCGACCGCGCGGCCGCCTCCGTGACGCCGGCCGAGACTGATCCCGCCACCCGGCTGGTCCGCCTCGGACGGCGTAGCGTGCAGCGCCGCCGCCGTGCCTGGGGATCCGCTGGGTCCGTCGCCGTCGCCGTCGCCGTCGCGGCCGCGGCCGTCGTGGCCCTGCCCCAGCTAGGTGCGCCCCCGAAGGGGGTCCGAGGCCGCCGGGGCCACGGTGAGCCTGGGTGGCCTGTCGGTCGCCGTCCCGGAGGGCTGGCGCACGAGCGAGGTCCGACCTTTGACCCCTGCACCGCCGAGCCGCGCATCGTCTACCTCGTGGCGGGGTGGGGTCCCCAGGCCACGAGACCGACGGCTGGCCCGCCCGGGGCCTGCAACTCTGAAGGCCAGGCGTGGATAGCTGTCGTGCACCAGGGCGTCGCTCCGCTCGTCAACCCGAACCGGCTGGTGGTCAAGGATGGGCAGCTGCTCCAAGTCGAGCAGTCCGACCAGCACGTGCTCCCGTCCGTCTGGACCTACCGTGCTTTCAGCAACGAGATTCAGGCGACGACGGCCTTCATCTCCGGGGACGACAAGAGCCGCGAGCAGCTGCTCAAGCGCGTCACCTGGCCCGCCGGCCCGCCGGCCCCGGCCTCCGGCGGGAGACCTCGCCCACGTCGCGGATCGCGCGACCGGAATCGAGCACCAGCGCTGCGGCCGGGCGGCACAACTCCTCGGGGTACGTGCGAGAGGCGTAGTGATTCGTGCGCCGACCATTCCTCGACGGTCGATGGTCAGCGGGTCCGTCCCAGTTTGACGCGCGCCTCGGTTGGGAAGTTTCGCGGACACCTCGATGAAGGAGGGTGTATGGAGACGTCCGCTAGCGTCGGACGCAGTTGTCAACAGCCGACAAGGCCATGCGTGGCGGCGCCTGCTGCAGCGCCGACGCCGAGGGGGCGAGCCTGATGGCCCGCGTCGGTCGCTACGGGATCCCAAGGTTCGTGTGGACCCTGATCTGGATCGTCGTCTGCATCTTGATCGTCATACTTCTGGCCCTGCTCATTCACAACTTCGGAGGCGCCTCTCTGTCGCTCAAGCTCGGCCACTTCTACCTGAACGTCGGCGTCAACTGACCTGACACCGCGTCGACACTCCGTCGTCGGTATCGCCCGGGCAGTGCTGGCCATCGCCTTCGGTGACGGCTAGCACTGCCTGACGTGCCACGCGGCATCGGCGCGGCCGATCGTTGTTTGTCGTCTACCGTGCTCGCTGGGGTCGGTTGCTGTGGCCGGCTGGATCTGTTCGGTTGTATCGATCATCTGTATATTGCTGGCGTGACCATGCGGGAACCCACCTTCCTGACCCTCGCCGCGTTGGCCGGTCCGCCGTTGCACGGATACGGCGTGATGCGCCAGGTGGCGATCCTGTCCAAGGGACGCGTGAAGCTGAGCGCCGGCACGCTGTACGCGGCGTTGGACCGCTTGACCGCCGAAGGGCTGATCGCCATCGACCGCGAGGAGACGGTCGATGGTCGGGCGCGGCGCTACTACCGGCTGACCGAACAGGGCGGTGCCGCACTGCGGCAGGAGACTGCCCGGCTACGCAGCAATGCAGAGATCGCCGTCAACCGTCTCGCCGGGTGGACATCGCGGCCCGGTCTCCTTCCGTCCTGATCCCTCTGATCAGCAGTGCTCACGTATCGGCAAGGAGTGCAGATGCCAGAACCAGGCGCTCGGGCGAGGCTCACCTGCCGCTACCGACGGTTGCTGCTGACGTACCCGCGGTCCTACCGACGCCGACGCGGCGCCGAGATCGTGACGACACTGCTGGACGCCGCTCCAGTCGACAGGACCTGGCCGACCCGCGCCGAGGTCGTCGACCTGCTCACCGGTGGTCTCCGATTCCGATTCCGGGTGTGGGGTGCAGCCGGAATAGTCGGCGTGATCTGCGCTGCCACAGTCACGGCCGTGGCGCTCGGCGCGCTCGGCGGCTATCTGGGTTGGCAGACCGCGCAACCCTTGCCGAGCAACTCCGACGCGCTGCGAATGGTTGAGCCGGCGTTACCGCCGGGGATGTCGGCTGTGCCGCAACGGTGGGACTTCATCTACGACGACAACCCCGACTACACCGATCCGCGATGGGTGTACCTGATAGGCGGAACCGACGAGTACCGGGCGGGGAAGGTCTTCTTCCAGTTCACCTACCCCAACGACAGGCCGGTGCGCCAGTTGGTTGACGGGGCAGAGCAACGCATGCGGGCGGCCGGTTGGCGGCCAGCCAAAACGGATCTGTCCGGTTGCTGCCCGGAGTCAGCGGTCTATCGGGATGGGTGGCTGGTGGAGGTTTTCTCTGAGGGCGCCCTCGACGAATCCCACTATGGGTTGCAAGTAGCCGTCAGCCGTACGACGCCCGTCGCCGTGCTCCCACTGACCACGGCTGGGCTACTCGCCGGCGCTGCCGCCGGTTGGTTGATGGCGGCCTGGGCGTTCCGGCGGATCAAGGAAGCCACTCCAACGCGGCGGGCCCTCACGGTAGTCGTAGCCGGCGCAGGACTGCTCGCCCTTCTCCCCGCTACTGCGCTGAGCGCCCTGGCGCTGGTCGCCAGCTACTTTGCCCCGCACCAGCCAGCAGGACCGGCCTGGATCGGGTATACGTTCATGCTCTTCCGGCCGCTGGCCTACCTCGGCGCGGCTGCCGTCGTCGGCGGGCTGCTGATCACCGCAGTGCCTGGCCACAGGCGCCGGCGAGGGCTGGCCGGCTGAGCGAAGCCGCGGCCACCCGCCAGGCACTGCCGTGATGCTCGCCCTCGCCCGGTCCGCCCCACCAGAAGGCCCGGCAGTCCAGACCCATGCGCGTTGCCCTCGGTGACCTGGTCCCGGGCGTCGGGAGCGAAGTGGGAGAGGAACGTGTCGATCTCGTCGCGGCCAGGGTGCTGGAAGGGGTAGTCGGTGGAGAAGATCCGACGGTCGACCCGGTCACGGTCAGCGCGTGCTGCAGGAGCGCCGGGTTCAGCATCCCCGACGTCGTGATCCAGATGTTCGTCCGGATGTAGTCGGAGACCGGCTGTCCCAGCCCCTCGGCCGCGGCGAAGAAGTCCTCGTACACCGGGTCGTCCAGCAACAGGTCGCCGGACCGTCCGTAGACCATCGTGCCGACGTGCCCCTCCGCCGCCGCGCGCTCCGGCTCGGGCACGACCCGGTCCGGAGCCGACATCGGCAGCTCGACATCGCGCGCAGCCGACGTGGGTGACGGCTCACGGCCTCGGCGGCCGTCTCGTTCGCTATCCGGCTGAGCCGTACCGCGTCGTCGGGTGCCAGCGACTGGGTGCCGGGCGGTGTCAGCGCGAGCACGAACGGGAGACTGTCGTCGCTGCCCTGAACAGCGGCGGTCAGCGCGGGCGTGATCCAGTGCTCTTCGATCGCGATCAAGTTGCCTATCACCACCCATCCTCCCTCTGCCCGGTACTGGTGCGTCGGCCTCCTCACCCGGCCGAGAAGGCATGACGTCGATGAACGTGATGACGAAGGCCTCCCGGTTGTGGAGTGGAGCTGTCCAGCAACCGCTCCGGCAACCGGGAGGCCTTCTCTCAGCTCGTGGGGCCGGACGCCGCCCCGCCGAGGGTCACCTTGAGGACTCTCTCGTTGCTGTTGTTCGGGGTGCTGTCCTTGTCCCCGCCGGTGCTCGTGGTCAGCCACAGATTGCCGTCGAGGGTCGGTTCGACGGTGCGCAGCCGGAAGTACGTCCCGACGAAGTACTGCTGGACGTTGGTGAGCGTGTCGCCGCTGATCTCCGCACGGTACATCCGGTTGCCACGCAGGCAGGCGATGTAGAGCACGTCCCGGACGATCGCGATGCCGCTGCACGAGGCCTCGGCCACCGGGTACGTCCGGATCGGGGCCCTGAAGCTCGGGTTGGCGCAGTCGCCGGAGGTGCCTTCGCAGGCGGGCCAGCCGTAGTTGCCGCCCTTGACGATGATGTTGGTCTCGTCCATGACGTTGTTGCCGAACTCCTGCTCGAAGAGCCGGCCCTGGGAGTCGAAGGCGAGGCCCTGCGGGTTGCGGTGGCCGTAGCTCCACACGTGGTTGCCGAAGGGGTTGTCCGCCGGCACCGTGCCGTCGGGGTTGAGCCGCAGCACCTTGCCGCCGAGATTGTTGGTGTCCTGGGCCACGTCGGGGTTCTGTCCGTCGCCGGTGGCGGCGTAGAGCTTGCCGTCGGGGCCGAAGCGCAGCCGGCCGCCGTTGTGGTACTTGTTGCGCGGGATCCCGGTGACGAGCACCTGCCTGGTGCCGGTCTGCAGCGTGCCGTCGTAGCGGATGCGCACGATCCGGTTGTCGGTCGTGGTGGTGTGGTAGATGTACAGCCAGCGGTCGGTGGTGAAGGTGGCCGAGACGGCCAGCCCGAGCACGCCGCCCTCGCCGCTGGTGCCGGCCACGTTCGGCACGGTGCCGATGCTGCGCTTGTCGGTGCCGTCCGGGTTCATGGCGACGATGTCGAACAGGTCGCGCCGGCCGTAGAGGACAGTGCCGTCGGGCAGTTGCACAAGGCCCCAGGGCAGGTCCTTCTCGGTGGTGACCACCGTGGCGCCGCACACCGGGTTCGTGCAGCCCGAGCCGGTGTGCGCGGTGACCGCGGCGCTCGTCCCCGAGACATTGCCCTGGGCGTCGCGGGCGGTCACCGTGTACCGGTAGTCGGTGTCGGGCGTCAGCCCGGTGTCGGTGAACGTGGTCGCCGGTGGGTTGCCGCCGGTGCCGGTGGTGGAGCCGACGGCCGTACCGTTGCGCAGGATCGTGTAGCCGGTGACCGCGACGTTGTCGGTGGAGGCCGACCAGGTGAGGGTCACGGCCGTGCCGTTCACCGTCGCGGCCAGGTTGGTCGGCGTGCTGGGCGGAGTCGTGTCCTGCTGGCAGAACGGCGGGGTGACCGAGAGCGTGGAGCTGGCCTGCGAGACGTTGCCGGCGGCGTCGCGGGCGTTGACGTACCAGCCCCAGGTGACACCCTGCACGACGCTGAGCGTGGCGGTCAGCGTCCGTCCCGAGACCGAGGTGACGAGCTGGCCGTCGTGGTAGATGTCGTAGAAGGCGACGCCGACGTTGTCCCGGGACGCGTACCAGGAAAGCGTGACGGACTGGCAGGTCAGCCGGCTGCTGCGCAGGCCGGTCGGCCGGGTGGGCGGGCTGGTGTCGGCGGCGAGCCGGGCCGCCGGCCGGCTGCCGGCCGCCGGCGCGGCCGCCGCGGCGTTTGCGGGTACGCCGGCCAGGACGGTGCCGGCGCAGATCAGCAGGGCGAGCGGTACGCGGTGTCGGAGCTGGTGAGGATGGGTCCGCACGGGTGCTTTCCTTCCCGGGGTTCTTGGTCAGTACGGGTAGCCGGGGACGTTGAGCCGGATGCTGTACAGGCCGGAGTCGTTCGTCCGGCCGGAGGTGATGTAGAGGGTCTGCCGGTCGGGTCCGCCGAACGCCACGTTCGTGGTGCCGGCGCCGCCGGAGCGGATCGTGCCGAGCTGCGCGCCTGAGGGCGAGTAGACGTGGATCAGCCCGTCCGAGCCGGAGGCCCAGTACACGTTGCCGGCGCAGTCGACGGTGACGCCGTCGGGACCGCCGAGGTAGTTGACGAAGACGCTGCGGGCGCCGGTGCTGCCGTCGGGCTGGACGACGTACTTGTAGATCTTGTTCTCGGAGTAGGCACCCACGTAGAGGGTGCCGCCGTCCGGGGAGAGCGCGATGCCGTTGGGTTGCCGCAGCCGGTCGTCCACCAGCGAGACCTGGCCGCCGGAGACGCGGAAGACACTGGTACGTCCGCTCATCTGGTCGGGTCGGTTGCCGCGCTGGAAGTTGGGGTCGGTGAAGTAGACGACGCCGTCGGAGCGGACCGTGACGTCGTTCGGTGAGTTGAACGCCCGGCCCTGGTAGTCGGCGGCGACGGTGCTGCGGGTCCGGTCGCTCAGCCGGTACGCGGAGACGTTCCGCTGGTCGTGGGTGGCGGCGATGATCTGCTGGGCGTCGGGGCTGAGTGCCAGGCCGTTGCTGCCGGAGTCGGCGATGAAGGTGTCGAAGGTTGAAGGCGGGGTGAATCGGCGGATCGTGGAGGGCTGCACGTTGTACGGCCCGGTGCCCGCGGCCATGTCGGACATCAGCAGGTAGCCGCCCTCGGCGATCCAGACCGGTCCTTCGAGGAACGAGAACCCGCCCTGGATCTTCGTCGCGAACACGGAGCCGGCCGGCAGCGGCGGGCCGTACCCGGTGCCGCCCGGGCAGACCCCGGGGGGCGCGCCGGGCGGCCCGGCGAGCGGGTAGGTGTGAACGTTCACATGAGCGGCGCGCCGAGGTGCCGGGGGCGCGGCGCCGGCGGGGCCTGGTGCGGTGGTGAGCGCGAGGCACAGGCCGGTGAGTGCGGCGATGGTTGGACGCCAGGTCATCGGGTACTCCAATCGGGGTCGGTGAATGCGAGGCCCGTGGCTGCCTGGACCGGCCCCGGCCGCCGACACCTGCTATCGATTAGTATCGATGTATTCGGATGCAGCTTAGGCGAGGAAGCGGCGCCCCGCATCAGTTCCCCACGATCGCCTTCGGCGCATGCCCCGAAAGGTGCCCGATGACGTGACCGGGTTGAGCGCGGACACCCCGTACACCTTCTGCCGATGTTCGACATGACCCGCGCGTCTACTCACGATTCCGTCCCGGTGTCGTACTGCTCCCGCCGCCGGGCTCCTACCCGAGCTTGCTGTCCGCGCGGGCGGCGGCGAGAGCGGCTGCCATCCGGGTCAGGCGTGCGCCCTGGAAGCAGGCCGTCTCGAGGACAGCTCTGGCGTACTCGGGATCCCGGCTGGCGCGGCTCTCCACCTGGCTGACGCCGTACGGGTTTCCGCCGGCGACGTGAGCGGTGTCGTAGTTCAGGTAGCCCGTAGGCAGGATGATCGACCCCCAGTGGTGGAAGGTCTGGTAGAGGCTGAGCAGAGTCGCCTCCTGGCCGCCGTGCTCCTCGTAGCTGGCGGTGAAACCGGTCGCCGGCTTGTCGGCCAGTTCCTCCGCCTGCCATGGTCCGGTCGTGGTGTCGAGAAACTGGCGCAGCTGAGAGCAGATGTTCCCGAAACGGGTCGGCGTGCCAAAGGCGTACCCGTTGGCCCACCGGAGGTCGTCCAGGGTGGCGACCGGAATGTCGCCAGTGGCGTCGAGGTGGGCTCGCCACTGCGGCTTGGCATCAATGACGTGCTCCGGCGCCAACTCTGCCACCCGGCGCAGGCGGACCTCCGCGCCGGCGTCCGCGGCTCCGTCGACAAATGCCTGCGCGAGCCGGTGCACGGTGCCGGTGGCGGAGTAGTAGATGACGGCGATCCTGGCATCGGTATGCATGCTGCCTCCTGGGTCGGCTCGGTACTCGGTCAACCGTGCCGAGCAGGCTTACCGTTCGCTGACCACCCCCTTACCGACGCCGCTGAACGGCTGTTCGTCGAGGTCGAGCTGTGCGCCGCGGCTCATCTCGGCAGCGAGTTCGTCGCTGCCGAGCGCCTCCCGGAGGCGGGCGGTGATGCGCTGGACGTCGTGTTGCTCGCTGGGAGGCAGCGGCGCGCCGGCGGCCTCGCGCAGCGTCCGTGCCGCGGCGAGCAGCCGCGCGGCGGGCCGACTGTCACCGCCGAGGCTGATGGCCCCGGCCAGGCCCTCGAGAGCCAGGGCGACCGCCCGTTGATCACCGGTGGCGCGCGCCGCGTCGAGCGACTCACGGTGGTGGCGCTCGGCGAGGACAGCATCACCGCGGTGCTCCGCGATGAACCCCAACTCGGCCAGCGCGAGCGCGCAGCCCGGCAGGAAGCCGGCACGGCGGTTCCAGTCGAGCAGGTCCCGCTGCCGGGTCTCGGCGGCGTCGAGGTCGCCCCGCCGTCGCGCGATCATTGCCAGGCCCGTGCCGGCGAAGGCGACGGCGGAGGAGCTCGACTGTTCCTGGGCCACCTGTAGCGCGCGGTCGTGACTGACGACGGCCTCGTCGAGGTCGCCTCTCAAAATGGCGAGCCGGCCGATGCATGCCAGCTGCCGGGACACCGACGTCCACAGCCGCAGGTGTTCGGCGATGCGCAACGCCTCCCGGTAGCGCGTGGCGGCGCGATCGTAGTCGCCGTGGATCTCGGCCAGGGTTCCCAACAGGCTCGTCGGATGTACTTGGCCCCAGCGGTCGCCCAGTTGCTCGAACAGCGCCCGGCTGGTCTCGCAGTCACGCTGCGCCGCGGGCAGGTCGCTGCGGAGTACGAGCGCGAGGTCCGCTCGGATGGCGCAGGCGGCAGCGATGCCCCACCGGTCCCCGCCGGCGCGGAACGCCGCCAGCGCCGCGTCGACCAGGACGGCCGCCGCGCCCGGATCTCCGGAGCCGAGCATCATGGAAGCGAACAACCACTGCGCGAACGCCTTCTCCGGCCCCTCGTGGTCCTGGTAGCTCTCCAGGATCCGCTGCCGGGGAGCGGTCGGATCGCCGTCCCGGGTGGCGAGAGCGGTCAGCCACATCTCCGCATGCCGCCGCAGGCCGTCCGGTGCGACGTCGACCTCGCTCCTCGGGACGATGTCCAGCGCCGTTCGCAGTGACCGGCTCACCTCTCCGAACCGACCCCGGAGCAGCCGGTACCAGGACAACGAGGTGGCGAGCGCCAGGCCCACGCGGGCCTGACCGTCAGTGGCGGCGACGTCGAGCGCCGCCCGGAGGTTCGCGTTCTCGGCGTCCAGCTCGCGTAGCGCGCGGCTCTGATCGTGACCACGTAGCCGCCCGGCGGCCTGCTCGGCGAGACGGGCGAAACACGTGACGTAACGGCGACGAGTTGCGGGCAGCTCGGCGGCGCTGTCGAGCTGTTCCAGACCGTAGGCAGCCACCGTCTCCGGCAGCCGAAAGCGTCGCGGACTCTCACCGTGCCGCACCATGACCAGCGACCGGTCGATCAGGCGTGCCAGCACATCGAGGACCTCGTCCGCTGCCACCTGGCCGCCAGCGCACACCTGCTCGGCGGCGGCCAGGGTGGCGCCGTCGGCGAAGACCGCGAGCCGGCGCAGCACCGCGCGTTCGGGAGGCGCCAGCAACTCCCAACTCCAGTCGATCACGGCGCGAAGTCCCTGCTGACGCGGGGGCGCGGTGCGCCGGCCGGATGACAGCAGCCGGAAGCGATCGTCGAGCCGTGCCGCCAGCTCGTCCGGGTCGAGAACGGCCAGACGGGACGCGGCCAGTTCCAGCGCCAGCGGTACGCCGTCGAGCCGCCGGCAGATGACGGCGACCGCGTCCGTGTTCCGCTGATCGACGGTGAACCCCGGCTCCGTGGCGCGGGCGCGGGCTACGAAGAGCCGAACCGCCGGAGCCTCGGCGACCTGCCGCGCGCCGGCTCCGGGCTCCGGCAGGGCCAGCGGCGGCACCGGAATGACGACTTCGCCGGGGATCCCGAGCGGTTCGCGGCTCGTCGCCAGGATGCGCAGGTCGGCCGCGGCGCCGAGAAGTTCCTCGGTCAGTTGAGCGACTGACGCCACCACGTGTTCGCAGTTGTCGAGCAGCAACAGCATCCGCCGACCTCGCAGCGCGGCGACCAGCCGGTCCATCGGCTCGCGGGGTGGTCGATCACCGGGCAGGCCGGGCGGACTGTCGTCTCGGATCTCGAGCGTCGCCGCCACCATGTCGACGATCTCGGTGCGGGTCGCGTGGTCGCCGCTGTACGGCCGGCCGGCCAGCTCGACGAGCCACACTCCAGCGGGGAACGTGTCACCCAGCACCCGAGCGGCCTCGATCGCCAACCTGCTCTTTCCCACCCCACCCAGACCGGTCAGGGTCACCAGCCGCTCGTTCGTCAGCCGCTCCCGTACCGCCTCGACAGCCGCGTCGCGCCCGATCAGTCCGCCGTACGGACCCGGCGACAGAGGCGCCGGCAGGTTGGTTCGGGCCGGAGCCGACGCCGGTGCCGGCGGCTGGAGGGCGGGATCCTGGCGCAGGATCGCCCCGTGCAGCTCGACCAACTCTCTGCCGGGATCGACACCGAGTTCGTCGCGCGCCTGCCGACGGAACTGCTCGTAGGCGAACAGCGCCTCATGCTGCCGTCCCGAGCCGTACAGGGCGCGCAGGTGCGCGGCCCGTAGTCGCTCACGCCACGGGTGGCCTGCGACCAGGTCGGTCAGTTCCCCGGCGAGCAGGTGGTGCTGCCCAAGATCGAGCCGGGCCTCGGCCAGTTCCTCCAGCGCGGTCAGGCGCTGGTCGTTGAGCCGATCGACCGCCTGGCGGACGAATCGCTCGTCACTGAAGTCGGCGTACGGGGAACCGCGCCACAGCGACAGAGCCTCCGTCAGCGTCGCCGCCCGCACAGCGGGCTCCCGCTGCGCGCCCGAACGTAGCAACAGAGCGGCGAAGCGACCGGCGTCGACCGATTCCGACGACGTCCGCAGCCGGTAGCCGGCCTCACCGGACTCGACCAGCGCACGGCCACCCGCCTCGCCCGCCTCCAGGGCACGCCGCAACTGCGACACCTTGGTCTGGAGCGCCCCGAGCGCGTTGCCCGGCGCCTCGTCACCCCAGAGATCCTCGATCAGCCGGTCGGCGGTCACCGGGCGCCCCTCGTGAACCAGCAGGTCAGCCAGCAGACCACGCACTTTGAGGCCGGGCACGGCGACAGGTGTGCCGTCCGACGTCCACACCGCAACGTCGCCCAGCACTCCGAACCTCATCGCTTCACACTAGCCAGCCGGCTGTCCCGCCCCGCGAAGGTCCGCCGGCCGTCGGTCTGCTGGGCGGGAAGCGACGCGGGGTCACCGACGCGTACGTCAGCCGGCCATCAGCCGACGGTAAGGAGTCCCGGGAAGGCTGAACCGAGCCGACACCGGAGGAACGACATGGATCAGCTACAGCGGCGCCGAGCCGCTCACCGCGACAGGCAACTCGCACCGGGGCGGGTGGCCACACCCTGGCTCGCCCTGCTGGCCGGTCCGCTGTCGTTCGGGATTGCCGCACCGGCACTGCTGCTCGACGACCTGGCGCGCGCGACGGGTGGTGGGGAACAGGCCGCGGCCGCCGGTGTGACCGCCTTCGGCTGGGGGATCGCGTTGGGGACGCCGCTGTTGGCGGCGCTGCTCGCCCGTCGCGGCGTACGAGCGGCCCTGACCGTCGCGTCCGCGCTGGTGGCAGCGGGGACGCTCATCCTCGTGCTGATCCCGAGCGTGTCGGCGATGGTGGCCGGTGCGGCGGTGCAGGGACTGGGGTCTGCCGGCCTCACCGTGACCGCGATGAAACTGGCCGACTCGGCCCGGCAGATGGGCGTGGTCGCCGCGTCGCTGGCGGTCGTCGGGGCCACCGGTCCGCTGACCGGCGCACTGATCGCCGACCTCTCCTCGTGGCAGGCGGCGCTGGCGTTGCCGCTGCTGGCGGTGCTCGCCGTGCCCGCGACTCGCCGCGGCACCACCGCACCGGACGCGGCGCCGGCGCCGTTCGACTTCTTCGGGATGACCATCCTGGCCATGCTGGTCACCGCAGCCGTCCTCATTCCGCACCGGCCGCTGGTGGCCGGCCCGGCCACCGTCGTGCTGCTGCCTCTGCTGGTGGCCTGGACCAAGGTCCGCCCGGACGGCTTCCTGCCTGCTGCGGTGGCACGGAACGGCCGGTTCCTCGCGGCGTGCGCGCTGGCCTTCGCGCTGGGAGCGGGGAACTTCGCCCTGCTCTACGCCGCGCCGGACCTGCTGCGACAGCACGCGGGATGGGCAGGCACCCAGAGCGGGCTCGTGCTGCTGGCGCCGTACCTGATCGGCGGCATCTGCTCCGGGTTCCTGGTCGCGGCATCCGTGCGAGTGCCACGCCGCGTCGCGGTCGCCGTGTTGCTCCTCACCGGCGCCGCCGCGCTGCTGCTGGCGACGGTCACCACCGCTGTACCGCTGCTGCTTGCGGCGATGACGCTCGGCTCCTTGGCCGCCGCGACCGGCCAAGGCGTACTCGCCCTGCACGCGGCCGGCGTCGTATCCGGCTCCCACCGGGCCGAAGCACTGGGTCTGTTCAACCTCGCCTACCTGCTCAGCGTCGCGATCGGACCAGCCATCGCCGTGGCGCTCTCCCATCCGACCGCCTGATCACCCCACGTCACGTCGCGGTCGGCACTATCGTGACATTCAGGTCCGGCGGGCCGCGCCGTACGATCCGGTCCTCCACGGAGGGAAGTCCACGTGCCTTCAGACGTACATCCGGCCCGGGATGTGTTGATGCCCGCGGCGTTCCTGGGCCACGGCAACCCGATGAACGCCCTCGAGGTCAACCGGTACACCTCCGCGTGGAGAGCCTTCGGCGCCGCGGTGCCGCGTCCCCGCGCGATCCTGGTGGTCAGCGCCCATTGGTACATCAACGCCACGGCCGTCACCGCGATGCCCCGGCCGAGGACCATCCACGACTTCTACGGGTTTCCGCAGGAGCTGTTCGAGGTGCAGTACCCGGCGCCGGGGCTGCCCGAGTTGGCTGAGGAGGTCAGTGACGTCGTCCATCCGACCTGGGTCGGGGCGGACGTCGACAGCTGGGGCATCGACCATGGCACCTGGTCGGTGCTGATGCACGCCTTTCCGGACGCGACGATTCCCGTCGTCCAGCTCAGCATCAACGCCGACAAGCCGATGGAGTACCACCTTCAACTCGGCGCCCGGCTCGCTCCACTGCGTCGGCGTGGCGTGCTGATCGTGGCGAGCGGCAACGTCGTGCACAACCTGCGCGGCATGGACTGGGCGCTGACCGACGACGGCTTCGACTGGGCGCGACGCTTCGACGAGGACGCCAAGGCCCGGATGTTGACCGATCCGGGCGAGTACGCKACCCTCGACGCCCACGGGGACTTCCGCCGTGCGGTACCGACACCGGATCACTTCATCCCGGCGTTGTATCTCGCCGGTCTGGCCGCCGCCATGGACACCCCCGACACCGAGGTCCTCGTCGACGGCTACGCCTACGGCTCGTTGTCCATGACGGCCTACACCCTGGGCATGTCCTGTCCACCGGCTGCCGGCCGGGGCGGATCCCCGCAGCCACCGCCCGGGCTGCCGCCGGACGGCTCCAACATCTGAGCACCGGCTGTGTTCGATGGTTCCCCATGTTTGTGCCCGGGTGACCTGGGGCGCGGTCGCCCGGGCACCGCGGGCTACACCGTCGGCCTGGCTTCGTGCAGGATCCGGGCCAGCTCGGCCGGTCGGCTGAGCATCGGCCAGTGCCATGTCGGCAGTTCCTCGTACCGCCACGAATCGCCGGCCATGTGCCGGCACAGCGGCACGGTGGCGGCCATCTCGCGTGCCTGCTCGGCGGTGAAGCTCGACAGCACGCCGAGGCGGGGCAGCTTCTCCCACGCGCCGGTGAGCCGCACCGGGGTGGTGGCAGTCGCCCACGGCTGGGCCACCGACCGCTCATCGAGCAACGCGACGACCGATTCATCCACGTCTGCTGCGCTCGCCGCCAGCCCGGCCCACGGCGGGGGTGGCAGCCGCCAGCCGTCGCCGTGTTCGGCCACCATCGCCGCGTTGCGGTCACGCTCCGGGGGCGGGCTGAAGTCCTCGTTCGCCGCCCCGTCGGGCAGCGGGCCGGTGTCGACGAAGACCAGTTGGGCGATGCGGTCGGTCATGCGGTCGGCAACGGCGGTCGTCACGACCGCGCCGGCGTAGCTGTGCCCGACGAGCACCACGTCGTGCAGGTCCTCGTAGCGCAGCAGGTTGACCACGTCGGTGACGTGGACGTCGAGGTCGGTGTCCGGGCGGGCCAGGTGGGCGCGCTCGCCCAGGCCGGTCAGGCTCAGCGGGTACACCTCGTGGCCGTGCCCGCGCAGGGCGGCGGTGACCGGGCGCCAGGCCCATGCGCCGAGCCAGAACCCGGGAACCAGTACGAAGGTCGTCATGCCTGACACGCTACGATCAATACCGGACAGGTTCCGCCCGGATTGGAAGTGGGGATTCGTGACCCGGCCGACCGCGCGCGTACTGGCGTTGCTGGAGATCCTCCAGGCCGGCGGCGGCTTCACCGTCGCCGAACTGGCCGGTCGGCTGGGCGTCGACGAGCGCACGGTCCGCCGCTACGCCGCGCACCTCGCCGACCTGGGCATCCCGGTCGAGGCCCGGCGCGGCCGCTACGGCGGATACCGGCTCGCGCCCGGATACAAGCTGCCGCCACTCATGCTCACCGACGAGGAGGCGGTCGCCGTCATGCTCGGGCTCGTCGCCGCCCGCCGGGCCGGGCTGGTCACCGCCGAAGGCGCGGCCGCCGAGAGCGCGACCGCGAAGATCCGCCGGGTGCTGCCAGCGGTTCTCGCCCGGCGGATCGATTCGCTGCTGGAGACCGTGGACTTCACCGCACGGGTCCGGAAGTCCGCCCCGCCCGGCATCGAGGTGCTGCTGGTGCTCGCGGAAGCGGCCCGGCATCAGCAACCGGTGGACATCACCTACACCACCTGGCGTGGCGAGGCCGGCGAGCGCCGACTCGACCCGTACGGGCTGGTCTTCCACGCCGGCCGGTGGTACGTCACCGGCCACGACCACAACCGCCGGGCCGTACGGACGTTCCGGCTCGACCGCATCGCGACCGCCCGCCCCACCCCGGGCAGGTTCGACATCCCGGCCGGCTTCGATCCCACCACACAGGTACTCACCGGGCTGGCAGCAGTGCCGTACGCGCACGACATCTCCGTGGTGCTGCACACCAGCCCGGAGCAGGCGCAGCGACGGATCCCGCCCTCGGTCGGCACGCTCACCGAGGTTCCCGGCGGAGTGCGCCTCACCGCCCGAGCGGAACGGCTCGACGGCGCGGCACAGATGCTCGCCGGGCTCGGCTGGTCGTTCACGATCGAGCGCCCGGACGAACTCAAGGACGAGATACGCGCCCTGGCCGCCCGGCTGCTCACCGACACCGACGCCTGATCGGGCACTCACCCCGCGTACCGGCCGGATCGCTTCGGGCGCGCTGTCCCTGGCGGCGAGGCAATCGGCGGGGAATGATCGGGGTACACCGCGGGCTGCCCGCAGCAGTCCACGGCGCAGCAGAAGGGCGGGTCGACGCCGATGACCCCGACGCAGCTACGGGCCTACGTCGCTGTCGTCCGGCTGGGATCCGTCAAGCAGGCCGCCGCGCAACTGGAGGTCTCCGAGTCGGCGGTCTCGCTGCTCATCGGCCAGCTCCGGCGGGAGTTCGGAGACCAGTTGTTCACCCGGACGGCGGCGGGGCTGGCCTTCACCCCCGGCGGGCTGCGGCTCGCCAGCCGCGCGGCCGAGATGCTGGGCCTGCAGGACCGTACGGTCCTGGAGGTCAGTTCGGCGGCACACGGCCGCCGGATGCTGCGGGTCGCCGCCTCCAGCGAGTTCGCCGAGTTCGCCGCGCCGAGACTGATCGAGCTGTTCGCCAGACGCGCCGCCGACCTCGACATCGAGCTGAGCGTCTGCGACCCCGGCTCCTTCGAGTCGCTGCTGCTGACCCGGGCCGCGGACGTCGCGATGGGGCCGCTGCCGCCGGTGGCTGATCCGGCGATCTCCGGCCGGCCGATGATGAACTACCGGCTGGTGACTGTCCTCGGCCCGGATCATCCGCTGGCCGGTGTGCCGGCCTCGCCGGGGCAGCTGCGTGACCAGACCTGGCTGCTCGGCCCTTCGGCCACCGACACCGTGGGCGCTGTCCCGGCGATGCTGCGCCGGCTCGGCGTACCCGAGGAGCGGCAGCAGATCTTCCAGAGCCACGCGGCGGCGCTGGGTGAGGCGCAGCGCGGCCGGGGGATCGCGCCCGCGCTGTCGTTCACCGTCGCGCCGGATCTCCGCAGCGGCCAGCTCGTGGCGTTGTCCGGGCCGCACGCCAAGGCCGAGGCGGTGTGGCACTCGCTGGTGCTCGTCACACCCGGCACACCGTCCGTGGCAGCGGAACTGTGCCGCTTCGCGTCGACGCCCCGGGCGATTCAGGCGATGATGCGCGGCGTGGGCGTCGCGGTGAACCGCTTCCGGCCCTCGGTGCACGTGACGCTCTGGAGCTGACCGGCGGCGTCCAGCAGGTCCCGGAACGTCGCGGCCGGCAGCAGCCGGTCACAGTAGGGCAGGGCCGCGGCCATGCCCGCCACCAGGGGAGCGAAGCCGGGGGCGCCGGCCCGTGGGTTCAGCCAGACGATCCGGTGGGCGCGGCGGCTCAGCCGTGCCATCACGGCGGCGAGTTCGTCCGAGGGGTCGCTGTCCCAGCCGTCCGAGCCGATCAGCACCACCGCCCCGCGAACCGCGTCGCCGTGCGGGGACGCGAGCAGTGCCCGCAGGTTCGTCGCGATGCGCGTACCCCCGAACCGGTCGGTCACGGCGGCGCCGGCGTGCGCGATCGCCGCGGACGCCGACGTGTGCCGCAGCACGACGGTGAGCCGGGTGAGCGTCGTGGCGAAGGCGAACACCTCCGCGTCGGTGGTCACCGCGAAGGCCCGCAGCAGGTGCAGGTACGCGTGGGCCTGGGCCCGCATCGACTCGCTGAGGTCGCACAGCAGCACCACCCGGCGCGGTCGGCGTACCTGTCGCTCGCGGACGACCTCGACGGGCTCCCACGCGGTGCGACGGGCCCGGGCGATAGTCGGACGCAGCGCGACCCGCCGCCCGGCCGGACCGACGGCGTGCCGCCTGGTGCGCCGGGACGGCCAGCGGGCGACGGCCTCGCGCAAGGCGTCGCCGAGCAGCGCGAGCTGGGCGGCGTCGAGGTCCTCGAACGGCCGGTCGGCGAGCCCGGCGAGGGCGCTGGGCCGTCGCTCGGGCAGCCGCACCCCGGCGTCGGAGGGCTCCGCCTCGGCGACGGGCGCCGGCAACGTCGCCCACGGCAGCCCACCACCGTCGCCGGTGGCGTCGGTGTCGGCGGGCACCGGCAGGTGCACGTCGTCCCGGGTCCCCGGCGGGGCCGCGGACCGGGTGAGCGGCAGCGGCGGCGCGTCGGCGAAGACAGCGGCGAAGACGCGGTCGAAGGCGGCGAGGTCGGCGTGCCGCCGCACGAAGCTGATCCGGGCGGCCCAGTAGAGCGCGGTCGTCTCACCGGGCGTCCACACGCCGAGCGCCCGGACGAAATCACCGGCCTCGGTGAGCCCGGCGGGTACGCCGGCCCGCCGCAACCGGTCGGCGAACGCCGTCGCGAACGCCGCGCGGTCGACGCCGCGCAGCACACCGCCGCTCACCGGCGGGCGACCCACCAGGCGATCATCCCACCGACGACGACGATCCCGACGAGCACCGGCACGAGGCGCTTGACGACGGCCCCACCGGCGATGTCGAGCAGGTCCAGCGTCTCCGGTTCGGCGTCGGCGTCGGCATCCGGTCGACCGGTGGGCGCCGAGACGGCCACGGGGGTGCCGGCCACGATGGTCCCGGACGGGGTGGCGTCCGCGTCGGCCGCGAGGGTACGGGGCAGGGCCGTGGAGGCGTCGGGCCCGGTCGCGGCGGACGTGGCGCGGTCGGGCGTGGCGGCGACGGCCGGCGCGGGCTCGGACGCGTCAGGCGCGGTGGCCGCGTGCGGGTCGCCGGTCTCCTCTGCCGCCAGCCTCGCTTCGAGGTTGGCGACGAACTGGGCGAGCAGCTTGCCGGACACCTCCTTGATCATGCCGCTGCCGAACTGGGCCAGCCGCCCCGAGATCTTCAGATCGGTGTCCACGTTGACGACTGTGCGCTGACCGTCCGGCCGCAGCTCGGCGGTGACCAGGGCGGACGCGTTCGCCGCCGACCGCCGGTCGCGGCCCTTCGCCTCGATCACCCCCCGGTACCGCTCCTCGTCCTTCTCGACGAAACGTGCGGTGCCGGCGAACTCGGAGACGACCGGGCCGACCTTGACCTTCACCGTGCCCTGGTGGACGTCGCCGTCGACGCCGGTCAACTGGGCGCCCGGCAGGCACGGCGCGACGCCCTCCAGGTCGGTGAGGATCGCCCACGCCTGCGCGATCGGAATGTCGACGGTGAACTCGTTGGTGATCTTCATGCCGGCCTCTCCTGGTGTGCGCCGAGCGCGGCGGCGACGGCGGCGCGGTCGTCGGGGGTCTTGGCGATGGTGCCGATGGTCCGGACGACGTCGTCGGCGGAGAGGTCGGCGGCGCCGAGCACTGACAGCGCGGCGACCCAGTCGATGGCCTCGGCCATGCCGGGCGCCTTGTCCAGGCCGAGGGCACGTACGTCGCCGACGAAGGCGGTCGCCGTGCGGATCAGCCCTTCGGTGGCGCCCGGCACGGCCCGCCGGACGATCTCGGTGGCCCGGTCCATCTGCGGAAAGTCGATCCAGTGGTACAGGCAGCGGCGGCGCAGCGCGTCGTGCAGGTCGCGGCTGCGGTTGGAGGTGAGCACCACGATCGGCGGCGTGGTCGCGGTGAACGTGCCCAGCTCGGGGATGGTGATCCCGGACTCGCCGAGGAACTCGAACAGCAGCGCCTCGAACTCGTCGTCGGCCCGGTCGATCTCGTCGATCAGCAGCACCGGCGGGACCGGCCCCGGGTGGCGTACCGCCCGCAGGATCGGCCGTTCCTGCAGGAACTCCGCGGCGAACAGGTCGGCGTCGGTGAGCGAGGCGTGCCGGGCCTCGGCCAGCCGGATGGCGAGCAACTGCCGCTGGTAGTTCCATTCGTACAGCGCCTCGCCGGGCGTCAGGCCCTCGTAGCACTGCAGCCGGATCAGTGTCGTGTCCAGCGCCCGCGCCAGCGCCTTGGCCGCCGCGGTCTTGCCGACGCCGGGCTCACCCTCGAGCAGCAGCGGCTTGCCCAGCTCCAGCGCGAGGAAGACGGCCATCGCCATGCCGTCGTCGGCCAGGTAGTCGACGGCGTCGAGCCGGCGCCGCACGGCCAGGGGGTCCTTCACCGCGCCTCGCCCGAGAGCAACCGCCGGTAGTCCGCGCGGGTGTCCACGTCGATCGGCACCGGCCCGTCCACAGGTATCTCCGTGACCGGGTGCCGGCCGGAGTGCAGCAGCTTCCACACCGCCTTGTCGCCGTGCAGGACACGCAGCTCCGGCAGGACGTCACGGGCGAACCAGAACGGGTGCCCCAGGCCGTCGGCGTACCGGCACACCGCGAGCGGGGTGGTCGCCGCCGCGACCCGGCGTACGTCGGCGGCCCGTACGCCTGGTTGGTCGCCGAGCAGGAGCACGAGCCCGTCGGCGCGCGGGTCCACCGCCTGCGCCGCGGCGCGGACCGACGATCCGCAACCAGTGCTGAACTCGGCGTTCTCGACGACCCGGACCCCGGTCAGGTCCACCCGTTCGCGGACCAGGTCGGCGGCGCCACCGAGGGTCACCAGCAACTGGTCGAAGGCGCACGAACGGGCCAGGTCGAGGGTGGCGTCGAGCAGCGTCCGCCCGCGGTACGGCAGCAGCTGCTTGGCCTCGCCGAGGCGTACCGAGGCCCCGGCGGCCAGAACCAGGCCGGTCACGAACACGGCTACGCCGCCACGTGCCGGTCGAGGCAGCCGGGGCAGCAGAACCAGTGGTCGGTGCCGTCGATCCGCACGTGCGGGGTGTCCGGTCCGATCAGGACCGTCATCCCGCACACCGGGTCGACTGCTTGCTGGGGGAGCGCCGCGGGTGGTGCGGGGGAGGAAGCGAGGCCGTCCACCCGCAGCGCCCGCACCACCTCGGCCATGATCGACAGTGCGATCTCCTGTGGTGAGCGCGCCCCGATCTCCAGCCCGGCCGGGGTCCGGACCCGGGCGCGCTCCGCGTCGGACAGCGCCAGTTCGTCGAGCACCGCCGCCCCGCGCCTTCGGCTGGCGACCAGCGCGATGTGCCCCACGCCGGCGTCCAGGGCGGCGCGGATGGCGTCCTGCTCGCCCTTGCCGAGGCCGGCCACCACGACCGCTGTCGCGCCGGCGTAGTCGCCGGACGTGGCCACCTCGAAGTCGAGGAAGGCCGCCAGGGTGGCCACCGCCGCGCTGATCGGCGTGTCGCCCACCAGACCCAGCACGGGTACCGGTAGCACCGGGCGCAGGAAGATCTCCAGCGCCCCGCCCGAGTGGCACGGGTTGACCACGACCCGTGCCCCCGGCGTGTCGGGAAATGCGGGCGTGCCGTCCGGCAGGACCCGCAGCAGCAGCGCCTTGCCGTCGCGGAGGGTGTCCAGGGCGGCCGCCCGCACCGAGTTCTCGGCGCACACCCCGCCGACGAAACCCTCGATGGTGCCGTCGGGCAGGATCACCGCGTCGTCGCCGGGCCGGGCCGACGTCGGGTCCTGCGCCCGGACCACCGTGGCGTGCACGAACGGCGCGCGCGAGACGGTCAGATCCTGCGTACGGCGGGCGATAGTCGTCATGGCCACCTCCCCTAGATCGGCGGGCGGGCGTTGCCGCGCATCGCGTCCCAGACGCGCGACGGCGTCAACGGCATGTCGGCATGCCGTACGCCGAAGGGTTCGAGCGCGTCGACGATCGCGTTGACGATCGCGGGCGGGGAGCCGACGGTGGCGGACTCGCCCACACCCTTCGCGCCGATCGGGTGGTGCGGGGACGGGGTGACGGTGAAGCCGGTCTCCCAGTCGGGCACCTCCAGCGCGGTGGGCAGCAGGTAGTCCATCAGCGACGCGCCGAGGCAGTTGCCGTCCTCGTCGAACGCGATCATCTCCATCAGGGCCATGCCGACCCCGTCGGCCAGCCCGCCGTGCACCTGCCCCTCGATGATCATGGGGTTGATCCGGGTGCCGCAGTCGTCGACGGCGATGAACCGCCGCACCTTGACCTGCGCGGTGCCGGGGTCGATGTCCACCACGCAGATGTACGCCCCGTGCGGATACGTCAGGTTCGACGGGTTGTAGCAGATCTGCGCCTCCAACCCGCCCTCGACGCCCTCGGGCAGGTCACCGGCGCCGTGGGCCCGCATCGCGATGTCCTGGATCGTCACGCTCTTACCCGGATCGCCCTTGACCCGGAAGGAACCCTTGTCCCACTCCAGGTCGGCGACCGAGACCTCCAGCATGCCGGAGGCGATGATCCGGGCCTTGTCGCGGACCTTGCGGGCGACCAGGGCCGCCGCGGCGCCGGAGACCGGGGTGGATCGGCTGCCGTACGTGCCGAGGCCGAACGGCGTGTTGTCGGTGTCGCCGTGCAGCACGTCGATGTCGTCCGGCGGAATGCCGATCTCCTCCGCGACGATCTGCGCGAACGTCGTCTCGTGCCCCTGACCCTGGGACTGCACGCTGAGCCGGACCACCGCCTTGCCGGTCGGGTGCACGCGCAACTCGCAACCGTCGGCCATGCCCAGGCCGAGGATGTCCATGTTCTTGCGCGGCCCGGCGCCGACGGCCTCGGTGAAGAACGCGACCCCGATGCCCATCAGCTCGCCCCGGGCCCGCTTCTCCTGCTGCTCGCGCCGCAGGTCGGCGTAGCCGGCCATCTCCATCGCCAGCCGCATCGTCGGCTCGTAGTCGCCGGAGTCGTACACCCAGCCCGTCTTCGTCGTGTACGGGAACTGCTCCGGCCGGATGAAGTTCTTCAGCCGCAGCTCGGCCGGGTCCATGCCCAGCTCGTCGGCGAGGCAGTCGACGATCCGCTCGACGAGGTAGACGGCCTCGGTGATGCGGAACGAACAGGCGTACGCCACGCCGCCGGGCGCCTTGTTCGTGAAGACCGCCGTCATCTTGCAGTACGCGGCCTCGATGTCGTAGCTGCCGGTGAAGACGCCGAAGAAACCGGCCGGGTACTTCACCGGCGCGGCGGTGCCGTTGAAGGCGCCGTGGTCGGCGAGGACGTTGGTGCGGATGGCCAGGATCCGGCCGTCACGGGTCGCCGCGATCTCACCACGCATGATGTAGTCGCGGGCGAAGCCGGTGCTGATCAGGTTCTCGAAGCGGTCCTCCATCCACTTCACCGGCTTCCCGGTGACGATCGAGGCGACGATCGCGCAGACGTACCCCGGATAGATCGGCACCTTGTTGCCGAAGCCACCGCCGATGTCCGGCGAGATCACCTGGATCTTGTGCTCGGGGATGCCCGCCACCAGGGCGTAGAGGGTGCGGTGCGCGTGCGGCGCCTGCGTGGTGGACCAGAGACGCAGCTTGCCCTCGACGGCGTCGAAGTCGGCGACCGCGCCGCACGTCTCCATCGGCGCCGGGTGCACCCGCGGATAGACCAGGTCCTGGCTGACCACGACGTCCGCCCGGGCGAACACCGCCGCGGTGGCCGCCTCGTCGCCGGTCTCCCAGTCGAAGCAGTGGTTGTCGGTCTTGCCCTCCAGGTCGTCGCGGATCACCGGGGCGTCCGGCTCCAGCGCGCGGCGGGCGTCGACGACCGGGTCGAGGACGTCGTACTCGACGTCGATCAGCTCCAGCGCGTCCCGCGCCGCGTACGGGTCCTCGGCGACGACGAACGCCACCTCCTGACCCTGGAAGCGCACCTTGTCGGTGGCGAGCACGGCCTGTACGTCGTTGGAGAGCGTCGGCATCCAGGCCAGACCCTGCTCGGCCAGCATCGCCCCGGTCACTACCGCCTTGACGCCGGGGGATGCCTCGGCGGCGCTCGTGTCGATGCTCAGGATCCGCGCGTGGGCCACCGGCGAGCGGAGGATGGCCAGGTGCAGCAGCCCGGGCAGCCGGACGTCGTCGACGAACCGGCCCCGGCCGCGCACGAAGCGCGGATCCTCCTTCCGCAGCATCCGGCCGTAGCCCACCGGCTTCTGGTCGTTGTCGTGGAAGGTGTCCACGCGCTCGTGCACAGTCGTCATACGACGCTCCCGGCGGGCCGGCCGGCGTTGTCGATCTCGCCGGCTTCGGGTGATTCGGTGGTCTCGGTGACCGCGGCGGCCGCGTTCGCCTCGTGCACGGCGGCCCAGCGCACCGAGCGCACGATGGTGGCGTAGCCGGTGCAGCGGCAGATCTGGCCGGAGATCGCTTCGCGGATCTCCGCCTCGGTCGGGTCCGGGTTGCGGTTGAGCAGCGCCCGAGCGGTCATCATCATGCCGGGCGTGCAGAAGCCGCACTGCAGGCCGTGGCACTGCATGAAGCCCTGCTGGACCGGGTCGAGCTCCGCGCCCTTGGCCAGGCCCTCGACGGTACGCACCTGGTGGCCGCCGGCCATCGCGGCCAGCACGGTGCACGACTTCACCGGTTCGCCGTCGAGCCAGACGACGCAGGTGCCGCAGTTGCTGGTGTCGCAGCCCGAGTGCGTGCCGGTCAGGCCCAGCACGTCGCGCAGGAAGTGCACAAGCAGCAGCCGGCCCTCGATCTCCCGGGTGACCTCGACGTCGTTGACGGTCATGGTGACCTGCATGCTCAGCTCCTCGCCCGTTCCACGGCCCGGCGCAGGGTCCGTCTGGTCAGCTCGTCGGCCAGGTGCCGCTTGTAGTCCGCGCTGCCCCGCTGATCGGTGGCCGGATCGCAGCTGCGCGCGGCGATCGCGCCGGCCTGCTCGAAGAGGCTCTCGCTGGGTGTCTGCCCACGCAGCGCCGCCGAGACCTCCGGGATACCTGTGGTGTTCGGGCCTACGGCGGCCAGCCCGACCCGGGCGTCGGAGATCACGTCGCCGTCGAGCCAGACCGCGGCGCCGGCCGAGACCACCGCCCAGTCGCCGGCCCGGCGTTCCACCTTCTCGTAGGCGCTGCCGCAGCCGGGCCGCACCGGCAGCCGGACCTCGACCAGGATCTCCCCGTCTCCGACGGCCGTCTCGTACGGCCCGACGTGGAACTCCTCCATGGACACCACCCGTTCGGCGCCGCCCGGCCCGCGGATCACGCAGCTCGCGCCCAGGGCGGTGCAGACCGCGGACAGGTCCTCCGACGGGTCCGCCTGGCACAGGGAGCCGCCCAGTGTGCCCCGGTTGCGCACGATCGGATCGGCGATCACCCGTTCGGCGTCGGCGAAGATCGGGAAGGCCGCCGTCAGGGTGGCGGACTCCAGCAGCTCCCGATGCCGGGTCAGCGCACCGATGCGTAGCTCGTCCGGGCCCGCCTCGATGTAGCCGAGCTCGTCATGGAGATCGTTGATGTCGATGAGATAGTCGAAACTGGCCAGCCGCAGCTTCATCATCGGCAGCAGGCTGTGCCCGCCGGCGATCAGCCGTGACGTGCTGCCCAGCCGTTCCATCAGGCTGATGGCGTGGTCCACACTGGTTGCTCGTTCGTACTCGAACGGGGCCGGCACCTGCATATCGCACCTCCGGAAGTCGTCAATGTGGTGCCGGTGCCCGCGGAAGTCAACGCCGACCTAAGCAAGTCCTTAGGTCGGCGTTGACGGTGCCGCGGCTGCTCACGGATCGTGCGGCAATGCGAGACATCGTCGACGGGTTGAGCGCGTGGCGTGCCGTTGGCGTCCGGTTCGCCGTCGCGACGGTGGTGCGGACCTGGAAGTCGGCGCCCAGACCGCCGGGCGCGGCCATGGCGGTCTGCGCCGACGGTGAGGTCGTCGGCAGCATCTCCGGAGGGTGCGTCGAGGGCGCTGTGTACGAGCTGTGCCGGGAGGCCATACGCACCGGCCAGGTGCGCACCGAGACGTACGGCGTCGGCGACGACGACGCCTTCGAGGTGGGCCTGACCTGCGGCGGCACCATCGAGGTCCTGGTGCAGCCGGACGTCGTGCTGACCGAGCCCGACGCGGTGCTCGCCGCGATCCGCGCGGGTACGCCGGTGGCGACGGCGTCCGCCGGAATGGCCCAGATGGTGGTCTGGCCCGACCGGGTGGCCGGCACCCTCGGCGACGCCGACCTGGACCGCGCGGTGACGCAGCAGGCCGAGGGGATGCTGGCCCTCGGCACCACCGGAACCGTGCGACTCGGTACGCGCGGGCAGCAGCGGCACGACGAGGTGTCCGTGTTCGTGCAGTCGTACCTGCCGCCACCACGGATGATCGTGTTCGGCGCGATCGACTTCGCCGTCGCGGTGGCCCGGATCGGCCGCTTCCTCGGCTACCACGTCACGGTGTGCGACGCCCGGCCGGTGTTCGCCACCCGCAAGCGCTTCCCCGACGCCGACGACCTCGTCGTGCAGTGGCCGCACAGATACCTGGAGTCGACGGCCGTCGACGAGCGCACAGTGCTCTGCGTCCTCACCCACGACCCGAAGTTCGACGTCCCGCTGCTGGAGGTCGCCCTGCGCACCCGGGCCCGCTACATCGGCGCGATGGGCAGCCGCCGCACCCATACCGACCGGCTGCGCCGCCTGCGCGAGGCGGGCGTGGACGAGGCCGCCCTCGCCCGGCTCTCCTCACCGATCGGACTCGACCTGGGGGCGCGGACGCCGGAGGAGACCGCCGTGGCGATCGCCGCCGAGTTCGTCGCCCTGGCCGCCGGAGGGTCCGGCCGGCGGCTGACGGACCTCGACACCCCGATCCATCAGCACTGAGCGGACCAGCGGCGAACGTGTCACCCCCGGCTCAGGCCGAGCGCCTCGTCCACCCGGTCCAGCACCGTCACGTCGTCGTGGCCGACACCGCGCAGCAGGTCGATGGCGGTCGCCCGGATCTGCCCGACGATCATGGTGACCGGCAGCGGCGGATCGGTCCGCAGCAGGCCCGCGGCGATCCGGACCGCCTCCAGCGCCGCCGCGTCGGCCCGCTGCGCGTGCCGGTCGGCGTCGGCGCCGGTGAGGTCGTGGGCCATGGCCTCACCAGCCGACCGTACGGCGGAGGTCAGCGCGCCGATCGCGGCGGCCAGCTCCGGCGGCGTGGCGGTGTGCCGGCGGGTCAGGGTCACGCCGGCCCGGGCCAGCACCCGGATGTTGCGGGCGGCGTAGTCGAGCTGCCGCAGCGTGGCCTCCACCTCGACGAGCTTGCCCAGGTGCCGGCGGCGCAGTCCCAGCCGCAGCGTCTCGCCGGTGGCGAGCACGGCGGCCTGCATCTCGGCGACGCAGTCGTCCACCTGCCGCGCCCGGTCCAGCGCGGCGCGGGCGGCGTCCTCGTCGCAGCCACGCAGCGCCGCGTTGACCTGGTCGAGCAGGTCGGCCAGGTCGGTGTAGCTGCGCCGGGCCTGGGCCACCAGTGGTGCCAGCGGGTCACGGGCGGCCATCAGCTGGCTGGCGGCGAGCGCCACGGCGCCGCCGATGAGCGCGTCGACGAAGCGGAACGGCATCAGCGTCCCGTTCGGCGCGGAGACCACGACCAGGTACATCGCCGAGACGGTGGCCTGCACGACCAGGGCACGGCGGGCCCCGATCACCACGAGCGTCGTGGTGGTCAGCAGCAGCACCAGCAGGACCGTCTCGGTGCCCGGGCCCAGCGCGTACACCAGCAGTTCGGCGACGAGCACGGCGGCTGCCACGGCGAGCAGGATCTCGACGGTCTGCCGCAGCCGTCGCCCGCGGGACTCGCCGAGCACGACGAGCGCGGCGGTCGGCGCGAAGAACGGATCCGGGTGACGGATCACCACCGCCGCCACGATCCACGCGACCACAGCGGCGGCGGTCAGCTCGACCACTGTCATCCCGTCGCCGCGTAACCGCGCGACGGCGTCGCGTACCCAGCTCCGCACCGGTCGTACCCCTCTCGCCGGACAGGCCGGGACCCGGCCGCCGATTGATCTTCCGCGAGGAGGCCCACTACCCCGGCTGTGACCTGCTCAATCGCTGACGCCGGCAGCCGGCGCGGCCGACGACCCGCACCTGCCCGGGGTCAGCGGCGGATGAGGCCGAGTTCGGTGGCGGTGGCGACGGCGGCGGTACGCGACTCGACGCCGAGCTTGGCGTAGATGCGGGCCAGGTGGGACTTGACGGTGCCCTCGGTCAGGTGCAGGCGGGTGCCGATGCTGTGGTTCGACAGACCGTCGGCGACCAGGGCGAGGACCTCGGTCTCGCGCCGGGTCAGGGCGGTGCCCGGCGTACGCAGGCGGTTCATCAGCCGGTTCGCGACGGTGGGTGCCAGCGTGGTGCGTCCGGCGGCGGCGGTGCGGACGGCGGCGGCCAGGTCGTCGGGTGGGGCGTCCTTGAGGAGGTAGCCGGTGGCGCCGGCCTCGATGGCGGGCAGGGTGTCGGCGTCGGAGTCGTACGTGGTGACGATCAGCACGCGCGGCGCTTCCGGTTCGGCGGTGATCCGTGCGGTCGCCTCGGCGCCGCCCATGCCCTTGCCGAACTGCAGGTCCATCAGCACGACGTCGATGTCGCCCGCGGCGGCGCGGGTGACGGCCTCCTCGGCGGTGGCGGCTTCGGCCACGACGACCAGGTCGGGTTCGGTTTCCAGCACGGCGCGCAGTCCGGCCCGTACGACCGGGTGGTCGTCGGCCAGGAGGAGGCGGATGGGAACGTCGTCGGTCACGGTCGGCCCTCGGGCTCGGTCCTGGTGGTCGGGGCGAGGGGAAGCTCGGCGGTCAGGGCGGTGCCCCGGCCGGGCGCGGACGCGACGGCCAGGGTGCCGCCGAGGGCGGCCATGCGGGCGCGCATGGCCGCCAGGCCGAAGCCGCCGCCGTCGACGTCGGGAGCGGGCAGCTGTTCCGGGTCGAAGCCGCGCCCGTCGTCGACGACGTGCAGGGCGATGCGGTCGCCGAGATAGCTGAGGGTGACCTCGGCCGTCGTGGCCCGGGCGTGGCGGACCGTGTTCGCGACTGTGGACTGGGCGATACGCAGGAGCGCCACCTCGTGGGCGGTCGGCAGCGACACGGGGTCGCCGGTGAGGTGGAAGCGGGCGGTGAGGCGGTGGCGGGCGCTGGTGGTGCTGCACAGGCGTTCCAGGGCCCCGGCCAGGGTGGTGCCTTCCAGGGTGGGCGGGGTGAGCGCGGCGACGAAGCGGCGGGCCTCGGCGAGGTTGTCCACGGCGACCTGACGGGCCGCGTCGACGTGACCGGAGGCGGCGTCGGGCCGGCCGGGCAGGGCGCGCTCGGCGGCGCGCAGCAGCAGCTGGATGCTGGACAGGCCCTGGGCGAGGGTGTCGTGGATCTCGCGGGCCAGGCGCTCGCGCTCGGCGAGTACGCCGGCGGTGTGCTCGGCCCGGGCCAGGTCGGCCCGGGTGGCGGTGAGTTCCTCGATCAGCTGCCGGCGCTGTTCGCTCTCCCGGTACAGGGCCTGGTATCCCCACACCACCCCGACGGCGACGGCGGCGCCGAGCGCGGGACCGATCACCGTGGCCGGGGTGAAGGAGCCGGTGTGGGCGCCGAAACCGGCGACGGCCGCCACGGCGGTGACGATCACGGCGGCCAGGCCGGCGCGGCGCGGCAACAGGTGGAGCTGGAGGAAGTACAGCGGGAACGCCACCCAGATCGCGTCGGGGGACAGGCCCAGCAACACCAGCCACACGGCGCCGACGGCGGCCAGCCACCACGCGGCGGCCCGCCGCGAGCGCCGGATGCGGGGGAGGAGCGGCCCGACGGCGTACGCCAGACCGCACGCCACCGCCACCGCCACGATCGATCCGGCGTGCGGCCGGTCGTCGGCCACCGCCCGGCCGGCGGCCAGGACGAGCAGGCCGATGATCAGCAGGTGCAGGCACCAGGCCAGGGCTCGGGTGGTCGGGGTCAGGGCAGGGGCAGCGGTGCTCACAGTGCGTCCCACGTTACCGACGCCGGCGCCCCGGGGGCCTCTATCGAAAGTTAGAACCCGGGCGTCGCCTTTCGGCCCGCGAAGTGCTGTCCCACGCCGGACGCGCACGCCGGCGCCGGCCGCGATCGTGGATGCATACCGTTCCACCGCCCGAAAGGACAGGCCACTGCCGTGTTCGTCGCCTGGAGAGACCTGAAGTTCGCCAAGGGGCGCTTCGCCCTGATGGGGACCGTCATCGTGCTGATCACCCTGCTGGTCGGGCTGCTGTCCGGGCTGACGGCCGGACTGGGCCGGCAGAACGTCTCCGCCATCACCGACCTGCCCGCCGACAGGATCGCCTTCCAGGCGCCCGGCGACGGCCAGGACGTGTCCTACTCCAACTCCACTGTCACCGAGCGGCAGTGGCAGCAGTGGGCCGAGGCCCCCGGCGTGACCGGCGCCGAACCGCTGGGCATCACCACGACCAGGGCCACCGCCGGAAACCGGAGCGTCGGGGTCTCCGCCTTCGGCGTCCGGCCCGGCTCCCGCCTGGCCCCCGACAGCGGCCGGATCGACGACCGCTCGGCGGTGCTGTCCACCAAGGCCGCCGCCGACCTCGGTGTGCGGGCCGGCGACTCCGTCACCCTGGCCGGGCAGCAACTGACAGTGGCGGCCGTACGCGGCGACGCCTCCTTCAGCCACACCCCCGTGGTGTGGATCAGCCTGGACGTGTGGCAGAAGAGCGCGCCTCCCACCGGCACCGGCGACGGCAGCCAGACGGCTACCGTCGTCGCCCTCACCACCACCGCGGACGCCGACCTGGGAGCCACCGACCGGCAGGCGGGCACCAGGACGGTCTCCGTGGCCGACTCGCTGTCCGCGATCGGCTCCTACACCTCCGAGAACGGCTCCCTGCAGCTGATGCGCGGCTTCCTGTTCGCCATCTCCGCCCTCGTCATCGGTGCCTTCTTCACCGTCTGGACCATCCAGCGCAGCGGCGACGTCGCAGTGCTCAAGGCACTCGGCGCCCCCACCGCCAACCTCCTCAAGGACGCCCTCGGACAAGCCGTCGTCCTGCTCACCGGCGGCACCCTGCTCGGCACCGGCATCGCCGCCGCGCTCGGCGCCCTCGTCGCCGGGTCCACGGTGCCGTTCCTCCTCACCCCGGTGACCGTCCTCCTTCCCGCGGCCGTGATCGTCGTCCTCGGCGCCCTCGGCGCCGCTCTGGCCATCCGCCGCATCACCTCCGTCGACCCGCTGACCGCCCTGGGGAGCGCCCGATGAGCCTGAACCTGACCGACGTCACCCTCACCTACCCCGACGGCGAGGGCCGCCTGACCGCCCTCGACCGCGTCACCCTGGACGTACCCAAGGGCAGCCTGACCGCCGTGATCGGCCCCTCCGGCTCCGGCAAGTCCAGCCTCCTCGCGGTCGCCGCGACCCTCATCACCCCCGACTCCGGCACCGTCACCATCGACGGCACCCCCACCACCGGAATGACGCGGGGCGAACTCGCCGACCTGCGCCGCCACAAGATCGGCATCGTCTTCCAGCAGCCCAACCTGCTGCCCTCCCTCACCGCCGCCGAGCAGCTCCAGGTGATGGCCCAGATCGACGGCCGTCCACCGGCCGGAGCCCGTACCCGCGCCGTGGAACTCCTCGACGCGGTCGGCCTCGCCGGTCAGGCCGACCGCCGGCCGCACCAGCTCTCCGGCGGCCAGCGCCAGCGTGTCAACATCGCCCGCGCCCTGATGAACGACCCCACAGTCCTGCTCGTCGACGAACCCACCAGCGCGCTCGACCACGAACGCGGCGCCGCCGTCATCGAGCTGATCACCCGCCTCACCCACCAGCAGACCACCGCCACCGTCCTGGTCACCCACGACCGCACGCACCTCACCGCCGTCGACCAGATCGCCGAGGTCCACGACGGCCGCCTCCACCTTCCGGCGCCGGCCCGCTGAGATACGGGTCGGAGGTGGTGCCTGCTGTACCCGGACTGGGCAGCCCGCTGGATGGTCGCTGTTCCCCCAGCTCAATAGCGTTTCTGGTGCGCGCAGTTGCTGCCGATGACACGGAGAGAGGCCACCAGAATGGGACAGACCGTCGAGCCGGCGGTACGCGTCGAACAACTCACCCGCGTGTACGGCGCCGGCCGCAACCAGGTGACCGCGCTCGCGGGCGTCGACGTCAGCTTCGGCCGGGGAACCTTCACCGCGGTGATGGGACCGTCGGGCTCCGGCAAGAGCACGCTGCTGCAGATCGCGGCCGGGCTCGACCGCCCCACGAACGGCCGGGTGGTCCTCGGCGGCACCGACCTGTCTGGGCTGTCCGAGACGCGCCTGACCGAGCTGCGGCGTACCCGGATCGGGTTCGTCTTCCAGGCGTTCAACCTGATCGGCGCGCTCACCGTCGAGGAGAACATCGTGCTGCCCCTGCGTCTGGCCGGCGTCCGTCCGGACCGGGCCTGGCTGACCCACGTGGTCGAGCGGGTCGGCCTCGCCGACCGGCTGCACCACCGGCCGGCGGCGCTGTCCGGCGGTCAGCAGCAGCGGGTGGCGATCGCCCGGGCGCTGGCCACCCGCCCCGAGGTCATCTTCTCGGACGAGCCCACCGGCGCCCTCGACTCGCGGACCGCGACGGAGGTGCTGACGCTGTTGCGCGCGGTCGTGGACGAACACGGGCAGACGGTGGTGATGGTGACCCACGATCCGATCGCCGCGTCGTACGCGGACCGGGTCCTCGTGCTGGCCGACGGCGCGATGGTCGCCGACCTCCCGCAGCTCGGCGCCGTCCGGATCGCCGAGCACCTGGCGTCGCTGGACGGGCGGGTCCTCCGATGACCGGCCTCGCCGCCCGCCTGCTGCGGCACCGCACCGGCCCCGCCGCCGCGACCCTGCTGGCCCTGATCGTCGGCGTGCTGATCCTGGTGGCGATGGGCACGCTCGTCGAATCGGGGCTGCGGTTCCGCCCGGAGCCGCGGCTCTGGGCGAGTGCCGACGTGGTCGTCGCCAACCGCACGATCAGCCACACGTTCCGGGAGTTCGACGGTGACACCACCACGAGCACCGTGGCGCTGCCCGAGGGCGGCACCGTGGACGCCGACCTGGTGGACCGGATCCGCCGGGTGCCGAGCGTCGTGGCCGTCACCGGCGACGACCGGGTGCCGATCGGCTCACCCGCAGCCGTGGGACACGGCTGGGACACGTACGTCTTCACCGGTCGTCGCCTCGCCGCGGGCGCCGCGCCCCGGACCGACGACGAGGTGGTGGCCGACACCCGGCTCGGGGTGTCGCCCGGCGACCCCATCGAGCTGGTCGTCGGCGGAATCAACCGGTCGTACCGGGTGAGCGGAACCGCCGAGACCGGTACGGCGGCGGTGTTCTTCACCGACGCGCAGGCCGCGCGCCTGTCCGCCCACCCGGGCCGGGTGGACGCGATCGGCGTACGGATGGCGCCCGGCGCCGACCTCGGCGCGGTGCGCGAGATCGCGTCGGCGGCCGGCGCCACGACGTACCCCGGAAAGGACCGCGGGAAAGCCGAGCAGTCGGAGAACCTGGCCGCCCAGAGCCTGCTGGTCGGGGCCGGGGCGGCCTTCGGCGGGTACGTCGTCCTGCTGATCGTGTTCGTGGTGGCCGGCACCATCGGGCTGTCCGTCCGGCACCGTCGCCGTGACCTGGCGTTGCTGCGCGCGGTCGCCGCCACGCCGGGGCAGGTGCGCCGCATGCTGGTCGCCGAGGCCGCGCTGCTCGCCCTGGCCGGCTCCGCGATCGGCGGCCCGGTCGGCCTGCTGGCGGCCCGCTGGGTGCACGGCGAACTGGTCGGGCGCGGGTTCGTGCCGGCCGGCTTCCCGATGGCGGGCGGTCTGTTCGCGGTGCCGGCCGCCATCGGTACGGCCGTCCTGGTGGCGGTGGTCGCCGCGCTGATCGCCGCGCGCCGGGTCACCGCCATCAAGCCGATCGAGGCCCTCGGCGAGATCGCCGTCGAGCCTCGGCGCAGCGGCCCGGCACGGATGATCGCCGGCGTGCTGACGCTGATGGCGGCCGGCAGCGCCGGGGCGTTCACGCTCGGCGGCGCCGGGTCGGCCGGGGCGTTGGCCGGCGCGGTCGGCATGCTCTACCTGTTCGTCATCGCGGTGGCGCTGCTCGCACCGATGATCAACGCCTACGCGGCACGCCTGCTCACCCCGGTGCTGCCGCGCATCTGGCGGGCCGGCGGCTACCTGGCCGCAGCCAACCTGCGGGCCAACGCGCAGGGCATGGCCACCGTCCTGACCGCCCTCGTGCTGTCCGTCGGGTTCGGCGGCTCGGTCTGGTTCCTGCAGGACAACCTGGAACGGCAGACCGCCACGCAGAGCAGCGCCGGAACGCTCGCCGAGCGGGTGCTCACCGCTCCGGGCGGACTGCCGGCGGACGCGGCCCGGGAGATCCGCGAGCTGGCCGGGGTGCAGGCTGCCACCGGGGTACGCCGCACCCAGGTCGTGGTGCGGGCGCTCGGCGGCATCGAGCCGGTCGGCGCGCAAGCGGTCGACCCGGAGGGCCTCACGTCGACGATGGACCTCACCGTGCGCAAGGGCGCCCTGGCCGAGCTGCGCGCCGGTACCGTCGCACTGTCCACGACGCAGGCTTCCTCGTCCGGCTGGGACGTCGGCGACAAGGCGGAACTCTGGCTGGGCGACGGCACCCCGGTCACGTTGGACGTGATCGCGATCTACGACCGTGGCCTCGGCTTCGGCGACGTCACGGTGGCCGCCGAGACGGTCGCCGGGCACACCGCGGCGAACACCGTCGACGAGGTGCTGGTCCGCGGCGGCCCGGACGCCGGCACCGCGTTGGCCACGTGGGCGGCGGCGCGGCCCGGCGCCGAGATTCTCGACGCCGCCACCCGTACGCGCCTGCTCAGCACCGATCTGGCGCTCGGCGCCTGGCTGAACCGGCTGCTGATCGGCGTGATGGTCGGGTACGCGGCGCTGGCGGCGGCCACCACGATGGTGATGGCGGCGCTGGCCCGCCGCCGCGAGCTGGCGTTGCTGCAACTCGTCGGGGTCACCCGCCGACAGATCCGCGGGATGGTCCGGGCCGAACAGGCCGGGTTGCTCGGCACCGCGGTGCTGATCGGCGCGACGATCGCGGTGCTGACGCTAGCCGCGATCGTCAACGGACTGACCGGCAGCCCGATCCCGTACGTGCCGCCGCTCGGGTGGGCGGCGGTGCTCGGCGGTACGGCACTGCTGGCGCTGGTGAGCACGGTGTGGCCCGTCCGGCGGCTGCTCGGCGCTCCGCCGATCGACAACATCGGCCTGAAGGAGTAGGTCCATCGGGACGTGCGGCAGCCTGATCGTCAGGGCGTCGAACTGCAGGTGTCCGCCGGATGCTTCCGCCTTGCGTTCCTCGGCCAGGACGGTGGCGCTGACCTCGTGCACGAACGCCCGGACCTCGTCGAACCGGCCGGGATCGCTGTCGTGGCCGGAGTCGTACCACCAGTCGCGCGCCCAGACGATCAGGTCCGCCCATCGCGGCAGGTCGCCGGCGGTCTGCTGGGCGGCCTGCCGCTTGGACAGTTGCCGCCCGTCGCACAGGCGCTGGTAGGCGCGGCAGAGCGTGAGTACCGCGTACGACTGGGCTCCGGGTGGGGTCATGTCGAGCACCCAGTCCGGCCAGTCGCGCACGTGGTCCCGCAGGGCGGCGCGCACGAGGCCGGGTTCGACGGCGGGCAGCAGCTCGCCGGCCGGCGGTCCCAGCAGCGTACGGCCGTAGTCGTGCACGGCGGCCCAGGTCACGACGCGGTGGGTGGTGGCGGGCAGCAGGTGCAACGACTCCCCGGGACTGATCCGGGCGATCACGTGGTCCCGGCCGGGAACGAGGCGTACCGCGTCCAGTGACACGTATTCCACCTCGATCCGGCCGGCCCACAGCGGGTGCCGCCGGTCGAGGTCCGCGTGCAGTTCGGCGAGGACGCCGAGGAGCTTCCCGTCCGGGTCCCTCGCGAGCACCGCGAGCAGGTCGAGGTCGCTGCGGTTCATGTCGAAGTCGCCTGCCACGAGCGACCCGTGCAGGTACAGGCCGAGAAGGTCGTCCGTCAGCGTGCGGCGCCACGCCTCGCGGAGGTCGGAGAGAACCGTGTCGGGTGGGACCACCGAGTGATCCTGCACGGTGGGTCGCCGCGGGGCCACCGATAAAACCGGCCCGCACCGCCGGTCGTGCCTACGTGCTCGGCGGGTTGCGGTGCCGCTCGGCGAGGCCCGACGCGATCTGCCGCTGCGCGTCGTGCCGGTGCTGGTCGGCGCCGGCCTGGCGAACCGCGGCCGGATCCTCGTCCGACGGGCGCCTCGTCCGGTCGCGGCGGGCGACGAAGACGACGAGCGCGAGCACCACCACCACGATCACCGCGAGCGACACCAGCATCGTTCTCATGCCGTCGACGCTACGGCGTACGCGCCAGCCCCGCCGTGGTGACGGTCGGAGGGCTGCTGCGTTCGCCGCAGGACGGCAGGCTCACGTGTCGTGATCGATGACGTCGCGCAGCGAAGCCGGGCCGTTCCGCCGATGACCGACTCCCGGCCCGGCGAATGAACGCCCGGTCTCCCGGGGCGTCATTCGCCGGCTCGTTCGGTCCCTTTTGGCCGCCCCAGCACTGCCTCACCGATGACGGCGCCGGTTCGGATGCCCTCTCCCAGTCCCGCGGTCGTCGCGAAACCGCCACCCATCGGGCAGAAGGACAGCCCTCGATCGGCGCTCACCAGGGCCATGGCCTGGAGCGCGGCACCTACCTCTTTCAACGCGGTCGCATAGACTATGGAGTCGTAGGAACGGGCGGGGCGGGCGTAGTCGAGCACGAACAGCACCATCGCCTGAATCGACGTGTGCGGGATGCCCGTCAATCGATGGGCGAGGCCCAGCCACCGGTCGATCGCCGGCGCGGGTCCTGACGCCGGCGCGAGTTCGTGGCTCACGGCGTCGTACTCATATGCCCCGCGTTCCAGGTCATGGGCCGAAGCCGCGATGACGACGGCGGACAGCCCCGACAGCGCCCCGCCGGTCGGCATCGAACGCCACGCTCGCTCGCTCGCGACGGTACGCTCCAAGCGGCGAATCCGAAGTGACGCATCGAGGACGGCGCTGATCTCCGCGCTCCCGATGGGCGGACCGCCATGGTCGCGCAGCGATGACCTGGCGGAAATCGCCTCCTGGAGCGTCATGCCCTCCTGTGAGCGGTCGTCGTGGCCGAGAGCGATGCGCTCCGCTGTCATCGGGCGCCTGACCGGGTTGTCGATCTCCCAGTGAGTTGTTCCGATCTTGGCACCGTACAGCCCGAAGCTTGTGTCCAGGCGCGTCGCCCCGTGGAAGAGCGAATCGTGAAACTCCCACTCCTCCGAATGCTGGTTTCGCCCGGTGACCAACAGGCCGGCCCGGCTCAGCAGGTCGAGCAGTTCACTCTCCGGGGCAGAGTCGACCTCGACATCCGCCCGTGCGATCAGACGTGCGGCGAACTCGACGGCCCATGTCGAGGTCAGGACGACGCGATCTGCCGAGTTCCCGCCGGCCAGTTCCGGCCCGTCGGGACCGAAGCGCATGTGGGCCGACGGAAGGGCGCGAACCGGCCGCACGTACGGCGACGGCGGGGAGTGGCGGACCCGGCGGGCGCCCGGTTCATGTCGCGCGAGTACGTGCTGTTCATGGACGACTTCTACGCCGAGGACGCCGCGGGCGTCGAGTTTGGCCAGCTCCTCGCCACCTCGCGAGGTGAGCTCCCGGGCGGACGACAGCCCGCCGACGGCCGCGACGATCTCCCTGCCGACCTCGGGCGGCATGCGGACGATCATCCGGCGGCCGCTGTGGGTCAACGCGAGGCCGTCGGCGTCCGGTTCGATGCTCCACCCCGCTGCCGGGGCCCAGCGCCTCATGAGGTCGAACCGATGGGCGGAAGGACTGTGCCCGGAGCGGAGGACACCGCCATTCCGTGTAGCCGCGACAGTGTGTCCAGGCGAACGAGACGCCCGGCCTGGATCACGGCTTCGACCTCTCTGCACGCGGATATGTCGACGAACGGATTCGCGCGGAGCAGAACGACGTCTGCCACCGTGCCGTCGCTCAGGGAGCCCAGATCCGGACGACGGAGAGCCTCGGCTGCCCTGCACGTCGCCGCCGCGAGCGCTTCGTGCGGGGAGGCGCCCCAGTCAACCATGGCCTCCAGCTCGGACGGCAGGGAGTCGAAACCCACCCCGGCGGCTCCGGCGTCCGTCCCCGCGATGAGTGTGACGCCGGCCGCCAGAGCTCGCTCGAAGCTGCGTCGTGCCTCCGGGAGTTGACTGACGGCCATCTCCACCAGACTTTTGCCTCCCTGCCGGATCCAGAGCTGCGGCCGCCTCACTATCGATTGGAGCGCTACAGCGGTGGAGCAGAGGGCGGTGCCTTGTTTCGACATCGCACCGGCAGCGGCCTCCGATATCGCGAAGCCGTGCTCCAAGGTGTCGCAGCCGGCTTCCACGGCCGCGTCGATCGAACGCTCCGAGAAGTTCGCGTGTACGGCTACGGGGATGTCCAGCCAACGGGCCTCGGCGACCGCCTCCCTCAGTTCCTCCGGCCGGAGTTCCATCCGGCGCGCCGCGCTGCGCATCACCAGCTTGATCACATCCGCGCCGTCGGCGGCGTTTCGACGCACGAGCGCGCCGATGGATCCGGCTCCTTCGGACTCGACACCGAGCCAGCTTCCGTGCCCGCCGACTGCGGTGATGACCGGACCGGCGACGAACGGCCTGGCCCCGACGAACAAGTCCCGGGCCCAGGCGTTGCGGATGGAGTACCCGAGGTCACGCGGAGCACCCAGGTCGCGGACCGTCGTGATCCCACTGCGCAGCGCAGTCGCCAGATTCGCGACAGCCGTCAGTGTCATGGTGGTGGCCGAGATGTCCGACCAGCTCGACGCGGTCCGGCCATGAGGATCGCTGGTCGCGTGGACGTGCATGTCGATGAGCCCGGGAACGGCGAACAAACCGGTGCCGTCGAGGTGTGGGAGGTCGGCATCTGCGGTGGTGCGTGTGCTGACTGAACCGGAGATGATCGACAACGAGCCGAGGGTGGTGGTGCCGGAATCCGGATCGATGACGGTGCAGCCGGCAATGGTGAAATCCGCGGTCGGCGTGGCCGTCACGACGATCCTTCGGAGACGCGGGCAGCGCGCACTGCCTCCCCGTGCCATCCCCGCGCGCGCGACAGATTCACGGCCAAGTCCACCAGTTCGTCCGCCTCCCGGCCGCGGCCGGCCATGTGGTGCCAGCGCGCCAGCTCTGCCAGCGCGAGGATCCGGGCGCCCAGGTAGGCGTGCCGGCCGGTGCCCGTATCAACAGGCGACGTCATGGCGTCGGTCGCCTGACGGACGGCAGCGAGCAGCCATGACTCCGGGTCTGGAGCGATGCCCACCAGCGCCTCGAGCGCGTTCGCTTCGTCCTCGGGCACCTCGCGGGAAGCGGCTAGGGCGATTCCCGGCGCGAGGTAGGCGTAGACCGGCTCACGGTGGGCGCCGGTAAGCCGGACGTGGTCGAAGTATCGTCCTGTCGCTTGAAGGGCGGCGCGGGCCGAGTCGTGACGTGCGGCAGCGAACGCCTGGTGCGACAGGATGAAACCGAACTGGCGGAACGCCTTCGAGGCGAGTTCGGTGTCGCCGCCGTCGCGAACCTGACGGAGGAGATCTGTCGCGTGCTCGTACGAGGACCAGGCGCCCGCGACGTCACCGGATGCCAACTGGACGTATCCCATGTTGTGCCACGACTGGGCGGCAGCCATCAGATCTCCGGTGCCGAGGCGCACCTGGATCGCCTCGCGGAAGTCGTTCACGGGCGGATCGTCGTCGAAGTGGTGAAACCGCCATACGCCGATGGAGTGGCAACATTCGGCGAGAGCCGACAGGGCCTCCGAATCACGGAGAAGATGTCTCGCTGTCTCCGCCAGCTTGATTGCCTCCGCCCCTCTGCCCTGCTTCTCCACCGCCCACGCCGTGTTGAGCAGTGCTCGCCCCTCTCCGGCGGCATTCGCGGAAGCGGCGCATTCCGAAGCGGTCCGGGAAAACCGTTCCTCTGCCTCGACGTAGCGAGCGGGATCGTCCAGACCTAGCTGAGCTGGCGTGAACAAGGGCGGTCACCTCGACGTCGTCGACTGATTGCTGAGATTGACGCCGATCGTAGCGTTCGGGTGGCTTGTTCACGAGGGTGTGCGACCTGTCGGCAGTTGATGCGCGCCGTGCCTGTGAGGCACGTTCACCACCCACTTTCGCGTCCGTCATCCTCCTTGCCGCCGCCATCGGCCGAACGGCGCGATGGGCTACACTGGCCCGGAAAGGCGTCGATAGGGACGAGTACCACTGCACGCAGCCAGCAGAGACCCGGGGATGGTGGAAGCCCGGGGGTGTGCGCAGCGGGAAGATCACCCTGGAGCCGTCGGAAGAAAGGCGTCACGCCGAGTAGACCCGACCACAACTTAACGAGAGGGCCGCGCGCTGTGGCCAAGGAGGGTGGTACCGCGGGGCCCGGGCCTCGTCCCTCCACCGAAGTTCGGTAACCGCTTCGTTGGAGGATCCATGTACCGCGCTGTGCCCGCGCAGGCGAGCTTTCCCGATATCGATCACGGCATCCTCAAATTCTGGAGTGATCGTAAGGTCTTCGCCCTCAGCCTGGAAAGATCGCAGGGGCGGCCGGAATGGGTCTTCTACGAGGGGCCCCCAACGGCGAACGGTATGCCAGGGGCGCACCACATCGAAGCCAGAGTGTTCAAGGACGTCTTTCCCCGGTACAAGACGATGAAGGGCTTCCATGTCGCGCGGAAGGCCGGCTGGGACTGCCACGGACTTCCGGTGGAACTGGCTGTCGAGCGCGAACTCGGCTTTTCCGGTAAGCGCGACATCGAGGCCTTCGGTATCGCGGAGTTCAACGCCCGGTGCCGCGAGTCGGTGACCCGGCATACCGACGAGTTCGCCCGGCTGACCGAACGCATGGGCTACTGGGTCGATATGGACGACGCCTACCGGACGATGGATCCGGAATACATCGAGTCGGTGTGGTGGTCGCTGAAGCAGATCTTCGAAAAAGGGCTGCTCGTCGAGGACTTCCGCGTGGCGCCCTGGTGTCCTCGTTGCGGGACGGGGCTGTCCGATCACGAGCTCGCCCAGGGGTACGAGGTGGTCACCGACCCGTCGGTGTTCGTGCGGTTCCCACTCACCTCGGGCCCCCTGGCGGGCCAGGCTTCCCTGCTCGTGTGGACCACGACCCCATGGACGCTGGTCTCCAACGTCGCGGTCGCGGTCAATCCCGACGTCACCTACGTCGTAATGACCGACGGCCAGGAGCAGCTCGTTGTCGCGGAGGCGCTGGCGGGCAGCGCACTCGGTGAGGGATGGACCGTCGTCGGCGACTCCTTCAGTGGCAAGGACATGGAACGCTGGACCTACCGGCGGCCATTCGACCTGGTCCAGGTCGAGGACGCGAACTTCGTCATCCTCGGGACGTACGTGACGACCGAGGACGGCACCGGCCTGGTGCACCAGGCGCCGGCATTCGGCGCTGACGACCTCGCCGCGTGCCGTGCGTATGGTCTTCCGATGGTCAACCCCGTCCGTCCGGACGGCACGTTCCAGTCCGACCTCGCGCTCGTCGGCGGCACGTTCTTCAAGAGTGCCGACGCGGTCCTGGTGGCGGATCTCGCCGAGCGGGGACTGCTCTTCCGCGAGGAGGCCTACGAGCACAGCTACCCGCACTGCTGGCGTTGTCACACGGCGCTGTTGTACTACGCGCAGCCGTCCTGGTACATCCGCACCACTGCCATCCGGGAAGCGCTGCTGCGCGAGAACGAGGCGACGACCTGGCAGCCGCAGAACATCAAGTACGGCCGCTACGGGGACTGGCTGAACAACAACGTCGACTGGGCGTTGTCCCGCAGTCGGTACTGGGGCACGCCGTTGCCTATCTGGCGCTGCCCGGACAACCACCTGACCTGCGTCGGCTCGCTGGCCGAGCTGAGCGAGCTGGCCGGGACTGACCTGTCCGAGCTGGATCCCCACCGTCCCTATATCGATGACGTCACCTTCGACTGCCGATGCGGCGCCACCGCGCGCCGGGTGCCCGAAGTCATCGACGCGTGGTACGACTCGGGCTCGATGCCTTTCGCGCAATTCGGGTATCCGCACAAGAACGTCGAACTCTTCGAGAAGCGGTACCCGGCGAACTTCATCTCGGAGGCGATCGACCAGACCAGGGGATGGTTCTACACCCTCATGGCGGTGGGCACCCTCATCTTCGACAAGTCGGCCTACGAAACGGTCGTCTGCCTGGGCCACATCCTCGCCGAGGACGGCCGCAAGATGTCGAAACACCTGGGGAACATCCTCGAACCCATCCCGCTGATGGACGAGCACGGTGCCGACGCGGTGCGCTGGTTCATGGCCGCTGTCGGTTCCCCGTGGTCGGCCCGGCGCGTCGGGCACAACACGCTTCAGGAGGTCGTCCGCAAGACTCTTCTGACCTACTGGAACACCGTGTCCTTCGGGGCGCTGTACGGCCGTGCCGCCGGCTGGTCGCCGTCGGCGGCAGATCCCGCGCCCCGTAGCCGCCCGCTGCTGGACCGATGGCTGTTGTCGGAGCTCAACAGCCTGGTACGCGACGTGGACGCCGCGATGGAGCGCTTCGACACCCACGAGGCCGGCCGGCTGCTGTCCACGTTCATCGACGATCTTTCCAACTGGTACGTTCGCCGCAGCCGCCGGCGTTTCTGGCACGGCGACCCGGCCGCCCTGGCCACGCTCCACGAGACGTTGTCCACCCTGACGCTCCTCCTCGCGCCGATCACACCGTTTGTGACCGAGCGGGTATGGCAGGACCTGGTGGTTCCGGTCACGCCCGGTGCGGCGGAGTCCGTGCACCTCGCCGCATACCCCACCGGCGACCTGTCCCTGATCGACCCGGAACTGTCGGCGCAGATGCTTCTCGTGCGTCGGCTCGTCGAACTCGGCCGCTCCGCCCGCGCCGACTCCGGCATCAGGACGCGCCAGCCGCTGTCCCGCGCGGTCGTGTCCGCGGCAGGTTTCGCCGACCTGCCGGCGGAACTCCTCGCCGAGATCGCGTCGGAGCTCAATGTCGTCTCGGTGGCACCCATCACGGCCACCAGCGGTTCACTCGTGGACACGACGGTGAAGGCGAACTTCCGCCCCCTGGGCAAGAGGTTCGGCAAGGCGGTCCAAGGCGTCGCCGCGGCGATTATGGCGGCCGAGCCGACCGCCCTCGCCAACGCCCTCCGTACGAGAGGTGAGGCGACCGTCGACGTGGACGGTGAGGCGGTGGTCGTCACGGTGGACGAGGTCGTCATCACCGAGACTCCACGCGCCGGATGGGCGGTCGCCAACGACGCAGGTGCGACGGTGGCGCTGGATCTGGACATCACGCCGGAACTCCGCCTCGCCGGGATCGCGCGGGACGTGATCCGCCAGATCCAGGAGGCCCGCAAGGCCACCGGCCTGGAGGTCGCCGATCGCATCGAACTCCGCTACGAGGCGACCGCTGACACCCTGACGGCGTTGACGGAGCATCAGAAGCTGGTGGCCGACGAGGTGCTCGCGACGGACTTCACCCTCGGGCGGCCGACGTGGGCAGACGCGACGTCCTTCACCGACGAGACGCTCGGCCTGACGTTCTGGCTGCGTAAGGCATGAGGAGCGCCGGGGCCACGAGCACGCCGCCCGTTCGGCCGTGCGTCGTGGCCCCGGCCCTTCGTATCGGCCGGCGGTGGGCCGAGCGGCGGGTCAGCGAACCCCGTGGACGTCCGTGGCCAGAACACTGAACCGCCCGGTGTGGAACACCAGTGCGTCGGTGCGGTCGCCGTGGCCGATGTCCAGCACCGAGCCGAGGAATATGGAGTGGTCACCGCCCTCGTACACGGCGGCGAGCTCGCACTCCACCCAGCCGAGGTTGCCCTCGATGATGGGGGAGCCGGTGTGCTCGCCGGGCCGGAAATCGACGGTACGGAACTCCCGCTCGTCGCGCGGCCGGCTGGGACTGGCGAAGTAGCGCGCCAGTTCTTCCTGTCCTGCGGCGAGGATCGACACCGCGAACATCCCGTTCGCCAGAATTGTGCTGTGCATCGCGGCGGACTGCTTCACGCACACCAACACCATCGCCGGGTCGAGCGAGACCGACGTGAACGCGTTGGCGGTCATGCCGTGCGGGAGTTCCCGCCCGGACGTCACCACCGTGACGCCCGTGGCGAACGCACCCATCACCGCCCGCATGTCGACGTGACGGTCACCGCCGCAGCGGTCGCGGGACACGGGCTTCTGCTTCGCGGCTGTCACCGTTCACCTCTTCCGTCAGCCACCGGGGCCGTCAGCACGTCGCGCATCATCCACAGCGCTCCCTTCCCCGTCAGGTGAGTGGTCGGCGGCATGCGCGCACCGGCCTCGGCTCAGTCGCCGGAGCCGGCATCGATCGCCGACCGGGTGGAACTCCTCGCCACTATCTGCTCGGCGGTCGCTCGTATCGTCAGCCAGCCGACGTTCGCGGGGTCGTCGAAGCCGGCGTCGGGGAAGGTTCCTTCCAGCCGCGCCAACAGCTCCACTGCGAGGAGGGAGTCTCCACCCGCCGCGATGAAATCGTGGTCGACGTCCACCGCATCCGTCTCCAGCAGTTCCCGCCAGAATCCGCTAACTGTTTCGAGTACCTCAGACGAATCCACGTCGCTCTCCTCAGCGAAGCTCCGAAAGCGTGCCCTCGCCGCGCGCAATCGAATTCTTTAAATCGTTCTTCAGGATCTTGCCGTTCTCGGTCACGGGCATCGATCCGACAGCGAACACGCGGCGCGGTATCTGCTTCGGTGGCAGACGCTCGAGCAGGTGCACGCGAATGTCGTTCAGGCTCGTCCGGCCCGGCCGGAGCACCACGACCGCGGCGACGTACTCACCCAGCCGGGGATGCGGGAGTCCGAGCACGGCCGCGGCCTCGACCATCGGGTGCGAGAGGAGGGCGATCTCGACCGGGCGTGCCGAGAGCTTCTCCCCGCCGACGTTGAGGACGTCAGAGACGCGGTCGCTCAGATGCAGGTTGCCCTCCTCGTCGAGATGACCGATGTCTCCGGTCGCCGTCCAACCGTCCGGAAGGAAGGTTTTCGAGGGCACTGAATCGTGCAGGTAGGAGCGGCGTCCGCGGAACCGCGGACAGGACATCTCCACGCGGCCGTGGACGCCCGGGCCGACGACGAGCCCCGTCTCCAGGCTCCTGATGCGGATCCGGGTGCCTCGTGCCGGTCTCCCGACGACATCGGGATCCGCGCCCGCTGACGGCATCTCCACCATCGCGGGCCAAGCCTCGGTGGTTCCGTACGCGTTGACCACCCGAACGGACGGCAGCATCCGGCGGATTCGTTCCACATGAGCCGGATTCAGYGGCGCCGAACCGCAGTGGATTACCTCCAGAGACGCGAGCATCTCACGTTGCGACGAGGTGAGCGTCGTGAGATGTGCCAGCATGGCAGGCGTCAGGAACAACAGGGTGACCTGACAGTCGGCGACCGCCTTGCACACGTCATTGGTGTTGAACTCCGGCAGCGCCGCGACCGCCCTGGTGATGGGATGCGTGAGCCCGGGCCCGTCGATGCCCTGGAACGGGGCGTACAACATCATGAGCGCGGCCGCCGTACCGATCGGGAAGGCGTGCAGGATCGGTGGGCCGATGCCGCCGTGAGCGGACGGCGGGCGGGCGTAGACCTCCGTGAAGAGCGCGTGCGGCGTCACGACCGCCTTGGGCAGGCCGGTCGTGCCGGACGTGTAGAGAATGTCGGCCGTCTGCTCGGGGCGGGTCGTCGCCGGCGGGGGAACCCGGTCCCCACAGCCCGGAGGCTCGACCGGAAGAACCTGATACGGATCGCCGCCCGGGCCGTTCCCCACCGGCGACGGGTCCGCAGCGATCCATGCGGAGATGCCGGCGTCCTGGGTGATGAAGTCGCGGACGGACGCCGGAGCTCCCGCCGAGACGGTGACAGTGACCGCGCCCAGCCGTTGCACCGCGAAGTAGGCGACGCACAGATCGATCCAGTTCCTGCGGTCGAACAGCAGACCGACACGCATGCCACTGGTGATCCCTGCCTCGGAAAGGCGCGCGGCCAGCGCCACCGAGTCGTGCAACCACTCCGCGAAGGTGAGACCACGCACGAACGGTTCGACCAGCGCGAGGCGGTCGGGAACCTCCCCGGCGACGCGCTCGAGCAGCCCGAACGTCCCCGTGCAACGGTCCGTCGCGCCACCTGCCCCTCTCGTCGTCACGGTGCCACCCGGGTCGCGACGTATCGGTGGCCGGCGCCCTCCTCGTCCGCGACGTAGGCGGCCGCGAGGTGATGGACGAACGGCTGGAGGCCGAGCGCTGACAGAAGAGCGGGGTCGGTGAAGCCCGTGCGGGTGGTCGAGCTGACGCCCTTCGCCCGAAGAGCGCGAGCGACTTCCGCGCTCAGCCGTCCGCCGTCGACGAGGAAGCCGCGGAACGCCTTTTCGTGGCGATAGCGTCTCCGGTAGGCGGCGAGATCGCCGAAGACCCCGATGGCGAGGGGAGCCAGGACGTCAAGTCGCGGATCCGCCGCGGCGTCCATGGACGCCAGGCGGACTCCTGAACCGTACGAGGCGGGGTCGGCCACAGTGACCAGGACGCGACCGTCCACGCGCGACACGATCAGTAGCCCGTGGGCCGCTCCGTAGCTGTAGAGCAGCTCGGCCGGGTGCACCGCCTCGCGCAACCGCCGGCGATTGGCGCGCACCCGGGTGAGAGCGGTCCAGACCACCGCCGCCCACGGTTCGGGAATCTGCTCCCGGCGACCCTGGGGGGCAGCCGGCTCGCGCAGGGCATCGAGGTCGTCTTGCGAGAACAGCCGCAGCGCCGATGCCCGGAGGCCACCAGTCGAATCCGCTCCGTCGCGAAAATGATCGATTCCGCTCCAGGCGTGGTAGCGGCGCACCGGCCCCCACGACGTGCCGTCGGCACCTTCGCGTTCGACCAGGAGACCGAGGCGGATCAACTGCTGTACGGCCGGGTCCTCGAACTCCTCGGCGACGACCTGGTGCAGAAGCCGCTCGACGCGGCCCGCGTCCAGGCGCCACGACCGGCCCAGCGCCGGTGCGCTGATCCGGATGGTGTCGGAGCCCTCGTTCTCCATGGTCGTTCCCGCAGCCCACGTGTACGCGGCTCCCATGTCACAGCCCTGCCCAGCAGACAGCACCGACAGCCAACTGTCTGCCGGAGTCCAGCCCGACGACGTCATGGAATCCGGCGAGCACCGCATAGTTGCCGCGCGTCGCCCATCCCAGGTCCGAGCCGTACCCTTCGAGCTCGCCTATCGCGAGTCCTCCGATCCAGAGTTGCTCCATGTACTCGTCGGCAGCGTCCCGCTCGGCGTCGACGGACACTGATACGACGACCGATGCGCCGACGTCGAACTCCGCCCGGCCGTACGCGACCGGAAGAAGGGAGGACAACTCCTCGCCGAGGTCGTGCCGGCTTCTCGGGATCAGCAGGGTCCCGTCCGGGCTGTACCACCCGGGACCCAGTTCGCCGGCGTCGACAACCGCGACGTGGAACCCGACCCCCTTCGCCGCATACCGCCGGCGGCACCGACCCACCGCGCCGAAGAGTTCTGCGGGCGACAGACGTGCCCCGCTCACGACGGGCGGGTAGTGCTCGACCACCGCTCCCATGTTCGACGGGTCGGGAAGCGCCTCGGGCATCGACAGCGTGCGCGGCGACGAGCCGTTCCTCATCGCGTCGCTGACGAGGTCGAAGGCGGCGCCCCATCCGTGCTGCTGCCACGGTGCCCGATCACTGCCGGACGTGGGATATGACCGCCACCCACCCGACTCGAAGACGACGACGGCCTGATCGGTCGGCAGCACCGGCGGGCCTCCGCCATGCCGCGACGCGCCAGGCACCCCGCCGCGGGTGAACGGCGCGTCGGCGATCTGGCGCTCCTCGACGACCGGGGGCACCGGTTCCGCCGGAGTTCCTGGACTAGACAAACGGATGGTCATTGTTCACCCCGCCACCCGAGCGACGGAGGAACGCCTCTACCTCGGAAGGGAAGCGCGGAGCGTAAAGCAGCGGGAACGGATTGATCTGGAGATGGAGCAGGGCAGGGACCACCGCGCGAGCGACCACGGCGCCGGCGGCCCATGCCGGGGTGATGTCGCTGTACGCCCAGCGGAACCCCTCTGCGGAGATGGCATCGCCGATCTCGGTCCAGGTACGTCCGCCCGAGGTCGTGCCCTGGGCTTCGGCCACCTGGTCGACGAAGTAGTCGCCCAGGTGGGCGCGCCCGTGCCTCGCCCACCACAGCGCCCGGGTGTTGATGCCCACCGGCCGCTCCTCGGGGTCTCCCCGGCGGTGCAGACGCCAGCCGAGGTGAAAGATGTGCACCGCTTCGATCGCCGCTGAGCGGATCGCATCCGCCGCGTCCGCATGGGCGGCCGACCCGAAGGCCACCTCCGGCAGTCCGTCGCGGGTGCCGACGATGGCGGCCAGCGCGACCTGCAATCCGAAATGGCTGCCGGGCAGCAGCCCGACGACCACGTCAGCCGCACCGCCGAGAATTTCCGCGATGTCGTGAACGGAGTACCGGTCGTCGCCGGGACGGACTCGGGCCGCGCGGCGCCCGGAGTAGACGGCCGCCGCAACGGCGTGCCGTTCCACGACCTCAGTGAGCGCGCGGGTGAGGGCCGTGTCCCAGTCGACCCCGCACGCGGCGCCGATCGAGGTCATCGGTTTGACGCGGGTCGGATCCGAGTCGTGGACCCGCATCCGCTCGACGTCGGCGGGTACGAACACCTCGCCGTCCGGAGACTGCATCGTCACCCAGGTGTTCTGGGAGTGCGCGTTCCATGCGAACGGGCGGAGCAGCGGCTCTTGCGAGCACTGTTCCGGGCTGAAGGTCGCCCGGTCGTCGAGACGGATGGCCTTCGAGCCGAGCTCGTTCGCGGACGCACGCACAGGTGCGAGGGCTGGCTCGTGCAGCGCGGCGCGCTCGACAGCCTCACCCAGTGCTCTCTCGTCCGCCCGTGCGGGGTCAAGATCCCACGCGACGCCGAGCACGTCGTCGTCCGCCTCGACGACAGAGCCGAAGAGCCCGTCGAAAGGGCTCGTGAATCGGACGCATTTCCAATCATCGCGGACGACCGCAGCGGTGAGTGCCATTTTTTGTGGGTCAGCCTTTCCTGCTGGTCTTCCGACCGAAGGTGATGGTGTAGACCGGTGCCTCGTCATCCGAGAGCCCGAGCAACTCCGCCAGCACGTTGTCGTTTGTCGCCGGGGTGATCAGCGCGCCGCAGTCGTACGACTCCGCCGCGATGATGAATTTCTGCGCGACTCGACCTACCTCGACGTACAGTTCGCGCAAGGCCCTCTCGTAGGGGAACATTTCCTGGCGGCGGGGGAAGTCGACGATCAGCACGATCGTGGCACTTGCCGTCATGGGTGCCTGCATGCCGCACATCAGATCGGCCATCTCCTGGCGGAAGCTGCCGGAGGTCAGCTGATCGGCTCGCTCGCCGGCGAGGTCGAGAGCCCAGATGCCCGAATCGACGCCGTTGATCGCGTACACGACGGCGGCCATACGCACGCCTGCCAGCGAGCCGGACGGCTCGAAGGGTGCCATGAGCGCGGAGAAGCAGCGGAAGATGGCGGCGACGGTCTCCCGCGACAAGGGCTCCGGCTCGAATTGGCGGGCCGTGCGTCGTCGTACCAGCAGTTCACCGACGCTGACCCCGCCGGTGCCGGCCGTAGTGCCTTCTTCTGCCCAGTTCCACTGCGGCGTCGACGTCGCTGGACGCGTCGGCTGAGCCTGACTGCCGCGGGCCGGATACCGGGCCTCCCGCCTGCTCTCCGAGATCTGCTCGGACCAGTTGAAGTAGTCGAGGCTCGGACGCCACCCGTTCGTGACCCAATCGGTCGAGATCGAATCGAGGTCGTCCGACGGAGACAGTTCGCGGGCCCCGACCTCGGGAGCGTCCGACACGATTTTCCGGGCGAGTTCGGCGGCGTCGAAGCGGACCGACTGCGCCGACTGGGAGTCTTCGAGAACGGCGGCGTCACGGTCGGGTCGKATGACGAGGAGTGGCGACCATGTCGTGGACATCAATCTCGGCTTTCTGCAGGCTGATCGGCTGCGTGTACGAGAGTCGCTGCGATTGTCGCCTCGACGCGGTGGTCGGTGCCGAGCGCGTCCGCGACCTTTTTGCCGTCGAGGTGCTGGGCATGCCGGACCGCCCAACCGTTCGCGCGGCTCAGGTACTCGGCAGTACCCATGAGGTGGCCCACATCCATGTGCACCGTCCGGAAGGTCCTTGGTTCCCGGTAGCGGTAGCGGTTCCGGGCGAAATAGGAGTTGAAGAATATGAGTGCGTAGGGGCGGTTGTCGTCGGCGATACCCGACAGGTCCGCCAGGTCGCGTGACGAGGCGTCGAGGTGATCCATGCGGTCCAGCGCACCGTCGACGGTCGCGACTTGGTAGACACCGTCGTCGATCCCGTCGACGGCATGCGTGACGACGGAGAACTCCGTCGGATGGCGACTACCGCCGGAAGGGCTCGTCTTCCGCAGCAGGTTGGCCGATTCCGCGAACGGCATCCTGGCCTGACGAATCGGTCGGGTCAGCAGGGAGAGCAGCGACGCAAGGCGGTCGTAGTCCAGCGGCTGCGCCGCTACCGCAAGGTTCGTCGCCGCCGAAGCGGTCGCGGGGAACAACTCCGGGGCGGGGTCCGGCAGTGCGTACACCTTCTCCTGGTCGTGCAGCCGGGGCCGGGCCCGATCGACGTCGGGTTGCTGCGCGTTGTACGCGACCATCCGGCGTACGTCCTCCGCGGAGTTGCCGTCAGCCTCGTAGAACTCGAAGGGGTATCCGTAAGTACGCGCGTGATAGCGGGAGGCGGCCCGCCATCCATTCTCGGCCCACGATTCCAGCCACCGCCGCGTCTTGATCGCCTCGGCGTCGTCATCGCGCACCAGGTACTCGTGGGCGACCAGCCACTCGGCGATCAGCTCGGCCCTGCGCACGGAGCCGATCGCCGCCATGATCGGCTCCGACAGGGAATAGATGGTTCCCGGAGCGAAGGCGGCAACGAGCAGACCCGCAGCCGACGCGGGAACCTTGTGTCCGTTCAACCTGTCGTCTCGGCTGATGAGCCACAGGTCACTGGCCGCCGGCTCGATGCRCACAAGAGGGTGCGCGCGATACGTTGCGGAACGGGCGTCGGTGCCGTTTTCTGCGGCAGCCTCAGCTAGCGTCTCCAAAGCAGGGTCCTATCTCTTGTACGCTCCGACCGGTTGACTTTCTGGACAACCTGAATGATTGACATCCTGTCGGCGTTCCCGGATACGGCTGCCCGATGACAGGAAAGCGCGTGCTAACCGGCCGAAAGACGGCCGGTTAGCACGCGACAGTTGGATCACAGGGACGTGAAGCCGCCGGTGCAGCCGCCCTGGATGAGGGCCGTCGAGAAGAGGTCGACCTCCTCGAAGAGACCCTCGATGTTGTCGATGGACGATTCCTCGGCGGTCTCGTTGAGGGAGACCTCTGCGTTTTGCGCGGACATTTCCTGCGCGGTGGTTGTCATCATGCAAAAAGCATTACAGGGCTATTTAGCTATGTCAATGAGTGCAGCTGCGGCGGGCGCAGTCCTGGCTCTTCCGGACATATTTGCGCCTCGACGTCGACGCGACGAGCGAGCGTCCGGCCACCGCCCGGCGCCGGGCAGTGGCCGAAGAAGTGCCAAGGCTGAGGTGCGGTGGGGCGGACGATCGCAGCGTGTGGACGGTCGGCGGGTTTGGCCGCTCAACCCACCTCGGTCTGGACGCGGATCGCCGCTCGCGCGGAGAGTTGCTCCCACTGCTGCGACAGTCCGCGACTGAGGCGGGCCACCAGCGGGAGGCAGTGCGGTGGAAGAGCGTTGATGATGTCGTGGTCGGAGACGAGGCTGAGTTGTTGATGCAGCATGCGCAGCAGGGTGCGCCCGGCCTCGGTGTAGCGCACGGACGGATCCTTGGCGAGGTTCTCCAGCGCCAACGCGGTGACGTCCCGGCTCGGCTCGGGCGCGCCGGGCGCCTCCTTGACCGCGGACAGTGCCCGTGCCGGCGACGGTGAACCCGCCGCACCTTCGTTCTGTTTGCGGCGTATGGTGCGGACCGTATTCGGTGAGACGCCGGCCAACCGGGCGATTTCCCGCAGCGAAGCATCAGGTCGTTCGGCCAGGAGCGCGACGACAGCTTTCCGGCCGGCGTCGGCGTCTGTCGGCCGGACCCGTCCGTCCCGGCCGGTCCGCTCGGCCGGCATCGGCTGGCCGCTGCGCTGCCTCAATGTGCTGATCGTCTTGGCCGACAGCCCGGTGGCGCGGCCGAGTGACCGGTCCGACCAATGCGCGAACATCTCCAGCAGACGTTCGGCCGCCGCCCGGCGGTCGGCCAGGGTCAGCGGCAGGCCGTGCTTGATGTTGCTCGTGACGCTGCGCAGGAAGGCCATCTGGTCGTCGTCGTCGAGCATCAGCGCGTGAATCGAGTCCGCACCACGGAGCAGTGCCGCCTGCAGACGATGCATCCCGTCGATGACGCGCATGGTGCTGCGCTGCACCAGGATCGGCGGGTGCTGGAGTTCGGACTGGGCCAACAGCTGTACGTGCGTCTCGTCGACCCCGTGCCGGCGGGGGCCCTGACCGGGCAGGAGCGACCGGATCGGTACCGATACGGCCTCCTGCTGGCTTCCTTCGGTCCAGCTCTCCACAACCTGCAGCGGATCGTTGGCGTCGATCAACCTGTCCTCCCCGTGAACAGCTGCTGATGCCTCGCTGACCGGCTCTTCGTGGGCTCAGTCGTCGCCTCTCGTGAGTGGAACCGGTCCGATAAATCAGAGAACAACTTGTCGGAAATTTCGGGCTCCGGTGATGCTGCTGGTAATGGGCCGATCCTGAGTGCTCTGGCGGCCCGCGGCATGTGCAACTGTAGCTTCTGACCGCTTGCACAGGTGCCCCGTGGCACCCGGAAATTTCTCGGATTCAATGCGTCGACGCTCTTTTCCCTGCTTGGCGGTCGGTCTCGCTGTGGTGTAGGGCAGGGGGTCACCTACGCGGTCGCGGGTGGCATGCCGTGCGACCCGGTGTCGCGTGCGCAGCTGCGGAACCGCATCAATGCCGCGCCGGGATTCTCGGTGCCTTTCCGTAACTTCCGGGAGTGAGAGGGCCATGGCGACCTGGGCGCCGCCTACCGGTTCGAGAGCGACTGCGGCCTGCTGTCCTCGCGTGCCCGGGCACCCGGGCCGCGAGGCGGTCCACGTCGCCGATCAGTCCTGTACATCCCCTGCCCTCGAGACGAACCGGTGCGGGCGCATGCCGACCCGGCAGCCACGAAGCGCCTCGACGACAACGGTGGCGGAAGGAGCGCTGGTCTCGCGGCCGCTCCGAGGACTGGCCACCATCGCCACCAGGGAAGCCTCACCACCGGGAGTCTCAACCGCAAGTCGTAGGGTCATGCCCGGAAGCGCCGCATGCAGGCGTGCCGCCGTGGTGGGTAGGTGGATCCAGCTGTGGTCGATCTTGACCCAGTCGTCCGTCGCGCGGAACGACACGACGCCGGTCTCCGCGACGAGAGCGTCCGCGCTGAGCTCCGGTCGCAGGACCGCGGTGACGAGAATCGACTCGAACGCACGCAACCACTGCTCCGCCTCGGCGGGAGCGACATAGGCGGTGTCGACGAGCATCAGCACTTCGAGTATGTCGTCGCGGCGGTCCAGGTAGCAGAAGAGGGTGCTCGTGCTGCACTGGTCGCCGCCCAGCCACCGGACCGAGGTCCTGGCCGCTTCCTCCCGTATCCGCGCGGCGTTCGGTGCCTCCGCGGGGAGCGGCACGAACAGTCGGCTGTTGAGCCAGTAGGAGAGATCCAGCGGGAAGCCGCGCCGCTTCTCGACGCGCTCGCGCACCTCCATCAGGCCTCGGTGCGGGAAGCGCCCGGTCAGTGTCGCGTGGTGGATGGCGCCGGCGGATCGCCGCAGCAGCGCGTCGAAGTCGGCGTCGTCGATCGCCACGCAGGTGGGAACGTCCTGGGTGAGGCAACCCACCACGGCAGCCGTGTCCCGACCGGCCCGGTTGCTGACGCACACCTGGAGGTGAGCCCGGCTCAGCCCGCTGACGTGGGCCAGAACGAGGGAGAGGGCCGCGTGGCCGACCGCCGTCTCGCTGACCCCGTGCCGCTTGGCCAGGTGACTCAGGCACCACGCGCCGGCTGACGTCTGCATCACCACGTACCGATAGCGGGGATGCAACGGCTCGACCGGGAGCCGGGGCAGCATGCTCTGAGGCATGCGTGCAAGGCTCCGTTCGTGCCGGAGCAGCGCACGGGCCCCTTCCCGCCGGCCGGCCTCACTGCTCTCCCAGTGGCTGACATCGACGGGGTGGATCGCCGACGGCTCGCCGTCGGAGAAGTCAGCCTGGAGGACGTGGCGGAGGTGCCAGGTCATCCAGTGAGCGCCGAGGTAGTCCGACGCGAGATGGTTGATGGCCAGCAGGACGAAGGCCGGGCCACTCCGATCGGTCAGGATGCCCACGCGAACGGGGAGGTCGTCGGCCCCGAACGGGGTGCCCGCCAGCTCGGCTGCCGATTCGAGAGCCGATGTGAAGGTGGCTGTCACGGCGGTGATCACCGCGACGTGCAGGACTCCCTCGGTTGTGACCCTTTGCTGTGCGGAGGGCGCGTCCGGCTCGAACAGGGTTCGCGCGGACTCGCAGGCCTCGACCATTCCTCTGATGGCGGACGCGACCTCGTCGGCTTTCAGACCCGGCTTGATCCGGTGAGCGAACTTGAGGTTGAGTGAGGCGTTGTTCGGCTGGAGATCCGCCATCAGTTGCGCCATCCTCTGCTGTCCCCAGGTCAGATCGGCGGTTCGCCCGGACGGCGCACGAAAACGAATTTCCAATTTTTCTCCGTCCCGCAGTGACATCTTCTCCGTTGAACAGGACACCGAAAACAATTCGATTCAGAGAGAGGCTTGCGTCGAAGGCTATCGCTGGCATCCGTGCGGGGCAAGGTGGTTGGCGCGGCGATGGAAATGGTGCATGCTCGTCCGGTGACATTGATCCAAGTCGCAGGACTGCGTAAGGTCTTCCGCAAGCCGGAGAAGGCGCCGGGGCTACGCGGTTCCCTCCGGCACCTGCTCCAGCGTAGATTCTCCGAGCACGTCGCTGTGGACGGCATCGATCTGTCTGTGGCACAGGGCGAGGCAGTGGCCTACGTCGGTCCGAACGGCGCCGGCAAGTCCACCACGGTGAAGATGCTTTCCGGGATCCTGGTCCCGACCGCTGGACAGGTCCTCGTCGACGGCTTGGTGCCGTACCGGGCGAGGGTGGAGAACGCGCGACGCGTCGGCGTCGTCTTCGGGCAGCGAACGCAGCTGTGGTGGGACCTGCCCGTACGTGACTCGCTCGAACTGCTGCGGGACATGCACGGTCTGGGCGCCGCGCGGTACCGGGAGACACTGGCCCGCCTCGACGACGTCCTCGGCTTGGCCGACCTTCTCCCGGTGGTCGCCCGTAAGTTGTCGCTGGGGCAACGCATGCGGGCCGACCTCGCCGCGGCGCTGCTCCACGAACCGCGGATCGTCTACCTGGACGAGCCGACGATCGGCTTGGACATCGCGGTGAAGGACCGGGTGCGTTCCTTCGTGCGTCGGCTGGTGGCGGACGGGACGACGGTCATGCTCACCACCCACGACCTCGCCGACATCGAGGACATTTGCCGGCGCATCGTGATCATCGACGCGGGACGTGTGGTGTACGACGGTGACCTGCAGTCGGTGAAGGACACCCATGTCCGCGAGCGGTCGATGTCCTTCGAGCTGGCCGCCGGCTTGCCGGGCGTCGATCGGATCGCCGCGCGACTGCCGGGCGCTCAGGTCCGCGCGGGGTCGGACGACCGCGAGCTCACGGTCACCTTCGACCGGATGACGCTCGGCGCGCGAGAGGTGCTGGCGGCAGTGCTCGCCGAGGCGGAGATCGTCGACATGCACATCGACGAGCCGGCCATCGAGACGGTCGTCCGGAAGGTGTACGCGGGGCAGTTGCGGCCCGAGCCCGGCGGCGGGGTCGATCGGGAGACCGTGTCATGACATTCGTGACCGCCGGTGCGGTGCCGTTGCCGGCTGATACCCGATCACGCCGGATACGTGCCTATCGGAGCATGGCCCGGATGGCGCTGAAGAGCCTTCTCGCCTATCAGACGAGCTTCCTCTTCGGCATGCTGGCCTCGGCGTTCGGCGTCCTGTCCATGCTGTACCTGTGGCGCTCGGCACTCGCCGCCGGCCCTCGGCAAGGATTCGACTGGCCGCAGATGAAGGCGTACCTGTTGGTGGCGTTCGTCGTCGGTTCGCTGGTGTCCAGCTATACCGACTATCGAATGGCCAACCGCATCCAGCAGGGCGACGTGGCCATGGACCTGGTTCGGCCGGTCGACTACCAGTGGTCGCGCCTGGCCGAGAGCGTCGGGTTCGCCGTCTACGAAGCCGGCACGGCGATCGTGGTCGTCCTGGCAGCCGCCGCGATCTTCGGCGGCATGTCGCCGCCGGACCGGGACACCCTGCCGCTGTTCATCCTGTCCGCCTTGCTGGTGCTGCCCCTGCGGTTCGGAATCGTGTACCTGAGCGGTCTGCTCGTCTTCTGGACACAGAACTACGTGGGTGTGCAGGCCGCCCGGATCGCCCTGATCACGCTGTTCTCCGGGGCACTCGTACCGCTGGCCTTCCTGCCCGAGTGGATGCGGGTCATCGCCACGTACCTGCCGTTCGTCGGAATGGCGTCGACCCCGGCGCTGCTCTACACCGGCTCACTGGAGGGCAGCGACGCGACGACCGCCGTGCTGGTGCAGGCGGCCTGGGCGGTCGCGCTGTGGTGGCTGGCGCGGTTGATGTGGTCGGCCGCCGCTCGGAAGCTGACGGTCCATGGTGGCTGAAGTACGACGAGCGCTGTGGCTCTACCGCCGTCTGTTCGGTGCCCAGGTGCGCGCCACTCTCCAGTACGAGGCCGACTTCTGGATCATGAGCCTGTCGGCAGTTCTCGTGCAGGCCGTCGGCGTGGTCTTCCTGTGGGCGATCTTCCGGAGCATCCCGGAGATCAACGGCTGGCAGTTCTGGGAAGTCGTGCTCATCTACGCGCTGGTGGTCGTCGCGGAAGGGCTGAGCGTGCTGGTCGCGCAGGGAGCCTGGACTCTCGCGGTGACTGTCAACTTCGGACAGCTGGACGCGATGCTGTTGCGGCCCTATCCACCGGTCCTCCAGGTGCTCAGCTCCGCGGTGGGAATGAACGGACTGGGCAATCTCGTCCTCGGCACCGGTCTGCTGATCGCCGCGGTGCGGCACGTCGACGTCAGTTGGAACGTCGGTCGCGTCGCGCTCGGGCTGCTGCTCGTGGTTGCGGCGGCCGGTGTGAAGATCGGGCTCAACCTCCTCACGAACTGCGCCGCCTTCTGGTTGCGTTCCCCGTACTCCATGTYCGCGTTCTCCATGCACAGCTTCGGGGAACTGGCTCGTTTTCCGGTCACCATCTACGGCCTTGGGGTCCGGATCACCCTTACCGTCGTCCTGCCCTATGCGTTCATGAGCTTCTTCCCCGCCGCGGCTGTCCTCGCGCACGGGCCGGCTCGTTGGCTGGGGCTGCTGACACCGGTCGTCGCCATCTACTGCCTGTGGATCGGGACGACCGTCTTCCGGTACGGGCTCTCACGATATGAAAGCTCCGGTCACTGATGTGCGAACACATCGGCCGCCACGCCGATTCCGTCGTCCAGTCTCTCGGAGCCCTCGGATGAGTCTCGTCGGAGGGCTGCGGGACGTCGTGCCGACTCCACCCGAGCACCGGGTGTGGATCAGCAGGGCCGAGGCGCTGGACACCTTGCGGTGTACGCCCGAGGAACTGGCGCAACTGGTTGCCGCCGGCCTCGTGGAGGAGGACGGCCGACACGACTACTGCGACGTGTGGAACGTGGGCCTGCTCAGCGGCACCGGACGCAGCAGTCCGGAGCGGATCATGATCTTCTTCGCGAGGATGCTGAAGTCGTACGGCGCGGACTGGGTCTCCGCGCGGGCCTACGAGATCGTCGGCTGGGCCCAGTGTCCCCGCGCGGAGCACTGCCCGTCGTCCGAGTGGAGCGCGCCTGTCCTACCGGACGTGCAGTGGCAGCATGAAGAGATCCAGGCCGGCAGGGCGGAGTGGCGCGGCAGGGTCGAACTGACCGGGAACACCGCCACGGTGCGAGACCCGAGGGTGCGGGAGGTCTGGGACGACCTGCTGCGGCGGTACCGCTTCCACTTCACACCCATGACCCTGTCCTCCGATGTCGCCGGCACCAGGCACCGGGGCGTCGGCGACTGCGACTCGCTGTGCCAGGTACTGATGTCTGAACTGCTGGACCGTGGTGTGGCGGCCGAGCAGGAGTCGGGTTACATCTTCGGAGGCGCACGCCTGGGCCTGCATTCCTGGGTACGGCTCGTGGACGCCGACGGGGAGGTCAAGATTCTCGACCCGGCCATGGCCCTGTTGTCCGACCTCTTCTTCACGCCCGAGTACAAGGCGTTCTGCTGCGGGTCCGGCAGTAACCGGGTGCTACGTCGCGCGAGTCGCGAGGGCATGTTCGCGGCTCATCCGTGCGTCACCGAAGACGGCAGGATCTTCTACGAGTTCACGCTCCGGTCGATCCGCCCCGGTCGGGCGCCGGGCCCGCGGTGCAGTGAGGGAGCAGGATGAACGGTCCTGAGGGGGAAGTCGCAGACCATGACGGGACGCGCGGCGGAGCGGGGGCCGCTGCCGTCGGTCGTCCGGTCGTCATCGACGGCCGGTCTCCGCCGCTCACCTCGCACGACCTGCACGCTGACGTTCTCGGCCTGCGACGTCGCGTACCCCGGGGTGCGACCGTGGCCCTGGTGGGGCAGAGTTCCCGCCTGGTCGCCTCAGCCATCGTCGCACTCGAGGGCTGGGCCGCCCGGGTCGAGTTCGTGGGTGACCTGAGTCCGACCGTAGGCTCGGCGGAGGCGGTGGTCCTGCGCGAGGCCGGGGATGATGCCCCAGCTGCCGCCTACGCATCCCACGGCGAACTGTCGGCCGGCGACGCGAGCACCGACGTGCATACGCTCTGGCGTGTCTTCTCCTCAGGCACGACGGGGACGCCCACCCCGACCGACCACAGTCTCGACTCGCTGACGCGGCGGATTCGCCCGGTACGCCCGGCGCGGAATCCCGGCGACCGCGAGCAGCGGCGGTGGGGTCTCCTGTTCTCTCCTACCCGGATGGCGGGCATCCAGGTCGTCCTCCAGGCGATCCACGGCGACACCCTGGTGGACGCCCACCACGCCGCCGGGCTCGACGAGCGCCTCCAGCTGTTCGCCGGAGCCGGCGTCGACGCACTGTCCGCGACTCCGACGATGTGGCGGATGATTCTGCGCAGCAGGGCCTGTGACGACCTCCGGCTGCAACAGATCACGCTGGGTGGTGAGATCGCGACACAGTCGCTGATCAATGCGTTGCGGCGGCGGTTCGATGCGCGCGTCACGCATGTCTACGCGTCCACCGAGGCCGGTGCCGCCTTCTCGGTGAGCGACGGCAGGGAAGGTTTCCCCCGGCATCTTCTCGAGCCGGCTCCCGGCCGTGTGGCACTGGAGATCCGCGACGGCGTCCTGTTCGTCCGGGCGCCGGGAAGCAGCACGGCGCAGCCGGACGGATTCGTCTGCACGGGCGACCTCGTCGAGCCTCGCGGTGACCGGGTCTACTTCGTCGGCCGGAAGTCGCAGACGGTGAACGTCGGAGGGGACAAGGTCTCGCCGGAGCGGGTCGAGGAGCTGATCCGGCGGCATCCCGCAGTACATGATGCCGTGGTGACGCCCAGGCGCAGCCCGATCACGGGCTGGATCCTGACCGCCCGGGTTGTGCCTTCGCCTCTCGGCAGTGGGCTCGACCCCGACGAACTGCAGTCGGCCCTGCGGTCATTCGTCGCCGACCATCTGCCCCGGTCGCATACTCCTGCCTCGATCACCGCGGTAACCGAGTTCTTCTTGTCGCCCACCGGAAAGGTCAGCAGAGCGTGAACGAGGCGGAATCCCGCGGCGACTGTCCGTACGCGGTAGTGACCGGAACCAGCAGTGGCCTGGGGCGGGCGGTGGCCCGGCGGCTCGGCAGCGACGGATACCGGGTGGTGGGCCTGGCCCGCCGCGAGGTCGAGCCGGAGGAGGTGGGTCCGGGCTATGTCCACGTCCGTGCCGACCTGAGTGATCTGGAGTCCTTGCCCGGCCTGGCACGCGCAATCGTGGAGGCGCACGGCGCCCCCTACGCGCTGGTGAACAACGCCGCTCGCGGCACCGACGGTCTCCTGCCGCTGGTGAAGGACAGAACCATCTGGGAAACAGTGCAACTCGACCTTGTGTCGCCGATGGTTCTGACGAAGCATCTTGTCCGCTCGATGATCTCAGCGGGCCGGGGACGCGTGGTCAACGTCTCCTCGATCGTTGCCTCGACGGGATTCCGCGGTCTGTCCGTCTACGGGGCGGCGAAAGCGGGTTTGGAGGGGTTCACCCGTTCGCTGGCCCGCGACGTAGGGCGGCGCGGCGTGACGGTCAATGCGGTGGCGCCGGGCTTCCTTGACACCGAGATGACCGGCGCCCTGGGGGCGGAGAGCCAGGCGCGCATCAAGGGGCGCAGTCCGATCGGCCGGTTCGCACGTCTCGACGAAGTGGCCGCCGCAGTGACCTACCTTCTTTCCCCGGATGCCGCCGGTGTGACCGGAACGCTGATCACCGTGGACGGCGGCTCCACCGCATGAGGCCCGGACCGGAAATGTGGACGGACAAACACGTAGGGAAGGTGGCGCAGTGCTCGAGCGGGAACGTGTAGCGGAGATCGTTCTTCGTGAAGTGGTCAAGCTGATCAAAGAGGAAGGGGGCGAGGACGGCGAGGTCAGCCTGCAGAGCGGCCTGGCCGACAGCGGCTTGGACAGTCTCGCCTTCGCCGTCCTCGTTACGCGGCTCGAACAATCGATGGGATTTGATCCCTTCCTCGCGTTGGAGGACGAGATCTTCCCCCGGACGGTGGGGGAGTTGGTGGAGGTCTACGTCGGCAATCAAATGGAGAGCGTCCCACCTCACAGGTGATGACTGCCGCTCCCCGGCAGGTTGGACGACTTCCCAAGGGCGCCCATCGGCGCGCCGTCGTCACGGGCGACGGCCGGACTACTCGGTGTCGCCGTCGCGGAGGTGGTCCAACTCGGCGAGGTACATCGCCTGCAGGCGGTCGTGGTGCCGGACCAGCAGCCGGACCTCCTCGGCGCTGTAGCCCTCGACGAGCCGTTCCGCCCGCTCGGCGAAACGCTCGTACGGCCGCTCCAGGTCGGCGATCCGCTCCGGCCGTATGGTGACGACGACCCGCCGCCGGTCTGCCGGGTCGCGCTCGGCCGTCACGTAACCGGCCTGCTGGAGCCGGCGGAGCATGCTGGTGACCGCACCGGTGGTGAGGCTGGTCCGCTCGGCGATCTGCCCCGCGGTGGCGGAGCCGATGTCCGCCAGGTAGTCCAGGCACTCCAGGTCGCTCACGGCGAGGCCCAGCCGCTCCGCGATGGCGTACCGGAACACCATGGACAGCCGCGACGTCTCCCGCCCGGCGCGCATGAGGTCGGTGATCGCGGAGGCGCGGGCCGGATCGTGGGACATGCGGGCAATCATGCCTCCGGCACGGTGACCCGGTGCAGCCGAGGTAGCACGCGGGTCAGCACCCAGTGTGGCGCGGCCGCGCCCCCGGTGAGGCGGCGCATCAGTCCGGAGGCGGTGTCGACGGCGCGGAAGGCGTAGTCCGTCATCTCGTCCTGGTAGGCGGCGATCGCCTCCTCCGCCGAGGTGGCGCCCGCCCGCGCCTCGACCAGCCGGCGGCCGAGCAGGGCGGCGTCGCGGAGCGCGGTGTTGCCGCCGTGGGCGCCGAACGGTGGCATGACGTGTACGGCGTCACCCATCATCGTGGCCCGTGGCACCGCCCACCGGTGCGGCCGTCGGCCGGTGGCGAAGAGGTTGAGCACCGTGGCGTCCAGCTCGGCGGTGTCGACCAGGCGCCGGATGAGCGGATGGAAGTCCGTACTCAATCGGTCGGCCAGTTTCCACAGCGCCAGCAGGTTCCCGCGGACGTCGGCCGGCAGTTCCTCCTGCCGGAGCAGCAGGCCCCACATGACGTAGTCGTCGCCGCTGGGCGCGTAGTTGCCCGGGGCCAGGCGTGCGAACGCCGCCTGCGGGCTCTCGCCGAACCGCATGGAGGTGAAGAAGAAGGCGCTGCCGGGCCGGTCGGCGATGGCCAGGACCCCGCTGGTACGCAGTGCGTCGGGGATGACGCTCTCGCCGTTGCGCAGCAGGGGAGAGCGGCCGTAGATGCCCGCCATCGAGGTGTTCGCCGGGTCCGCGTCCGGCATGAGCTGCGGTCGCAGGGCCGAGCCGACGCCGTCCGCGCCCACCACGACGGTTGCCGCGGCGGCCTCGCCGTCGGAGAACCGCAGTCGAAGCCCTGCCGGGCCGCCGCTCTCCACCGCGACGGCGTCCTTGCCGTAGTGGATGCGCCCGTTCAACCCGGACTGCAGGATCGACCGCAGGGTCAGCCGGTCGACCTGGCGGGTCGCGCCCGGCTCGTCCTTGAACGTGATGGTGAAGGCGTCCCGCAGCCGGCTGTTGGTGAAGCGCAGGTGACCACCGGGCTCGTCGCCGGTGGCCAGCGCCAGGTGGTAGAGCGAGCGGGGCAGGCTCTCGCGAAGCGCCTCCAGCCCGTACCGGTCGAGAATGATCCGGTAACCCTGCCGCCGGATGAAGGGGCCCGGGTCCCGCTCGTAGACGTGCACGTCGATGCCGGCGCGCGTCAGGTACTGGGCGAGGCAGAGGCCGGAGAGGCCGGCGCCGGCGATCGCCACCGAGAAGTCCGTCGATGTGCTCATGCAATTACCTTAATCATTAAGATATTTGGGCAAGTGTCACTGTGAACAGTCACCTTGGACAGATACTCAAGTTGGTTGTATATTCGGCTCATGGGATCGGCTTCGCGTCCCGCGCTACGGGAACCGTCGTACTTCGTCCTCGCCGCTCTGCTCGGCGGGCCGCTCCACGGCTATGCCGTGATCAAGCGGGTCAAGGAGCTGTCCGACGGGCGGGTGACCCTCGCCGCCGGATCGCTGTACTCCGTGATCGACCGGCTGCTCGGCGAGGGCCTCGTCACCGCCGACGGTGAGGAGATCGTCAACGGGCGTGCCCGTCGCTACTACCGGCTCACCGACGAGGGCTGTCTCGTACTCACCGAAGAGGCCGACCGGCTCGCCCAGGCCGCCCGGGTGGTCATGGACCGCCTGCCGCGCCGGGTCCAATCGCAGGCAAGTGCCCGTCACCCTTCTACCGCGAGGATCAGACCAGCATGAGTTCCGATGTCCTGGAGAAGCGCTACCGGATGCTGCTGCGGGCCTACCCCGCCGACTACCGCCGCGAACGCGCCGACGAGCTGATCGACACGCTGATCGGCGACGAACCCACCACCCGCCGCCGGCCCAGCGCCCGGGAGGCGGCCTCGCTCGTCCGGGGCGGCCTGCGGGTGTACGGCGGCGGCGCCGCGCCCCGGCCCACCGCCGTGCTGTTCTGGCAGGGCATCCACCTCGGCGCCCTCGCGGTGCTGGCGCTGGGTGTCCTCATCGGCCTGGACGACATCGTCGAGGCGTTCCAGTTCGGCGGGCTCTCGGACCCCCTGACCGTCCTGCGGAATCAGGGCATCCACGAGATCGTGCTGATCGCCGCGCTGGTGGCGCTCGTCGCGGGCCGCGCCCGTACCGCCGCCGTTCTGGCGGTGACCGCGGCGGTGGTGCCGACCGTGATCTCGCAGTACCTGTTCCTCAACGGCCTGCCGCAGTGGTGGGCGCCGGTCGTCGCCGCGCCGCTGATCGTGCTGGGGCTGCGGCGCCCGGCGGACGTGCCGCCGGCGCCCCGGGCCAACGCCGTCCTGGTCACCGCCGGCATCCTCGCCCTGCATCTCATCCCCGCGGGCGGCCTCCGCATGGCCGACGCCGGTCCGCGGATCGTCGTCGCCGTCATGGTCGTCGCCGGGATTGCCGCATTCCTGTGGGTGGCCACGGCCGACCAGCGGCTGCTGATCGCCGTCGTCCCCACCCTCCTGCTGGGTACGCTCCACCAGTTGGACAACAGCGGGTTGACGGGGGAGTTGCTGCGCCGGCCGGACGCCCTGCCGTCCCTGGTCGTCGCGGTCCTGATGGCTGTCGTCGCGGTCGTGTCGACCCGGCAGCGGCAGCGCACCCGAGCCTGACCGGTCCACAACGGCGGCCGGCAGGGATCTGTAGCCGACTGTGGCACACGGCCACCGCACGTTCATCGGCGGTCCTCAGACCATCGATGAACGTGCGGTGGCCGTCCTCATGGCTCGCCACACCCAACGCCGAAGTCGAGCGACGCCGGAGTACTACGGCTTGCCTGTCAGTACAAGGTGCCCATCCCGGTAAGATCACCGCTTCGCTTGACTCGCTTATTCACTCCCGTGCCGAGCGTCGGGAACATCACCGGATAAGAGCTGCCCGTGTAGTGCGCCAAGCCAAAGCCGTGCCCAGCCTCATGCGTGGCAACGGAGATGAGGTCGAAACGCCCCGCAGGGACAGTCCCGGAAAGGCCGGTGAACCAGTTCGTGACCCGGTTGTTGAATGCTATGTCGACCTCCACCCTGAGGCCGGAGCCGTCGACCCACGAGTAGGTGGCTCCCAAGATGTCCGGATCAAATCCGGCCCATCCGACTACATTTCCGTTGTCCCTCGTTCCCCACGTGTAGCGGGTGGTTGACCCTCGATAGTCGGCGAAGGCGAACGTGTAGTACGTGCCGCATGCGGAAGAAGTGTCAGTTATGAATTGGAAGCCGTACTTGATGGCTTGAAGCGCGTCCGAGGCCGGCTGCGACCGGCTGTTGTAGGTCCACGGAAACACAGATTGCTGCCATACGCCGCCGCTGAAGTTGTATTCGTAGGAGCTTCCGCAGTACGCAGGCACAGCTGCGAGCCCAGATGACTGAGTCTTCGCTGCCCCGGCTGATTCTGGGTGCTTGGTGGCTGGTTCTGCGCGTTTGGCGAGGATGCGCTTGAGAGCGCCCGCTGTGGCAGTGGATCCAAGCGCGGGCGTCTCGTCGATCTGCAACGCCAGCTGACCGTCGGTCGCCCGATAGACAGAAGCAGCGCTCGGGCCCGTCGAGCCGGGCGTCCGCAGAACCTGCACGATGGCGACCATGCCTGGCTCCGGAACTGCAACCTCGAGACCCTCGGCGACTCGGACGACGGTGTCCGAAGCCAATTGGCAAGAAGTGCCGACCGACTTGATCTCGCTTGGTGACAAGGTTGAGCTGCATGGAATCTCGGCAGCGAACGACGGCGTCGTCGGCATCAAAGCGACCGCAGGCATCAAAGCGGTTAATGCGATTACGGTGCCAACTGACCTACTACGGCCTTCTTTTCGAGCCATGGAACACCCAACCCCCGTTGAGAGACATAGTCTTAAATTTTTGGATGTCTGGACACTGTACGAGGCCGGGTTCCCTTAGTCAAGATTCAGGTCCTTCGCCCGTGCGCGACAACTGGACAGGACGAGGCAGCAGGAAGCTCCTCAGTGCGGAAATTACGTCTGGTCGATCATGTGTCCACCCAGGAGCTTCGGCGGCACGAGCGACAGAGAGCTGTTCAGCGTGACGCTCCTGATAACCCCGTACGCGATGAGGCCGCCGCCTCCACCTGCCTTCGGGCGGACGGAGGCGGCGGCCTCTTTGGTCGTTTCCGCGCCGGCTGCCGCAGCATGCCCCGCGCGCCATCTCCGAGCGGCGGGCGCGTAGCTGGTCGACGTGGGCGGCGACGATCGCGGCCACCCGGCTCCTGCGGCGCGCCAACTGGCACCACCAGGTACCGGTCCGGGTCGGCGGTGCCGCCGGTTGAGCTACTGGATCACCGCAGCGCGCTGAAGAAGGCGCGCAGGTCGGCAGCGAGCAGGTCGGGCTCTTCCTGGGCGAAGAAGTGGCCGCCGACGGTGGGCTCGCGCCAGTGGGTGAGGTTGGCGTAGGTGCGTTCGGCGAACGACCGGGGCAGGCCGGCGTCCTCCACGCTGACCGTGATACCGGCGGGCACGGCGACGATCGGCAGTGGTGGGGCCAGGCGGTCGTCACGGTAGGGGCGGAAGGACGTGCCGATGCAGTTGGTCACCCAGTACAGCATCACGGTGGTCAGCAGTTCGTCGAAGCCGAACCGGCGGGAGATGTCGCCGCCGCAGTCGCTCCAGCGCTGGTACTTCTCGATGATCCATGCGGCCAGTCCGGACGGCGAGTCGCTCAGCGCGGCCGCAAGGGTGTCGGGCCGTGTCTCCTGGATGATTCCGTAGCCCCAGTCATCCTGGGCCTTCGCGTCGAGCATGGCGACGAACGCCTCCTCGGCTGGGCTGAGGTCGCCCCTGCGGTCCGCCGGCGGGAACTTGATGTGCTGCGAGAAGACCCCGATGACCCGATCTGCGTGGCGGGCGCCGAGCCACGTCGACACGCCGGACCCGATGTCGCCACCGTAGGCGCCGAAGCGGTCGTAGCCCAGACGGGTCATCAGCTCAGCCCACACGTCCGCGACAGCCGCCTCGGTCGTCGGGCCCTCGGCGAGTGGTCCGGAGAAGACGAAGCCCGGCAGGCTCGGTATGACGAGGTCGAAGTCTGCGAGCCGGGATACCAGGGGCAGCATCTCCGTGTACGTGCTGGGCCAGCCATGGGTCAGGATCAGCGCCGTGGCGTCGGGCGATGCCGAGCGGACATGAACGAAGTGGACCGGCGCGCCTCGGACCGTGGTGACGAACTGAGGGTGCCGATTGAGGGCACGCTCGACCGCACGCCAGTCGAATCCGTCGAGCCAGTACCGCACCAGATCTGCCAGGTACGCAGGGTCGGTGCCGGCGCCCCACGGCTCTCCTGGGGCGGCCGGCGCGAGCCTTGTCCGCGAGAGCCGAGCCCGCAGGTCGTCCAGGACGGCTTCGGGCACATCGATGTGGAAGGGCGTCACCTGATCATGATTCCATCGCAAGGAGTCACTCGGCAGCCGCCCGAATGGGCAGGCTGCAGACTCGATCTCCGATCCGGGCGAGACATCCCCGACACCGAGGTCCTCGTCGACGGCTACGCCTACGGCTCGTTGTCCATGACGGCCTACACCCTGGGCATGTCCTGTCCACCGGCTGCCGGCCGGGGCGGATCCCCGCAGCCACCGCCCGGGCTGCCGCCGGACGGCTCCAACATCTGCGGAAGCGCCGGCTGCTCGGTGGCACCATCGATGAAGCCGACCTGCATCAGCAGCGCGAACACGGTCAGCGCCGGGGCGGGCCGGTCCGCGAAGTCCGCTGCGTCAACTCGGTTGTGTGCCGCTGCTCGGCCTGGCAGCCTGGCTGCCTCGATCTGACGAGAGGCGGCCATGACGCGGACCTTCCTGCAGCCGGACGATCTGCACGACCTCGTGTCGGACCAGTTCGGCTCCGACCGGCGGCTCGCTGCCCTGGACCGGCTGACGGGCGGCACCAAGAAGGGCGTCTACCGGCTCCGGCTGGACGACCGGACAACAGTGATGCTGTACGTGTGGGCCGCGGACGAGAACTACTGGCCCCCGTCACCGACCATCCCGGACGACCCGTTCACCGATGCGTCGGGCGCGGATCTCTTCGCCGCCAGCCACGCGGCGCTCACCGCGGCAGGTGTGCGTGTCCCGCATCTGATGATGATCGACCGGGACGGCCGTCACCTCGACGCCGACGTCGCGCTCGTCGAGGACGCCGGCGCGCGACGGCTGGAGGCGGTGCTGGAACACGATCCGGCCACCGCCGCCAGGCCGCTGTCCGCGCTCGGCGATGCCCTGCGCCGCATGCACACCGCCTTCGGCCCGTACTACGGCAAGGTCGCGGCCGTCGCGCGAGGTGAGGCGTCCCAGACGCGGCGCGCGGAGGACGTTGTCGTCGACCGGGCGCTCGGCCACCTCGACGCGGCAGCGGCCCGCGACGCCCGGCTGGCCGACGCCCATCACCGGATCGCCGCCCACGTACGCCGTCTCAGGAGCGCGGTCACCCCGCGCGTGGAGTACGGGCTGGTGCACGGTGAACTCGGCCCGGATCACGTGCTCGTCACGCCGGCCGGCGAGGCCGTCATGATCGATTTCGAGGGGCTGACGTACTTCGATGTCGAATGGGATCATGCCTGGCTGCAGATGCGCTTCGGCGAAGCGTATTCGGCGCTGCGTCCGGTCGATCTCGATCCCCACCGGCTGGAGCTCTACCGGTACGCGCAGACGTTGTCCCTGATCGAAGGGCCACTGCGGATCGCGGACACCGACTTCCCGGACCGGAAGTGGATGCTCGACCTGGCCGAGTGGAACATCACCAAGGCGCTCGCCGCGACCTGACGGCAGCCTCAGTCGGCCGGACCGACGTGTGCCGCGAGCAGGCGCCACCCCTCGTCCTCGTCGAGGATCCATGTGCGCGTGTAGCGGACCCGGGCGAGAAACGGCTCGCCGGCGAGGGTGCCCTCCACGGTGCCGAGGAACCACGTCACACCGGTGCCGCCGGCCACGAGGACCGCCAGGTCCTCCTCGTCCACCCGGGTCATCGTCTGCTGCCCGGATCGGTGCACGTGCAGGTCGTCCTGCTTGGAGTAGAGGCGGCCGTCCGGCCCGGTGAACACGAGCCGGTCATCGATCAACCGATCCAGCGCCGCGACGTCGGAGGACAGTTGGGCACGTTGAAGACGCCGTTCGGCGGCGCGTAGAGCTTCGACGCCGGGGAGATCCGCGCCGCCGTTCCCCGTGGGGTGATCATCGGTGTCCATTGACGACAACGTAACAGCGATTATCCGGGAGCGCTGACCGCCTGTACTGGTCAGCGGGGACGGCGGGTTCGCCGGTCAGCGCTTGGCGACGGTGAGCAGCACCGCCGAGTCCTCGAGCGCCTCCAACGTGTGCCGGCGGTCCGGCACGATCAGCAGATCGCCGGGTGCGCCGTCCCAGGACGTCTCGCCGGCGCCGAGCCGGACCCGGCCGTGCAGCACGTGGACGGTGGCCTCGCCGGGGTTCTCGTGCTCGCCGAGCGCCTGGCCGGCGGTCAGCGCGATCATCGTCTGGCGGAGCCTGTGCTCGTGGCCGCCGTAGACGGTGGAGCTGCTGCGGCCGCTGGAGGAGGCGTGCGCGAGCTTGAGCTGTTCGCGGGCCAGTGCGGTCAGGGATGACTTCTGCACGAGGGTCACCTGCTCACGGCATGGTGGCTTTCGGGGCGCCCTTGCCCGGGTCGATCCGGGTCGGACCGGCGGCCGAGGGCCGGATGTCGAAGTCGAAGATCTCGGTGGGCAGGTAGACGGTCGCGCAGGAGTTGGGGATGTCCACCACGCCGGAGAGCCGGCCCTCGATCGGTGCGGCGCCGAGCAGCAGGTACGCCTGTTCGGGCTGGTAGCCGAAGCGGGTCAGGTAGTCGATGGCGTGCAGGCACGCGCGCTGGTAGGCGAGCTGCGAGTCGAGGTACCGCTGTTCGCCGTCGAGGGTGACCGAGAGCCCGGAGAAGGCCAGCCACTGGGAGTACTGCGGCGGCGTGTCACCCGGCATGAAGATCGTGTTCTCGGCGACGCCGTACGTCTGCATGCCGTTCTTGATCAGGTCGACGTGCAGGTCGACGAAGCCGCCCATCTCGATGGCGCCGCAGAAGGTGATCTCTCCGTCGCCCTGGGAGAAGTGCAGGTCGCCGAGGGACAGGTTGGCGCCCGGCACGAACACCGGGTAGAAGACCCGGCTGCCGACGGTGAAGTTCTTGATGTCCTGGTTCCCGCCGTTCTCCCGGGGCGGCGCGGTTCGCGCCGCCTCCGCGGCCACCCGGTCGAAGTCGGCGCCGGTGAGGCTGCCGAGGATCGCGTCCTGCGGCTCGGGAGGCAGGGCCAGGGGCGGCACCCGGTCGGGTGCGGTGGCGATCAGCGCCCCCTCCCGCTGGTTCCAGGTCGCGAGCAGCGACGCGGACGGGGCGGTGCCCATCAGTCCCGGGTGGGCGATCCCGGTGAACGAGACCCCGGGGATGTGCCGGGAGGTGGCCTTGCGGCCGGTGAAGTCCCAGACCGCCTTGTACGCGTCGGGGAACTGTTCGGTGAGGAAGCCGCCGCCGTTGCCGGTGGGGAAGATGCCCGTGTAACCCCAGCCCTGACCGGCCAGCGGACCGGACTCCTGCGGGATCGGGCCCATGTCGAGGATGTCGACCATGAGCAGGTCGCCCGGCTCGGCGCCCTCGACGGCGAACGGGCCGCTGAGCGCGTGGACCCGGGTCAGCGGAGCGTCCCGGATGTCCTCGGCGGAGTCGTCGTTGTGGATCGCGCCGTCGAACCACTCGCGGCAGTGGACGCGGAACGACTGTCCGGGCCGTACCGTCGCCACGGGCGGGATGTCGGGATGCCAGCGGTTGTGCCCGACCTTCTCCTGGTCGGTGAACCTCTTCGTGGAGTCGAGGGGGAACAGCAGTTCAGGCACGGTCTTGAGCCCTTCTCGTGGTCACCATCGGGGCAGTCGGGCGTGGGCCGGGTTCGTCGAGCGGCGCGCCGGGCGACGGCCGGGCACCTGCCCGACCACCTCCGGCTGTTCCGCGCTGCGTTCGGTCCGGTCGATGGCCTCGCGCAGCGCCGCCGGCGTGCGGGTGAGCCGGGGCGCGGAGAACACCCGGGTCGCCGGGCCGTCACATCGGGGGCAGCTCGTCGACGGGCCCGCGGTGCCGACGGGCATCACGACGTCGAAGCTGCCGTCCTGCGGGCAGCGGTACTCGAAGGTGGCCATCGCCGATTCCCGTCCAGCCTTCGTGTGTGCGGTGGCCGTTCCGCAGCGGCTCACCCTGTCTCTCCGATTGTGGCTGATTGCTCAGATAGGCGGCGCAAAACGACGAATCAGGCAAAGGTGGTGCCTTGGTCGCCGGGTTGCCGCCCCGACCGAGGTGTGGGATACGTTGGCGATCATCGATGCGTTGGCGGCATCGTCGGCGTATGGCTGCCGTCTCCTCGTCCTCACTTCTGCGCCGTCTGCGGCCGGGTCTGCCGGCGGCCGTCGTGGTGTCCACGGCGGTGCTCGGCGCCGCCCTGACCGCGGTGCCGCCGGCGGGCGCCGGCGCCGCGTACCCCGCTGTCGCACCGGCGCCCGGCGGGGCCGCGGCGCCCGTCGCGGACCCGACCGGGACCGTCTCGCCGCCCACGTCGACGCCCAGCACGCCCAGCACCACGCCGTTCCCGCCGAGCCCGCCCACGAACCTGACCGCCACCCAGGTGCGGACCACCTCGGTCACCCTCACCTGGACGGCCGCCACGCGCGGCTGCTGCCCGGTCGTCGGGTACGACATCACCTACTACCAGGCGTTCGACGACGTGATCTACAGCCTCAGCCTCGGCGACGTCACCACCACCACGATCACCAACTACATCCAGCCGGGCCGGCAGTACTCGTTCCGGGTGTCGGCCCGCGACGGCGACGGCCGCCGCTCGGCCGCCACCGACGCGCTGACTGTGGTCACCCCGGTGACCGACACCGGCCCGGACACCACCCCGCCGAGCGCGCCGCAGAACCTCACAGTCGGCGAGGTGACCGGCTCCACCGCCACGCTGTCCTGGGCACCGTCGACCGACAACGTCGGCGTGCTCGGGTACAACGTCTACCGGTTCGACGGCTGGTTCACCTCGACGCTCGTCGCCACCGTGCCGGGGACCACGTACACCGGGCCGCTGCCCCCGTCGACGCCGCTGCGCACCCTGTACTACGTGCGGGCCCGGGACGCCGCCGGCAACGTGTCGATCGCCTCCAACACCGTCACCGTGCCCACGACGACCACTCCGCCACCACCGCCGCCCTCGACCTGCCGGGTGACCTACCGGAACCAGTCCGAGTGGGCCGGCGGCTTCGTGGCCACGGTGACGGTCCAGAACACCGGGACGGCGGCGGTCGACGGCTGGATCGTCACGTTCGGCTTCCCCGGCGACCAGCAGATCACCAACGCGTGGAACGCCACGGTCGGGCAGGCCGGCGCCACGGTGACCGCCCGCAACGTCGACTGGAACCGCGTCATCGCCCCGGACGGATCCGCGACCTTCGGCTTCCAGGGACGGTGGGGCGCCAGCGACGCGCCGCCGACCGGCTTCTCGCTCAACGGCGCCCCCTGCACAGTCGGCTGAGAGGAAGTCCTGTGACCACACGCCACCGCCGCCGCGCCCTGGCCGGGGCCGTCACGGCCGTCGTCCTCGCCCTCACCACCACGATCGGGGGTACGCCGGCGCCCGTCGCCGCCGCGAACACGCTGAGCATGCGGGGCGCGGACGTCTCGTCGTTGCAGCGCAGCCTGGACCTGGGGGCGAAGTACTACGACGCGGGCGGGGTCGCCCGTGACCCGCTGGACATCCTCAGGTCCGCCGGCGTCAACTACGTCCGGCTGCGCGTCTGGAACAACCCGGCCAGCGGCTACAACAACAAGAGCAAGGTGCTGGTCCAGGCGAGAGCGGCCAAGGCGAAGGGCCTCAAGGTCCTCATCGACTTCCACTACTCCGACACCTGGGCCGACCCCGGCAAGCAGTACAAGCCGGCCGCCTGGGCCGGCCACAGCCTGAACCAGCTGCGCAACGACGTGTACGCCTTCACGTACGACGTCTGCGCCGCCCTGCGCGGGCAGGGCACGCTGCCGGACAGCGTGCAGATCGGCAACGAGATCAACGTCGGGATGCTGTGGAACGAGGGGAAGGTCGTCAACAACGACTTCGCCCCGCTGGCCGGCCTGCTGAAGCAGGGCTACAACGCGGTGAAGGCCTGCGGCGGCGGCATCCAGGTCATGATCCACACCGCCAACGCCGACAGCAACGCCAACGCCCGCTGGTTCTACGATGGCATCCGCGCCCAGGGCGTGCAGTGGGACATGACCGCGCTGTCGTACTACTGCATGTGGCACGGCAGCCTGGCGAACCTCTACAACAACATCGTCGACCTGCGGAACCGCTACGGGAAGCCGGTGGTGATCGTGGAGACCGCGTACCCGTTCACCCGGGACGACGCGGACGGCCAGCCGAACGTCATCGGCGACGTCACCTGCGACGGGATCAGCGCGACCTGGGCCGGGCAGGCCCAGCAGTTCGACTGGGTCCAGAACACCGCCCGCAACGCCGGCGCCATCGGGGTCTTCTACTGGGAGCCGACCTGGTACGCCGTCCCCGGCAACGGCTGGGACCCGGCGAACATCAACGGCACCGGGAACGGCTGGGACAACATGGCCGTCTTCGACTGGTCCGGGCGGGTGAACCCGGGGGTGCGCTGGACGCCGTGACCGGCCGCCGGCCGCACCCCGGGTGCACCCGCCTGCTCATCGCCTGAAGAGGCGGCCTATCGAGTCGCGCCGGCCCCAGGCGACGAACACGAACAGGAAGAACAGCACCACCGGGGTGATGACCAGCGCGCCGCCGTCCAGGATGAACGCCTGGGTGATGGCGGCGCCGACCATGAGCAGCGCCAGCCCGACGGCGGCCAGGCCGGCGAGCCGCGGCACCAGCAGCCCGATGCCACCGGCCAGCTCCACCAGGCCGATGAAGTAGCGGAACCAGGGCGCTGCGCCCATGTCCTCGAAGGACTGGACGGTGTTCGTCTCGCCGAACAACTTGGGGCCGGCCGAGGCGACGATGAAGAAGACGCCGAGGAAACCCTGGAGCACCCACAGCGTGCGGTGCAGCCCACGGGCGACGGGCGGGGGAGTGGTGTCGACAACGCTCATGGCTCTCGTCCTCCTGAAGAATCAGCTGGTGCATCCGAACGGATGCACCAGCTGAGACCGGCCGGGACATGTGAACTCATCGGTGATCCGGCGGACCGCTACCAGGCCTTGCCGCGGATCGGGGGCACGTCGAGATCACGCTCGCCGCCCCGGTGCTCGGCGAGCAGCCGCCGGCGGATCGAACGCCAGGCGACGCGCTCCTGGCGGCGGCCGAGCCTGCGGCAGGCCTGGAACGTGCAGAGCCGGCAGCCGCAGAGGTTGGGCGCCTGCGCCGACACCTCGCGGTGGCAGCGGGTGCGGATCCACTCGGGCGCGGCGAGGAACTCGGCCAGATCGCAGGCGCCCAGGTGGTGCCGGTGGATGTCGGTGAACCAGCGGCGCAGGTACGGATCCCGCTGCTGCACACGCTCGGGTCGGTGGATGTCGGTACGGGCCATGTGACGACCGCCCTTCCGGCCGCCCGCGCACCATGCGCGGGACTAACGCCTCTCTGGCATGCCGGTCACCTCCCGTCGCCGGTGGACGCCCCCATTCTGCTGATCATGGATCGGGCCAGGCATCCGATTTCCGGGGCCGCCCAATGGGTCGATCAGGCCGTACCATCGCCCGGTGAAGCTGCGCCGCCGGCTCGTCGCCGCGTCTCTGCTGCTGGCGGTGGAGACGATGGCGCTCGCGCTGCTCGTCACCGAGTCCCTGACGGGTGCGATCGCCGCCGCCGGCCTCACCTGCCTGTCGTTGTGGCTGCACCTCGCCCTGCACGAGGGCGGCCACCTCGTCGCGGCGAAGCTGCTGCGCCTGCCGGTCGTCGCGGTCCACATCGCGCCCTTCACCGGATGGCGCAACGAGGTGTCGGTCCGGCCGTCGGCGTCGATGCCGGCGTTGCCGCTGCGGATGGCGCTGTTCCATCTCGGCGGCCCGGTGGCGAACCTGGGCGCCGCCGCGGCGCTCGTCGTCGTGGCGACGCACACGGCAACGGTGTCGACGTGCCTGGCGCTGTTCAGCGCCGCGTTCGTCGGAGCGCTGCTCGGCCTGGGCAACCTCGTTCCGGGGAGTTCGCCCCGCAGTGACGGCCGCAACCTGCTCCGCTGGCTCGGGGCTCCGGCGGCCGCGCGTGCCGGACTGCGGGCGTACTACCACCAGGACTTGCGACGGACCGCCGAGGACTGTCCGAAGATCATCGGGAGTCCGCCCGGGCGGTAGCGCGGTCGCGGCTCAGCCGAGCGGGCCGGTCACCGCGGTCACCGTGCCGCCGGGCAGGAAGCCGGAACGGCCGTGCCCGCCGTGCGCCACCGGGCCGGGCAGCGAGACCGCGGCCGCCGCGTACATCCGGGCCGGCCCGGCGGGTGAGCCGCCCTGCCAGGCCAGGTAACCGGAGACGGTGGCGGGTTCGCCGGGGAAACGGCGGGCCAGCTCCGCGACGTACCGGGACACCGGCTCCGCGCGTGGGTCGAACCGGAGCGCGAGCATCTGCCCGGTCGCGGGGCGCAGCACCGCGGCGGTGAGCAGCCAGGGCGCCAGATAGGTGCCGGCCGCCGCGCCCGGCCCCCGCGCGGCGTCGCGCAGCGCCGCCTCCGCCCCGGCCCAGCCGGTGACCACGAGCGTCGGATGCCGTCCGGACCCCGGGGGTACGACACGCAGTCCGGCGCGGCGCGCGGCGTCGGTGACGGCGGCGACCGCCGCGACGGAGCGGGCCGAGGAGTCGCCCACGACGCTGAGGGCGCCCTCGGCCCGGGGCACGAGGAAGGCGACTGTGGCGTCGAGGTCCTCGCGGTCACCGGAGGTGAGGGCGTCCGCGGGGCAGCGCGACAGCGGCTGCGGGTCGTCCCGCAGGAGCACGCCGAGGGCCGCGCTGACGCACTCCGGCCCGTCCGGACCGCGCAGGTCGGGACCGGGCGCGTCGGCCGCCCCGGCGTCCAGCCGAATCACGGCCTGGCGTCCGCCGTACGCGACGTGCAGCCGGCTCGGGCCGGGCGGAAGGTGTACGAGGGCCCAGCCGTTGGTGGCACCGGGCAGCCGGCCGGCGGGGGAGAGGCGGTCCGCCCGCGTCCCGACCGAGACTCCCTCCGCGCCGACGTGCACGAGGTTCCAGCCGGGCCGCTGCGGCGCCACCACCAGCGGGAGGCCCCGGCCGCCGTTGTCCACTGCGACCAGCAGCGGCGCGCCGGGGCGGCCGGGCGGCGCGGGCAGCGCCACGGCGGTCGCGGTGGCGGCGACGATGACGACCGCGGGCAGCACGACCGCCTGTCCCCGCAGCAACGCCCGGTCCGGCTGCCGTCGGCGTCGCAGGCCGGCGCCCAGGCCCACGGCTCCGGCCACGGCGACCGCAAGGCAGACCCAGCGTGCCGGGCCGGCCCATCCGGGGCCTTCCGGGCCGAGGGCGGCGTGGTCGGTACCGAGCCGCACCGCGCCGGCCGCCGCCTCGGCGGTGGCGGCGGCGAGCATCCAGGGCGCCGCCCGGTGGGCGACGCGCCGCCGGGCCGAGTCCGCGCCGAGCACTGTGGCGACGCCGCCCAGCAGCACCGCGGCGGCGAGCCCGTGCCCGGCGGCGGCCGTCGCCTCCGCGACTGTCGCGGTGGGCAGCGCCAGCAGGCCGGCCCCGGCGGACACGAGCAGAGCCAGGGGTACGCCGACCGCGCGCCGCCCGGCGCACCCGGGCAGGGCGAGGCAGGCCGCCGCGAGCACGAGCGTTCCGGCGGCGGGGGCGTCCCCGCCCAGGCCGAGGGTGAGCAGGTGCGCGACGGCGGCGGTCACCGCCGGGGCGGTGAGGCGGCGGGGCGCCGGGGCGGCGAGCGGTCGCAGCAGCACAAGCCCGGCCGTGGTGGCCGTCGCGGCGAGGGCGAGCAGCGCGGCGAACCCGGTGGCGGCCGGCGCGACACCGCCGCCGTCCGCGGCGTGGGCCGGCCCCGCCGCCAGCAGCGTGGCCGCCACTGCGGCGAGGGCCGCGCCGGTGAGCCGTCCGGCCGATCGGGGTACGCCCCGGCGACCGTCGGCGGTACGCGGTGTCGCGGTGCGGTCGGGCACTCGTGTCTCCTCGGCTGTCACACGGGTCGATCGGCCGGGTCGGCAACCGGGGGATACGTGTTGGCGGCGTACCAGTCGCCGCGGCCCCGCGGCAGCAGGTCGAGCACGTTCCACACCGGGGAGAGCAGGTCGATGCCGCGCTCGGTGCCGTCGACGAAGTTGGCCGGCTGGCTGTAGAAGTGCCGGACGCCGTCGCCGTCGCGGACCAGCACGCTGACCATCGGGCGCTGGTCGCCGTTCGGGTGCTCGGCGCGCAGGTCGGCGTTGAAGTCGGTGCCGTGGCTGGAGAGCAGCCGCAGGCCGGCCCAGCCGCGCCGGGCGCCCCAGGCGCGCAGCTTCTCCGCCGGGGCCTTGCCGACCACCACGAACGCGGTGTGCTGCTGGAGGTGGTGGGCGACGCCGTGGAACCCGTCCACCCACATCGAGCACATCGGGCAGGCGGCGTCGGCGTCCGGGTGGAACATCAGGTGGTAGACGAGGAGCGTGCGGTGCGCGCCGAAGAGCGCGGACAGCCGGACGGGGTGCAACGGGCCGGGCGCGGTCAGGTCGGCCGGTCCCTCGGTGAGCGCGACGTCGGCCACCGGCGCGCCGAGCGGCAGCTCCCGCCGGGCGGCGGCGACCTGTTCGATCTGGTCACACAGGCGGCGTTCGGCCTCGGCGAGGCGCAGCCGCGCGGCCACGTATCCGGCGTCGGCGCCGTCCGGCCACATCGGCAGCGCCGGCGCGCTCGCGTCCTCAGTCATCCTCTCGTCCTTCCTCGACCCGCGCTAACGCCGGCCGTTCGCTATAGGATATAGAAGTGATCAACGGGTAGGTGCCGACAAAGGGGGTACGCGCGTGACGGAGACGACCGCGCCACCAGGGCTGCCGCAGCACGGCCGGTTCGCCACCGCCGACCCCGACGCCGACATCCACGAGTGGCTCGCCGACTGGCGCCGCCAGGCCCCGATGCGTGTGGACGTCGTGCCCCTGGCCGGCCTGCGCGGCTGGCGTCAGGACGCCGACACCGGAGTCCTGGCCCACCGCAGCGGCCGGTTCTTCCGGGTGGAAGGGCTCTCCGTCGAGGTGCCGGGCGCGGCCGTGCCCCGCTGGGACCAGCCGGTGCTGCACCAGCCGGAGGTGGGTATCCTCGGGCTGCTCGCCCGCCGCGACGGCGACACGCTGCGGGTGCTGGTGCAGGCCAAGGCGGAGCCCGGCAACCAGGACGGCCACCAGCTCGCGCCCACCGTCCAGGCCACCCGGAGCAACTGGACCGGCGTCCACGGCGGCCGCCCGGTGCCGTTCCTGCATCACTTCCGCGACCCGGACCCGCGCCGGGTGCTCGTGGACGTCCGCCAGTCCGAGCACGGGTCCTGGTTCCTGCGCAAACGCAACCGCAACATGGTGGTCCTCACCGACGAGGACATCGTGCCGCCGCCCGGGTTCCGCTGGCTCAGCCTCGCCCAGCTGCACCGGCTCCTGCGCCACGACGACCTGGTCAACATGGACATCCGTACCGTGCTCTCGTGCCTGCCGGCGGAGCTGACGGCCCGGGCGGCCGGCCCGGCCGGGGACGCCTTCACGGCCGCGCTGCGCCGCTCCTGCCGGCCCGGGCCGGGCAGCCGGCACCACACCGGCGAGCTGCTGCACTGGATCACCGACGTCCGCAGCCGGACCGAGGTGGACGCCGACCGGACGGCGCTGCGCGGACAGGCGGCGTGGCATCTCGGCGAGGTCTCCCTGCGACACGACAGTGGGCTGTTCTTCGAGGTCATCGGCGTGGACGTGGACGCCGAGGGGCGCGAGGTGGCGAGCTGGTCGCAGCCGATGCTGCGGCCCTGCGGCCAGGGGGTGGTGGCGTTCCTGGCCACCCGTCTCGACGGTGTGCTGCACGTGCTGGCGCACGCCCGGGTCGAACCGGGCTTCGTCGACGTGGTGGAACTGGCGCCGACGGTCCAGTGCACGCCCGCCACGCTCGACTACCTGCCCGCCGCCGCGCGTCCGCCCTTCCTGGACCAGGTGCTCGGCGCGCCGCCGGAGCGGGTCCGGTTCCGCGCGCTCCTCTCCGAGGAGGGCGGACGGCTCTACCGGGCCCGTAGCAGCTATCTGGTGGTGGAGACCGACGACGTCGACCTGGAGAGCGACCAGTACCGCTGGGTGACGCTGCACCAGCTCTCGGAACTGCTGCGGCACAGCAACTACGTGAACGTCTCGGCCCGCAGCCTGATCGCCTGCCTGCGCGGGCTGCTGGACGCCGGCTGAGCGGGCGGACCGGGTCGCGCCCGGTCCGCCCGCCGCGACGGCGGTCAGTCGCCGAAGCCGGTCGGGTGGGCGTCGCCGACCGCGTTGAGCAGCACACCCTGCTCCAGCAGCGCCTTGCAGGCGCAGAGCACCATGGTGAACCCGCCCATCGAGTCGATCGCCTTCGCCACGGCCTGGTCGGCGCTGCCGGCGAAGCCGGTCTCGGTGACCCGGACCAGCGTCGTGTCACCCTCGCCCGGCAGGAACCGCCACTCGAGCTGGGTGGGGGACTCCGGGTCCCACTCGGCCAGGATGCGGCTGTTCTTCTCGACGTCCTTGACCGTGACGACGGTGGAGACGCCGTACATCTCCCAGTCCCAGGTGACGGTGGCGCCGGGTTCGAGCCGGCCGCTGCTCTTGGTGAACCAGAACTTCGTCGTCACCGCCGGGTCCGCGAACGCCTCGAAGACCTCGGCGGCGGGCCTGCGGATGAGCATCTGCGCGGTGACGGCAGGCGGTTGAGTCAAACGGTCGCTGTCCACGGGGTAGCCGTGTTCCCTTCTCGTGTCATCGGCACTGCGTACAAACGGTGGCGGGGTCAGGCCCGCCGGCGGTACAGGAACATGGAGAGCGGGGCGAAGACGGCCACCAGCGCCGCGCAGCCGACCAGCGCCGCGCCTACCTCACCGGCGGTCGCCGTGCCGTGGGCCAGGCCGCGCGCGGCGGTGACCGTCAACGCGAACGGGTTCAGGCCGACCACGGCCTGCAGCCAGCCGGGAAGCGTCTCCTGCGGCACGAAGAAGTTGCTGACGAACGACACCGGGAAGACGATCGCCTGGCAGGCGCTCAGCGCGGCGGTCGGTGACTTCAGGGCGAGCCCGAAGACCACGTACACCCAGGAGAAGGAGAAGACGAAGACCAGGGTGATCAGGATCGTGGCGAGGACGCCGAGCACGCCACCGTCGGGCCGGAAGCCGACCGCGAGCCCGACCGCCACGGCGACCGCGCAGCCGACGACGTAGAGCACGTTGTTGCCGAGCAGGGTGCCGACGATCGCGGCGGGCCGCCAGATGGCCAGCGCGCGGAAGCGGTCGGTCACCTCCCGGGAGTTGTCCAGGTTGACCACCGCGCCGATCCGCATGCTGATCATGATCCCGGTGAACACCACGATGCCCGGGATGTAGAACTGCATGTAGCTCGACGTCGAACCGGCCAGCGCGCCGCCGAACAGGAAGCCGAAGACGAGCGTGAACATGACCGGCACGCCGAGCGCCTCGAGGATCTGCGTCGGGTCGCGGCGTACCTTCTGCACCGCCCGCCACGCGAAGGTCAGCGTGGACGACAGCGCGCCGGGACGTGCCGGCCGCGCCGCGGACGGCGCCGAGGCGCCACGGCCGGTGCCGGTCTCCACCATGCTGCTCACGCCGCCTCCTCGGTCTCGGTCCGCGAGCCGTCCGCCCGATGCCCGGTGAGGGCGAGGAACACCTGGTCCAGGGTGGCGTGGCCGAAGGCGTACTCGGCCAGGCCGACGCCGGCCCCGGTGAGGGCGGCCAGCGCCCGGGTGGCCTCCTCCTCGGCCGCGACCTGCGCGGTCAGCTCCATCCGGTCGGCGCCGGCGTGCACCGCCGTGCCCAGCGCCTCCGCCAGCATCCGCTCTGCCGTCTCCCGCTGCCCGGCGTCGCGCAACCGCACCCGCAGCACGCTCGCACCGATCGACCGCTTCAGCTCCACCGGCGTGCCCTCGGCGATGACCCGGCCGTGGTCGACGACCGCGATCCGGTCGGCGAGCTGGTCGGCCTCGTCGAGATACTGCGTGGTGAGCAGGACGGTGGCGCCCTCGCCGACCATGCCCCGGACGAGTTCCCACACCTGGTTGCGGCTGTGCGGGTCCAGCCCGGTGGTCGGCTCGTCGAGGAACATCAGGTCGGGTGTCACGATCATGCTGCTGGCGATGTCGAGCCGACGGCGCATGCCGCCGGAGTAGGTCCGCACCAGCCGGGCGGCGGCCTCCTCCAGGCCGAACGTGGCGAGCAGCTCCTCGGCGCGGCGGCGGGCCGCGCTCCAGGAGAAGCCGCGTAGCCGGGAGAGCAGGACGAGATTGTCCCGGCCGGACAGTTCCTCGTCGACCGACGAGTATTGCCCGGTCAGCCCGATCCGGTCGCGGATCGCCCCGGCCTCGCGCACCACGTCGTGGCCGAGCACGCGGACCTCGCCGCTGTCGGGCGGGACGAGCGTGGCGAGGGTGCGGACGATCGTCGTCTTCCCGGCGCCGTTGGGGCCGAGCACGCCGAACACGCTTCCGGCCGACACGCGCAGATCGATCCCGTCGAGCGCGCGCACCTCGCCGTAGGATTTGCGCAATCGTGTGATCTCGATGGCGGGAGTGTCGGTCTGCTGTGCGGACAACCCAGCCGTACGCGACATTGTGTTCACAAACATATAGTAGCAGGACGTTTCGCTCCGGTCACGCCTCTTGATCCGCGCGTCGCGCGCGTTCCGCCACCACGTGATCGTCGCATGGACACCCGTCGGTCGATAGCTATAACATTCTCAAGCAGCAACTTGCCGCCGAGAGTGGAGGAGCGGACGTGTCCACACGCGAGCTGACCGAAATCGACGAGGTAGCGGAGATCTACGACGACGGTGCCTGGGCCGTCGAGGTGCTCGGCGGAAACATCCACTTCGGATGGTGGGAGGACGACGACGACCGCACGCCCTTCCTGGAGGCCATCAACCGGTTCACCGACATCGTCGGCGACCGCCTCGGGCTGCGCCCCGGCGATCGGCTGCTGGACGTCGGCTGCGGCGCCGGCGAGCCGGCCATCCGGCTCGGCCAGCGCAGCGACGCCGACATCACCGGCATCACCAACAGCGCCGAGCACCTCAAGCGGGCCCGGGAACGGGTCAACGAGTCCGGGCTGCGCGGCCAGGTCCGCTTCGAGCTCGGCGACGCCGCCGCGCTGAGCTACCCCGACGCCTCCTTCGACAAGGTGCTCGCCTTCGAGTCCCTGGTGCACGCGCAGGACCGCCGGCAGTGGCTCGCCGAGATCCGCCGCGTACTCAAGCCCGGCGGCCGGCTCGTGCTCACCGACCTCGCCGAGGACGCCCCGCTCACCGAGCGGGACCGGCAGATCCTCACCGACTTCACCCTCGCCCCGCCCGGCCCGCCGATGGCCGCGTTCGACCTGGTCCGCGACGCCGGATTCGTGGTGGACGAGTTCCTCAGCTGCGGCGACAAGATCAGCCGTTCGTTCCCCGCCTACCACGAGCGGGTGCAGCAGCGGCGCGACACGCTCGCCGCCGCGCACGGCGCCGAGAAGATCGACGCCTTCCTCGCCGAGATGCCGGCCGTGCTCGACGTCCTGCGGACCAAGGTCGGGTGCGTCGTCATCGCCGCCCACAAGCCGCGCTGACCCGCCCGGCACCGGTGACCGGAAGGAGCAGGCAGATGACCGCCCCCGCCGTCACCGGCTGCCGGATCTGCGGCGGCCCGGTGACCGAGATGCTCGACCTCGGCCGCCAGCCCCTCTCCGACGCGTTCCCCCGCCCGGCCGACCTCGACGGCGAGTTCTTCTACCGCCTCGCGGTGGGCCGGTGCGCCGACTGCACGATGGTCCAGCTCGTCGAGGAGGTGCCGCGCGAGCGGATGTTCCACCACGACTACCCGTACCGCTCGTCGCTGTCGTCGGTGATGCGCGCGCACTTCACCGGCACCGGCCGGGAACTGCTCGCCACCGAGCTGACCCGGCCCGGCGCGTTCTGCGTCGAGCTGGGCTGCAACGACGGGGTGATGCTGCGGACCGTGGCCGCGGCCGGCGTACGCCACCTCGGCTTCGAGCCGTCCGCCGGGGTGGCCGAGCTGGCCCGTGGGCAGGGCGTACGGGTGCGTACCGACTTCTTCGAGGAGGAGACCGCCGCCGACGTGCTCGCCACCGACGGGCCGGCCGACGTCATCTACGCCGCCAACACGATCTGCCACCTGCCCTACCTGGACTCGGTGCTGCGCGGCGCGCGGCTGCTGCTCGCCCCCGGCGGCGTCCTCGTCTTCGAGGACCCGTACCTCGGCGACATCCTCGCCCGGACCGCCTTCGACCAGATCTACGACGAGCACTTCTACTACTTCACCGCCCACTCGGTACGGGCCGCCGCGGCCCGCTTCGGGCTGGAGCTCGTGGACGTGCGGCGGCTCCCGGTGCACGGCGGCGAGGTGCGCTACACGCTCGCCCGCGCCGGGGCGCGTACCCCGTCCCCGGCCGTCGCCGACCTGCTGCGCCAGGAACGGGAGCAGGGAGTGACCGGGGAGGCGGCGCTGCGCCGGTTCGCCGCCGCCGTCGCGCGTACCCGGTCCGAGCTGGTCGCGCTGCTGCGCTCGCTGAGAGAGGAGGGCCGCACCGTCGCGGCCTACGGGGCCACCGCGAAGAGCGCCACCGTCACCAACTACTGCGGGCTCGGGCCGGAGCTGATCTCGTACGTCTGCGACACCACCCCGGCCAAGCAGGGCCGGCTGACCCCGGGCGCGCACATCCCGGTCCGCCCGCCCGAGGCATTCGCCGACCCGTACCCGGACTACGCGGTGCTCTTCGCCTGGAACCACGCCGAGGAGATCATGGCGAAGGAGACCGGCTTCCGGGCCGCCGGCGGCCGGTGGATCCACTACGTGCCCACCGTGCGCGTACGGTGACGGCATCGGTGGCGCGCGGCTTCTACCGCGCCGGATACCCGGAGATCTACGACCTGGTGATGCGGCACCGGGGCCGCGACCACATCGCCGAGGCCGCCACGCTCGCCCGGACGGTCCGGCGCCGGAACCCGGCCGCCGCCTCGCTGCTCGACGTGGCCTGCGGCACCGGGCTGCACCTGGAGCACCTGCGGACCCACTTCGCCCCGGTGACCGGCGTGGACCTGTCCGCGGAGATGCTGGCCCGAGCCGGTGCCCGGGTGCCGGACGTGGCCCTGCACGAGGGCGACATGCGCGACCTGGACCTGGCCGACACCTTCGACGTGGTGGTCTGCCTCTTCGCGGTGCCGCACCTGCGCGGCGCCGCCGAACTGGACCGGACCGTCGCACGGCTGGCCGCCCACCTGACGCCGGGCGGCGTGCTGGCGGTCGAGCCCTGGTACACGCCGGAGACGTTCGTCCCCGGCTACGTGGCCCGCGACATGGTGCAGGAGCAGGACCGGGTGGTGGTCCGGCTGTCCCACTCGACGTGGCTCGACGACGCGCGCGACCGGATCCGGATGACAGTGCACCAGGCGTACGCCGACCCGGAGGCCGGTATCCGGCACGACACCGCGACGACCGATCTGACGCTGTTCCGGCCGCAGCACTTCGCCGCCGCGTTCGCCCGGGCCGGGCTCGCCGCCGCGCACGTCACGGCGCCGCCGTTCCGGTGGGGCCTGTGGATCGCCCGGCCCGCAGGTGCGCGGTGACCGGCGACCGGCCTCGCGTGGTCGTGCTCGGCGGCACCGGGTTCGTCGGCGCCCATGTCGCGGACGCCTTCGCCGACGCCGGCCACGACGTGCTCACGGTGGCCCGCCGCGCCCCGGCCGGCGACCGGCACCGGTTCACCGCGCTCGACCTCGGCGGCACCGGTCCGGGGACGCTGGCGCGGCTGCTGGACGCCGAGGACCCGGTCGCCGTGGTCGACTCCACCGGCAGCAGCTGGGGACTGGACCCCGGCCGGATGGCGGAGCGCTGCACCCGGCTCAGCGCGCTGCTGCTCGACGCGCTGCGCCGCGCCGCCTGCCGCCCCCGGCTGGTCCATCTCGGCTCGGTGCTGGAGTACGGGCAGCCGGTCGCGCCGGCCGATCCGCGCCGTACGCCCGCGCCGGACACCGCGTACGGCCGGGCGAAACTGGCCGCGACCCGGGCCGTGCTGGCGGCGGCCGACGCCGGTGAGGTCGACGCGGTGGTGCTGCGGCTGGTGAACGCGCTCGGCCCGGGGCTGCCCGCGACCAGCCTGCTGGGCCGGGTCGCCGCCGCGCTGGCGCCGGCCGCGCGGGCCGGCGTCGCCGCGCGGGTGACGCTCGCCCCGCTGGAGGCCCGGCGTGACTTCGTCGACGTCCGGGACGCCGCCGAGGCCGTGCTGGCCGCCGCCGGGCGCCCGGTGACCGGCCGCGTCCTCGACATCGGCCGCGGCGAGGCGGTGCCGGTGCGGACGCTGGTCCGGCTCCTGGTGCAGGTCAGCGGGGTGCAGGCGACAGTGGTGGAGCGTGCCGGCCCGGCCGGCTGGCGGGCCGGGACCCGGTGGTCGTGCGTCGACCCGGCGCCCGCCGCGGCGGCCCTCGGCTGGCGGCCGCGCCGCGACCTGCGCCGGGCGGTCACCGACTTCTGGCACGACGAGCTGCGCCGCTACTCCGGCGACGGGGAGCCGGCGGCGGCGGGGCCGCCGCGTCAGCGGGCGCCGTAGCGCCGGCGGGGAATCGACAGGTGGCGCGACCGGCGTCACCGGCTCGGCGGTACGGCGTCGGCCGTGCCGCCGCGACGACAGGGAGGGCAGGAGTCATGCGCGTACTGTTCATGCCGGGTCCGGCCATCGGCCACGCGTTCCCGCTGGTACCGCTCGGGTGGGCGTTCCGCGCCGCCGGGCACGAGGTCGTCTTCGTCACCGCCGGTGACGCGCTGGCGGTGGCCCGGGCCGGGCTGCCGGTCCTGGACGCCGTGCCCGGACGCACCACCTCGGACATGCAGGCGCAGTTCATCCGCGACGTGCCGCGCCTGTTCGAGCCGATCGGCGCCGACCCGATCGCGGAGATGGAGGAACGCAAGCCGTACATCGTGTCGGCCTGGGACCCGTTCGTCGACGCCCACGTCGCGCTCGGCGAGTGGGTCCAGCCGGACCTGGTGGTGTACGACCCGATCTTCGCGGTCGGCCCGGTCGTCGCCGCCCGGCTGAAGGTGCCGGCGGTGGCGCACAGCCTCGGGCTGGCCCGGTTCACCCCCGACCTGCTGCGCGAGCTGCCCGGCGCGGTGGCGATGCGCCGGCACGGGGTGACGCTGCCCGAGGGCATCCGGACCGTCGACATCGCCCCGCCCAGCCTGGTCGAGGGCGGACCGGCCGACATCTCCATGCGCTACGTGCCGTACAACGGCGGCGGGGTGCTGCCCGACTGGCTGCGGGAACCGGTCGCCCGGCCCCGGATCGCCGTCACGTTCGGCACGCTCGGCGGGCCGGACCGGTTCGCCGCCGGCATCGCGCGGGTGCTCGCCGCCGCGCCCGGGCTGGACGCCGAGTTCGTGCTGGCGATCGGGGAGTCGGCCGCTCCGGCCGACCTGCCGCCGAACGTGCGGACCACCGGCTGGGTGCCGCTGAACCAGTTGCTGCGCGGCTGCGCCGCCGCGATCCACCATGGCGGCGACGGCACGACGCTGACCTGCGCCGCGCTCGGCGTCCGCCAGCTGGTGCTGCCCGGCTCGCCGGACGAGCTGGTCACCGGCGAGCTGCTGCGCGGCCGGGGGCTGGCGCACGTGCTGGGCTCGGTGGACGAGCTGGACGCCGCCGCGATCGGCCGGCTGCTCACCGACGCGGAGCTGGGCCGGGTGACCGGCGAGGTGCGGGCCGAGATCGCGGCGCTGCCGTCCCCGGCCGAGGTGGTGCCCCGGCTGGCCGCGGCGGTGTGAGCGCGGCGGCGGGCGGCTCGTCGCCGCCCGCCGCCCGTTGCGGTCAGCGCAGTTGCGCGTCGGCCACCGCGAAGAGCAGCCCGTGCGGGTTCGCCTTGCCGGTGTCGCCGTGCGGCCAGCTCGTCCGGTCGAAGCTCACGCAGCGCCGGCCGGTGTGCTCGTCGCGGAACGCGCGGTCCTCGGTGAGCCGGCCCGCCGGGTCGACCAGCGCCATGCAGATCCGGGCGTCACCGTCGAGTCCGGTGGGCGCCACGAAGTAGTTCGAGGTGACCACCCGGGAGACCTGGTCGGTCTGGCGGAAGTGCTTCCCGCCCGCCACCGGCCGGAACGTGTCCATCGCGCCCCAGTGCGGCCCACCGAGTGTGGTGTCCACGATGGGCAGGGCGCTGACCAGCGCGGGACAGTCCGGCTCGGCGCCGCCGCGTACGGTCTCCGCGATCGTGTCGATGCGGCACGAGGTGCGGCTGCCGGCGGCCAGGAGCCGGCGGATGTCCAGCACGTACACCATGCCGGACTCGGCGTTGACGGCCGGTGAGTTGTTGCCGCCGAACATCACCGTGTGGAACAGGAAACGGTCGTCCGGGCTCACCATGAGCCAGCTGCCGCCGTCGGCCGCGCTGGTCGGGGTGTCACGCGGGTAGATCCGGCGGAAGGCGGTCGCGTCGTCGAACACCTGCCGCCAGGTCAGCTCCCGCTTGGTCATGTCCGGCGTGTAGTAGACCGCGCCCATCCCGGTGGCCACGAACGCTCCCTTGTGCCGGGGCTGGTGCGTCACCGCGGGCTCCATGGCCAGCAGACCCTCGCGGCTGTACTCGTCGTCGACCCGGGGCCCGTCGGGCAGGTAGGACAGGGAGAGCAGGCGGGGCCGGTTCCGGTCGCTGATGTCGTACGTGCGGACCGTGCGGCGCTGCAGGTTGGGGTCGGTGACCAGGCCGGCCACGACGTGCCGCACCTCGACGAAGTCGCTGGTGACCAGCCGGTTCAGGTCCTCGCGCAGCGCGATGCCGTGCGGGTTGGCGCAGGTCGGCACCGGCAGCGCGGGCTGGTTGGGGCAGGAGACCGGGTCCTCGGCGGTCTTCTTCGCCGCCGGCATCTCGGCCAGCACCCGGCCGTCGGCGCCGAGCCGGACCACCTCGCCGGGGGAGCCGGCGAAGCCGTTGCCGACGCGGGTCTGCCCGTCGGAGTAGGTGCAGGGCCCGGCGACGTCGGGCCCGCCCATGTACGACCCGTACGCGGTGCCGTCGCGCAGGACGGTGAACGCGTCCGGCACCGAGCCGCACGGGGTGTCGTGCGGCAGCGTCACGCCGCTGAGCGAGACCCGGGGCAGCCGGCTGACGTCGAAGACGTAGACGGTGTCGCTGAGCAGGCCGCCCGCGTACACCTTGTCGCCCTTTCGCCAGGTGTACTGCATGTGGTGCGGCTCGTTGCCGAAGACCGAGTCGACGGTGACGGTGTTCGCCACCCGGCCGTAGTCGGGGGAGCCGGGGGTGGCGTCCACGACGGCGAGGAAGTCGGGGTCGGGCTTGCCGTCGGGGCCGGGCGCGGCGTCACCGGTCCAGACCAGCAGCCACTGGCGGGCGGGCGCGCCCGGACGTTCGGCGGCCTGAGCCGTGCGGGTGAGGTGGTTGGTGATCCGGTACGGCTGGCCGTCGCTGCCGGTCACCGTCGAGGTGACCCGTCGCACGGACGCCCCGGCCGCGGCCGGGGGTGGCACCAGGCCGCTGCTGACGGCGACGAGCGCGATCACTCCGATGTGGGCGGCCCGCCGGAGCGGACCGCGCAGTTGTGGACGGGGCATGGACGTCCTCCTGGTCACGTGCGGGATTGAGGCCGGAACATGCCAGGCGTCGCGGTCGAGGGGGACGGAGAAGTGCCGGGGAGCGGCGCCCGCGGCAGCGAGCCTACTATCCGAATTGCAACTGTCAATTGACGGGAAGTCGACTGCAGGGAGATCCACTGCGCGCAATTTCCATCGATTGCCGGAGGTGCCGCGGCGGTCGACAGTGGCCGATGTCGGGGCAGGTCAGCTCGGTCCTGAGCGCTTGCCGGGAAAGGCTGTTCGCGCGCCCCGCAGGGTTGGTGCCAAGTCCGCGGCGACGGCGTCGCGGCGCGGGTGATTCCGTCCGTTCGGGCCAGTGGCCGGGAGCCGCCTGTACCGACGTCGGTTGACGAACGTGTAGCTAGCTGATGGGGCGGCGACTAGGATGCGGGGTGGTGATGCCGGGGTGAGGCGCCGCGGCGACGACGCTCCCGGGGAGGTCCGCCGCCATGACCGTCGGAGTCTGGAACTACCTGGCCGAGTACGAGAGCGAGCGGGAGGACGTCCTCGGCGCGGTGGACCAGGTCTTCTCCTCCGGCCGGCTGGTGCTCGGTGAGAGCGTGCGCGGCTTCGAGCGGGAGTTCGCCGCCTACCACGGCGTGCCGCACTGCGTCGGGGTGGCCAACGGCACCGACGCCATCTCGCTGGCCCTCTGGGCGCTGGGCGTACGCCCCGGCGACGAGGTGGTCACCGTCGCCAACACGGCCGCGCCGACCGTGCTCGCCATCGACGCGGTGGGCGCGGTGCCGGTCTTCGTCGACGTGGACGAGGCGACCTGCCTGATGCGCGTCGACCGGGTCGCCGACGTGATCACGCCGCGTACCCGGGTGCTGCTCCCGGTGCACCTCTACGGGCAGTGCGTCGAGATGGCGCCGCTGCGGGCGCTCGCCGCCGCGCACGGCCTCGCGGTGCTGGAGGACTGCGCGCAGGCGCACGGCGCGCGCCACCACGGCCGCGTGGCCGGGTCGCTCGGTGACGCCGCCGCCTTCTCCTTCTATCCGACCAAGGTGCTCGGCGCGTACGGCGACGGCGGCGCGACGATCACCGCCGACCCGGACGTGGAGCGGCGCCTGCGCCGGCTGCGGTACTACGGGATGGAGGACCGCTACTACGTCGAGGAGACGCCCGGCCGCAACAGCCGCCTGGACGAGGTGCAGGCGGAGATCCTGCGCCGCAAGCTGCGGCGGCTGGACCGCTACGTCGCCGCCCGCCGCGCGATCGCCCGCCGCTACGACGAGGGGCTCGCCGGCACCGGCCTGGGCCTGCCGGTCACCGCGCCCGGCAACGAGCACGTCTACTACCTCTACGTGGTGCGGCACCCGCGGCGCGACGAGATCCTGGCGGCGCTGCGCCGCCACGGCATCGAGCTGAACGTCAGCTACCGCTGGCCGGTGCACACGATGCGCGGCTTCGCCCACCTCGGCTACTCCGAGGGGTCACTGCCGGTCACCGAGCGGCTGGCCGGGGAGATCTTCTCGCTGCCGATGTACCCGTCGCTGGACGAGGGTGTCCAGGCCCGGGTGATCGACGCGCTGCGCGCGATCCTGCGGGCCTGGTGACGCTCCGAAGCGGGCACCGCAAGAATTGAGAATCATATAGCAAACTGCGCTCGCGCGGATCTACCATCTCGGCATGGAGCCTTCCACGTTCAGCACCCCGGTCGGCGACTTCGCCGACCTCCGTGACGACTTCCTGCGGCTCACCACCGAGATCGGCTGGTGCACCGTAGCCACTGTGGACGGACGCGACCGGCCGCGCAGCCGGATCATGCACGTCTCCTGGGAGGTCGGCGACGCCGGCCCGACCGGCTGGGTCAGCACCTCCCGCACCCCGGTCAAGACCGCCCACCTGGCCCGCAACCCGTACGTCTCGTGCAGCTACTGGACACCCGCGCACGACGCCGTCTTCGTCGACTGCCGCGCCACCTGGCTGGAGCCGGGCGACACCAAACGCCACGTCTGGGACCTGGTCGCCGCCGAGGCGACCCAGCGCGGCTTCGACCCGTACGCGGTCTGGCCCGACGGCCCCGCCGACGCCGGCTTCGAGGTGCTCCAGTTCGACCCCTGGCGGGTCCAGATCACCCTTCAGGACCTGGCCAACGGCCAGACCATCGGCTCGTCGCGGGTCTGGCACGCCGCCGGGCGGCCCGCGTCCACCGGCGCGCTGCTCTCCCGCTGATCCCGACCGGGCCGCCGCCGCACGACGGACCGGCCCGTCACCGCCGACGCGGCGAGCCGCGCGGCCCGACACCGAGGGAACGCACCATGACCACCACCCTGCGCACACCCGCGTCGGCGCCCGGCCGCCTGCCCGTGCTCGGGCACGGCCTGCAGATGAAACGACGACCCGCCGAGTTCCTGCTCGAACTCCAGTCCGGCGAGCCGGTCGTCACCATCGCGCTCGGCAAGCGCCCGGCGTACGTGGTGAACGACCCGACCCTGATGCGGGAGCTGCTGCGCGACGGCGACACCTTCGTCCGGGGCGGGCCGATGACCGAGCGCTTCCGGTCCATGTTCGGCAACGGCCTGGGCATCTCCGAGGGCGAGTTCCACCGCCGGCAGCGGGCGCTGATCCAGCCCGCCTTCCACCGCAACAAGGTCATCCACTACACCGAGCTGATGAGCCGGACGGTCGCCGGCAAGCTCGACTCCTGGCGCGACGGCCAGCGCCTCGCGGTCGAGAAGGAGATGGACGAGCTGGCCCTCACCAACGTCGTCGAGGTCGTCTTCGCCGGTGACCGAAGCCTGGACCGCGCCCGGTTCATGGCCGCGACCACCACCGTCCTGGGCGGACTGTTCCGCCGGATCACCGACGTGACGGGCGTGCTGACCCGCCTGCCCACCCAGGCCAACCGCGACTACGACACCGCGGCCGAATACCTGCGGGCGACCATCCGCCGGGTCATCGCCGAGTACCGCGCGGCCGGCACCGACCACGGCGACCTGCTGTCGATGATGCTCTTCGCCCGCGACGAGGACGGCCGGCCCGCGATGAGCGACGAGCAGGTCCACGACGAGGTGATGACGTTCTTCATCGCCGGCAGCAACACCATCGCCAACACGCTCTGCTGGGCGCTGCACCACGTCGGCGCGGACCCCGAGGTGCAGCGGCGGCTGCACGCCGAGGTCGACCGGGTGCTCGACGGACGGGCCGCCGGCTACGCCGACGTGCCGGCGCTGGAGTACACCCGCCAGGTGCTCTCCGAGACGCTGCGGCTGCGCACCCAGGGCCTGTTCAACAACCGGGTCACCGCCCGAGACGCCGAGCTGGGCGGCTACCTGATCCCGGCCGGCTCGGACGTGCTCTACAGCTTCCACGCCGTGCACCACAACCCGCGCATCTACCCCGAGCCCGAGCTCTTCGACCCGGACCGGTGGCTGCCGGAACGGGCCCGGACGCTGCCCCGCGGCGCGTTCATGCCGTTCGCCACCGGCGTGCACGGCTGCATCGGCGACCAGTTCGCCTGGACCGAGATGATCGTCTCGCTGGCCAGCATCGCCGCCCGCTGGCGGCTGGAGCCGGTGCCCGGCCACGAGCCGAAGCCCGTGCCGGCCATGACCATGCCCGTCGACGCGCTGCCGATGACCGCGCGCCGCCGTACCCGCTGAACGACCGACGCCCGGCCACCGGCCCACACGGACCGGCGGCCGGGCGTCCGGCCGCTCAGAGCTCCCCGGCGATCACGTTGCCCGGCGCGTCCGGGTCGGCGCTGAGGTAGAACTCGTGCGCCGCCCGGCCGTACTCCTCGCTGGTGAGGTAGCCGTCCCGGTCGGTGTCGAGCCGGTCGAAGATCCGTTGCGTGTCCTCCGAGCGCATGCCGCTCTTGCTCTGCGCCGCGAACATCTCCGCGTGGTTGATGCGCCCGTCCCGGTCCGCGTCGGCCACGTCGAACACGGCCAGGCTGAACGGCACCGCCGCGTTCGTCACGAACTCCGGGAACTCCGGCTTGTCGGCCCACGCCACCCACTCGGCGACCGTCACCCGCTTCTCGCCGTCGGGCCCGTCGCTGCCGCGCATCCCGCGCCACATCCGGGCCGCCGCGCCGTGGATCCGCCGCCAGCCCGGCGAGTACGGCGCCACGCCGTACGTGTCGCACCAGATCTGGGCCATCGCGGTGATGTCCAGCCCGTCGATGACGCCGTCCCCGTCGGCGTCGTACGAGGCGAAGACCTTCTCCAGCTTGCGGCGTTGCAGTTCGGTGGTCATCTCGGTCCTTTCGTAGCGATGGATGGGGGTCAGGCCGGGGCGACCGCGCGGACGGTGAGCGCGGTCGAGGTCAGGTCGACCAGTCCGTCCGGGCCGGCGCGTCCCTCGGCGGCGGCGGCCACCTCCGCCCAGAGCGCGTCCCGCCCGGCCGGATCGAGCGCCTCGACCCGGCGGCGTACCGGTGGCGGCGCCACCGCCCGGGTGAACCGCGCGTACTCGGCCGGGTCGTGGAACCGGAACGGGACCGGGTACTCCTCGACTGTCACGTCCCGCAGGCCGGCGTCGGTCAGCCCGGCCGCCAGCGCCTCCGGATCGCACAGGCGGTACGGGCCGGGGGCGTCCGGTGGCCCGGACGGCAGGTCCAGCCGGCGCGCGAGCACGCCGTACCCGAGCGACATCAGCGGCACCCGCGGCGGTGGCGCCCACACCGCCGCGGCGAGCACGCCGCCCGGGACGAGCAGCCGGGCGATCCGGCCGAACGCGGCGCCGGGGTCGACGGCGAACATCAGGCCGAGCCGGCTGAGCACCACGTCGAACGCGTGCGGCGGCAGCTCCACCGTCTCCAGGTCGGCGACGAGGAAGTTGACGTTGCGCCGGCCCTCGGCCCGGCGGCGGGCCACGGCGAGCATGGCGGGGGAGAGGTCGACGCCGGTGACCGTGCCGGCCGGGCCGACGATGTCGGCGGCGCTGAGCGCCGGCTCCCCCGGACCGGTCGCGACGTCCAGGACGCGGTGCCCCGGCCGTACGCCACCCAGGGCCAGCAGCCGCGCGGTGAGCGCCGCGCCGCCCCGCTCGAAGGTCTCCCACTCGCGGGTCCAGCCGTCGCTGACGGCGTCCCAGGTCCGCCGCTGTTCGGCCTTCACCGCGGCGGCATCTGTCGATACGGACATCGCTTTCCCTCCTGTGGTCCGTCAGGTCACCCGCCCGGCCGGGCCGGTTCGCGGTCGGCAGGCCGGTCGCCGGCGTCCTCCGGCTCCCGCAGCACCCAGGCCCGCCGTCGCCCGCCCGGCCCCGGACCGGCCGACGAGGGCGTGCCGCCGGCGGGCCGGTCACGCCGTCCCCGCGCCATCAGCACGAGCAGGACCGCTCCGGTGACCACCGGCGCCAGCAGCAGGGCCAGGCCGGCCGCTCCGCCCGTACCCCCGTGGTGGCCGCCCCCGGCGGACCCGTCCGGCGGCGCGGTGGCCGGCGGGGACGCGGCCGGGGCGGCCCGCGGCGGCGCGCCGAGCCCGGCGGCGACGGTGAACGGGACCACGCCGGTGGCGGTCTGCCCGGTGGCGAGCTGGGCGTGGTAGCCGACCCGGTAGCGCCCGTCACCCATGACCGTCACCGGCACCTCGACGCCGTTGTCGCGGTAGCGCGGCGCGCCCGTCGCGCCGAACGCGCCGCCCGGGCCGATCAACCAGACATGGGTCCGCTCGGCGTCGAGCGGGCCGTTGAAGGTGAGCGTCACCGCCGCCGGGGCCGTGGTCAGCCGGGCGCCGGCCGGCGGGTCGGTGGTCACCAACCGCGCCGGCCGCAGCTGCGCGGCCAGGGTCAGCCCGGCCAGGCCGAGCGCGAGCAGCGTGAGTAGTCCCGCCGCCAGCCACCTCAGCCCCGGCCCGCGCCTCACCGGACTTCGGCCACCCGGCGGCAACTGCACCGCATCCGGGCCAGTTCGTCGGCGAGCGGCGTGCGGTGCAGGTACATCGCCACCACCATCGGCAGGAACACCACCGCGTTGTAGAACAGGTGCAGCTCCACCCGGGGCGCCACCAGTTGCAGCAGGCTCGTCGGCACCGGCTGCCCGGCCAGGTTGCTGCCGGTCAGCGACTGCACCAGCAGCAGCAGGTGCTCCAGGTGGTGCCACACCTGGATCAGCAGCGCCGCCATCCACCAGGTCCGGGCGCGGCCGACGAAGCCGCCGCGCAGCAGCCAGAAACCGGCGAGCATGACCAGCGCGTACCCGTAGTGCAGCCACTCGCTCTCCACCAGCCACGGGAACGGCATGCCGAGTACGCCCCGGGCCTCCGGCCGGGACCAGCCGAACACCCAGATCTGCGCGGCCTGCACCAGGTGCTCGGCCCAGTGGGCGATGACGACGACGAGGAAGATCTGCAGGGCAGCCCGGTGCCGGCTGCCGTTCAGATCGAGCCCCGAAGCGCCGGCGTCGCGCTTGTCCGACAGGGTCACTGCGCCTCCTTCAGGAGCGGTTGGACGTGCCGGCGGCCGGCGGCCGGGTGGGAGTTCCCGTACCTGTCGAACCGGCCTCGCCGGAAGATCAGGGCGTCGCTGTCGGCAGCCGTGCGCGCGGCCACCAGCCGGCCCACCACGATCACGTGGTCGCCGCCGTCGTGGCAGCGCCACGGCCGGCACTCCAGCCAGGCCAGCGCCCCGTGCAGCAGCGGCGCGCCGGTCCGCTCGCCCGGCGACCAGCCGACAGTGGCGAACTGCGCGCGTCCGGGCCGCCGGCGCCGGTCGGCGAAGTGCCGGGCCAGGCGCTCCTGCCCCCCGGCCAGGACGGAGATGCCGAACCCGTCCGCGTCGGACAGACAGGCGGACATCAGGCTGTCCCGGCTCACGCAGAGCAGCACCAGCGGCGGGTCCAGCGAGACCGAGGTGAACGAGTTCGCCGTCATCCCGTGCGGCAGCGGACCACCGACCGTCAGCACCGTCACGCCGGTGACGAACTCGCCGAGCACCGTACGCAGCGCGGCGGTGGCCGGCGGCGCGTCCACGGCGCGCTCAGGCACGGCCGGCCACCCCCTCGGCCGCCCGGTACGGCGCCAGCGCCCGCACCAGCGGCGTCGGCACGCGGGTCGGCACCACCTGCCCGGCGACCTCCCGCATGCAGGCGATCCGCTGGTGCCCCCGGGCCACCGGGACCAGCCCGCCCGGGCCGTCGCGCAGGTAGTCGAAGGCCAGGCCGAGCTGCGTCTGGGTCAGCTCGGTCAGGCTCATCCGGATGCGCAGCTCGTCGAACGCGTCGAGCTCGGCGAGGTACTCGCAGTCCACCCGCAGCGTGAACAGCTTCAACCCGGCGCGCAGGTCGTCGACCACCGCCGGGGCGTGCTCACGCAGGAACATCTCCCGGCAGCGGCCCTGCCAGCGCAGGTAGTTGACGTAGTAGACGTTGCCGACGAGGTTCGTCTCCTCGAACCCGACCACGTGGCGGTACTCGTACCAGGCGGACATGTCACACCCCCGTCGCGGTGAGGACGGCGACGACCACCGGCTGTGGCTCGCCGGTCAGACGGACCGGGCCGGTGGCCACCGTGACCCGGCCGCTGCGCACCAGCACCCACTCGCCGTCGCCGCCGGCCACCGTGAGCGGGGCGTCCACCGGCAGCCCCGCCTTGACCAGGCACTCCTTGGCGCACCAGACCCGGGTGGCGGCGACGTCGGCGTCCTCGCCGAGGTCGGCGGCGATCTGCCCGGCCAGCCCGGCGTGCCGGCCGAGCAGGTCGGCCCACACCTCGGCGGGCCGGGGCCGGACCACCTCCAGGTCGCAGGCGAGCGGCCCGGCGCCGGCCACCAGCAGGCTGGCGACCTCGCTGTGGGCGGCGGAGACGTGCCGGCCGTTGACCTCCTCGGGCCGCCCGTCCGGCCGGTACCGCAGCCGTACCGGCCGTCCCACGGCCCGTCCGACGGCGACGGCGGTGACCTCCCGTCGTGCTCCGCCGGTCCGGTCCGGACGCGGTTCCACCACCACCGCCAGGTCGGCGTCGAGCAGCCGGCCCAGCCGCCGCTCCAGCGCCGGTCCGAGCAGCGCCGGCGGCCACGGCAGGGCGGCCGGGCGGTGGCGCACCGCGCGCAGGCGCAGACCGAGCCAGCGTTCCACCACCGTCCCGGCCGCGCCGAGGACCGTCACGTCGTACCGGTAGGTGTCGTCGCGGTGCTCCCGCTCCACCGCCACGAAGCGGACCTGCTCGGTGGCGGCGAGCTTCGGCCCGGCCGGCTCCACCCGGTCCACGGCGATCGGCAGCAGCGTCGCGTCCGGCACGCAGACCTGGATGCCGTGCAGGAAGGCGTCCCGCGCGCCCGCGTCGCCGAGCAGCAGCCGCTGCGGCAGGAACGCGTGGAACCAGCGCAGGTCCTCGGTGGTGGCGACGTCCGCCTCGGCCCGCCGGGACGCGACCCGGTGGTAGCGCACCAGCCGGCGGAACCGGTCGCCCTGGAAGAGCAGGTCACCGTAGAGGTCCCGGCCCGGCTCCAGTGGCACCGGCGGCAGCCCTCCGGTCACGCCCGGCGCCTCCCGGTCGCCCTCGTCCGGCTCGAAGCGGACGGTGCCCCGGAAGTGGTCGGCCGCGAAGCCCGTCTCGTCGCTGCGGATCGCCACCTCCACCACGCCCGCCTCGGCCTGCACCGCGGCGATCCGGACGGTGACGCGCCCGCCGCGGGCCACCACCACGGGCCGGGGGAAGCTGACGCCGGTCAGCACGGGCACGCCGGTGGCGCCGGCGAGCGCGGTGGCCACCTGCGCCATCGCCTCCATGCCGAGCACCGCGGGCAGCAGGAGGTTGCCGTCCAGGTCGTGCTCGGCGAGGTACGGGTCGCTCTCGGCCGACAGGTCCGCCTCGACCACCAGCTCCACGCCGTCGTACTGCACCAGCGGACGTTCCAGGAAGCGCAGCAGCGGCAGCTCCCGCCGCTCGTGCCGCAGCGTGTCCAGCCCGTCGGTGCGGCCGGTGACCACCACCGAGGCGGGCAGCCGGGGCAGCGCCAGCACCTGGCGCAGCAGCCGGACGCCCTCGTCCGGCGGGATGGGGGTGATGCCGGCGCGCAGCAGCGACTCGACGGCGGAGAGCCGTTCACCCATGCCGACGCCGGACCAGACCGACCATTCCAGACAGACCGCGCGGCATCCGGTGAAGCGCCGGCCGGCCTCGGCGGTCAGCCGGGCCAGCCAGTCGTTGGCCAGCGCGTAGTGCGCCTCCCCGGGCAGGCCGCCGCGCCCGATCACGCTGCCGAACGTCACCAGCAGCCGCAGCTCGTCCGGCTCGACCGCGGTGAGGACGTGCGCCAGGCCGTCCACCTTCGGCGCCAGCGTGGCGCGCAGGGTGTCCGGGTCCAGCGCGCCGAGGGCGGCCGGCCGGTTGACCCCGGCGCCGTGCAGGACCCCGGCGACCGGGCCCAGGTGCGCGCGTACCTGCGCCACCGCGGCGCGTACCGCCTCCGGGTCGGTGACGTCGGCGCGCACGTACCGCAGGCGCACCCCCGCCTCCCGCATCCGGGTCAGGTTCGCGGCCAGCTCCGGGTCCGCGGCCGGGTCGGCCCGGCCGAGCAGGGCCAGCCGCGCCCCGGTGTCCCGGGCCAGGGCGAGCGCGCACTCGGCGGTGATGCCCTTCCCGCCGCCGGTCACCAGCAGGACGTCGTCCGGCCGCAGCGACGGACCGGCCGGACCCGGGCGTGCCGGGCCGGGCGGCGGCAGCGGCCGCAGCAGGGGGACCCGCCGCCGGCCGTCCGGGCCGAGGTGCGACTCGGCGTACCCGTCGGTGGCCGCCACCTCGCGCACCACCCGGTCCACCAGGTCGTCGGCCGGGGCCGCCTCGACCAGCGTCACGTGCAGACCCGAGCCCTCCAGCCGGGCAGTACGGGCCAGCCCGGCGACGCCCCGGCCGTGCTGGACGACCACCAGGCGGCTGCCCGGCGGCTGGGCCACCGCCGCCTGGACGGCGCGCAACGCGAGGTCCAGGTCCACCTCCTCGCCCGGGCAGAGCAGCACGCCGCCGCCGACGCCCGCACCGGCGAGCGCGTCGCGCAGCGTCTCCGCGTACGGGTGCCCGGCCGGCGCGTACCACTGCCAGGCACCCGGGCCGCCGGGGCCGGCGCCGGCCGGCTCCACCGGTTCCTCGACCAGCTCGACTGTGAAACCGCGCACCCACGGCGCGACGCCGTCCACCTGCCGGTCGGCGGGCGGGGCGGCCGGGTCCAGTTCCCGCAGCGCGTCGGCGATCTCCCGCAGCGTGGCGGTGGCGAAGTTCGTCGGCGCCTGCACCGCGGGCAGGCCCAGTTCCCGGGCGGCCTCGTTCACCAGCTGACCCACGGCGATCGAGCTGAGGTGCAGACCGTCGAGGAGCCGGGTGTCCGCGCCGACGCTCTCGGGCGGCAGCTCCGCGCGGGACGCGGCCAGCCGGCGCAGCACCGCCAGCGGGTCGGCCGCCGGTCCGCCTCCGGCCGGGGCCGTCTCGTCGGCGGTCACCGGCCCGCCCGCGGCCTGCGGGGTGGCCCCGGTCGGGGACGCCGCCGCCACGGCCACGGCGGGCGCGGCCTCGCACGGGTTGGCGAAGAAGCGCCGCCGCGCGGCCAGGTCGAGCGGACGGATCGGACGGTCGCTGACCAGCGCGGCGTGGTCCACGGGCGCGCCCAGAGTCCAGAGCGCGCCGACAGTGCCGAGGAAGCCGGCGAGCGTCGGCGCGTCCGTGCCGGTGGCGAACACCGGCACGTCGACCAGGTCCCGGGCCATCCGGGCGAGCACCTGGCCGGGACCGACCTCGACCAGCGCGTCCACCCGCCGGCCGGCCTCGGTGACCGCCGCGGCGAAGCGCACCGGCTCGGTGATCTGCCGGCGCAGCAGCGCCGCCAGGTCGGTGCCGGAGGTCAGCTCCGCGCCGGTGACTGTGGAGACCACCGGCCGGCGCGGCGGGGCCAGGCGGACCCCTTCCAGCCAGTCGCCGAACTCGCGGGCGGCCGACGCCATCAGCGGGGAGTGGAACGCGTGCGAGACGGCCAGGTCCGCCCAGTGCACACCGGCGTCGGTGGCCCGCTCGCACACCCGCCGGACCGCGTCGGACGGGCCGGCGACCACCGTCTGCCGCGGCCCGTTGTAGCCGGCCACCACCACCGGTTCGGCGCCGATCAGCCGGGTGGTGGCGGTGTCGTCGGCGGCGATGCCGGCCATCGTGCCCGGTTCCCGGCAGCCGGCCATGACCGCGCCGCGCGCCGCGGCGATCCGCAGCAGCGCCTCCGCGTCGACGGTGCCGGCCCAGTGCAGCGCGGTGATCTCGCCGAGGCTGTGCCCGACCGCCACCCGCGCCTCGACGCCCAGTTCGGTGAGCACCCGCAGGCCGGCTAGGGAACCCGCGGCGATGCGCGGCTGGGCCACCTCGGTGGCCACCGGGTCCGCGTCGGCCGGCAGCGCCGCCAGGCGGTGCACCTCGGCGGCGGCCGGGAAACGCCGGGCCAGCGCGCCTCCGTCGACGCCGCGGCCGGAGCCCTGGCCGGGGAAGAGGAACCCGAGCCGGGCCGGGCGCAGCGTGCGCCGCAACGCCAGCCCGTCGGCGAACAACTCCTCCTCGCCCCGGTCGAGCGCCGCCAGGGCACGTTCGAACCGGTCCACCGCCTCGGCGGGGGAGGCGGCGACCACCGCCAGCCGCATCGGCCGGCCGCGTACCTCGCCGGCCAGAGCGCCGGCCAGGTCGGTCAGCTCGCCGTACGACAGCCGGGCCAGCGGATCCAGCAGCGCGGCCACCCGTTCCCGCAGCGCCACCGGGTCGGCCGCGTCGAGCAGCAGCAGCTCGGCGTCCTGGGTGTGCCGGGCCAGCCGCAGCTGCTGCCGCCGGACACGTTCCGGCACGGCGGACGGGCCGGCCTCCAGCACCAGGTGGGTGTTGATCCCGCCGAAGCCCATCGCGGTGACCCCGGCGCGCAGCGGCGCCCCGTCCGGCCACGGCTCGGCCACCGGCGCGGCGCGCAGCGTACGGTCCGCGGCGGTCAGCTCCGCGCGGGGACGGGCGCACCCGGCGGTGGGCGGGACGATGGCGTGCCGCAACGCCATGGTCGCCTTGATCAGCCCGGCCACCCCGGCGGCGGCCTTGGTGTGCCCGATGAGCGCCTTGATGGAGCCGATGGCGGCCGGATCGGTGGCCCCGGCGTCGCGCCGGGCGGCGGAGAGGGCACGCAGCTCGGTGGCGTCGCCGACGGCGGTGCCGGTGCCGTGCCCCTCGAAGAGCGGGACCGTGCCGATGCCGAAGCCGGCCCGCTGGTACGCCCGGTCCAGCGCCAGCCGGTAGCCCTGCGCCTCCGGCCGGGTCATCCCGCCGCGCCCGTCGGAGGAGACGCCCCAGCCGGCGATCGTCGCGTGCACGACGCGCCCCTGCGCCACCGCGTCGTCGTGGCGCATCAGCACGACCATGCCGCAGCCCTCGCCCGGCCAGAAGCCCTGCGACCGCTCGTCGTACACCCGCATCTCGTCGCGGGCGAGCGCGCCGGCCTTGGCGAAGCCGACCATCTCGAACGGGTCGATGGACAGGTCCACCCCGCCCGCCACCGCCACGTCGACCTCGCCGTCGGCCAGGGCGCGCGCGGCGGTGACCACGGACAGCAGGCTGGAGGCGCAGGCGGCGTCCACCGTCCAGCCGCCGCCGCCGAGGTCGAAGTGGTTGCAGATCCGCCCGGCGATGGTGTTGGAGAGACCACCGGCGAGCGTGTCCTCGTCGATCGGCGGGAACGGGCTCTTGTACCGCTCCTCGGTCACCGCCAGGAACTCCGCGATCCGCCGGTCGGGCCACCCCTGCTCCTGCAGCCCGGCGGCCAGCACCCGGCGCACGTACGGCCAGCGCAGCCGCAGCACGTTGGCGCGGGAGAACTCGCCGGTGAGGGTGTTGCCGACCACCACGGCGGTTCGGTCCCGGGGCAGCCCGGCGCCGTCCGGCCAGCCGGCGTCGGCGAGCGCCTCGCCGGCCACGTCCAGCGCCAGCCAGTGGGTGAGGTCGGTGGAGCGGTAGGTGCTGCCGGCGATCCGGTGCCGGATCCGGTCGAACGTGTACCCCTCGATGACGGCGGCGTGCCGGTTGTAGAAACGGTCCGGGGTGGCCGGGTCGGCGTCCCAGTAGTCCTCCAGGCTCATCCGCTCCGGCGGCAGCCGGCGGAACGCGCGGCGTCCGCTGAGGGCGTTGCGCCACAGGTCGGCCACCGAATCGGCTTCCGGGTAGCGGCAGCTCATGCCGACGACCGCGATTCTGCTCATGTCGTCACTCCTGGGGTTGTGCGATTCGCGGATCAGGCGGGCACGGGCCGCTTGCCGTTGTCCGCGGAGACGGGACCGGCGGTGGCCGGTGTCCCGGGCGTTGCGGGCGAGACGGGTTGGTCCTGCTCGCGGCGCCGCTGCTCGCGGCGTGAGGCGTGCAGCGACCAGAGGAAGGTGCCGCGGACCAGGCAGACGATCGCGGTGGCGAAGAAGAGCCCGTACGTCACCGAGGCGCCGGTCAGCACGCCGTACACCAGCGCCACGCCGCCACCGAACGCGAACTGGGCGGCGGGCCGGCTCGGCGTGGTGCCCGGATCGGTGATCATGTAGTTGGTGAACAGGACGAACGCGGTACCGGTCATGGTGGCCAGCGCGGCCACGATCGACGTGTCCAGCACCAGGCCCCGGACCACCGACTGCACCACGAAGATCGACAGCCAGCCGGCGATCAGCCACATCCGGCGGGTGAGCTTCGCGTTGAGCATCGTGCCCAGGACGAGGATCACGGCCACGATCGCCCAGTCGGCGGGGCCGGAGAGGTTCTCGGTGAAGTGGTACGGCGGCGCGATGGAGACCCACGGGAACAGCAGCAGCACGATCGCGATGCCGAAGTTCGACGGGTTCATGAAGTGCCGCAGCCGCCCGTTGACCGGCGCCCGCAGCAGCCACTTGCCGCTGATCGCCACCAGCACGCCGAAGAGCATCACCAGCACCCGGTCGTTCGTGTAGAGCAGCATGTTCACCGCCAGCGCGGTGATGTGCGCGGGGAAGAGGAACTCGACCAGGTTGCGCACGCCGCCGGCGTACCGGGGGGCGCGGCCCTCACCCCGGGCGCCCACCGCCTCCAGCAGCAGCTCGGCGGCGTACGCGGTGAGCACGGCGTACACCGGCCAGAGCGCGGGCTGCTCGAAGCCGAGGACCGTGTAGCCGAGGATGTTGAGGACGGTGATCGAGATCGCGAAGCGGCGCAGCGCTGTCACTCGCGGGTCGCGTGGCTTCGTCATGAACTCGCCTCCTGTGCCTGGGTGCCGAGGGTGAGCGCGTGCCGGCCGGGGGTGAGCGTCACCGTCTGCGCGCGTGGCGCGCCGGTGCGGTCCCGCCAGGCCAGGTCGACCTGGACCGGCCCGGTGACGTCGCCGAGGCCGATGTGCACCTCGAAGCTGCGCCGGCCGGAGTGGCCGCTGCCGCCGTCGACCCGGCCGCGCAGCACACGGCCGTCCGGGGTGCGGACGGTGACGTCCGCGCCGATCACCGGGGAGCCGGTGGCGGCGTCGCCGGCCGGCGGCCGGTTCAGCTTCAGGGACAGCTGCGATCCGGTGCCGGGGCTGTCGTTGCGGTAGAACACCGGCGCGTCCCACTGCCGGGCCACCGCCATGTCCAGCCGGCCGTCGCCGTCGGCGTCGCCGAGCGCGATGCCCCGGGTCGGGATGGGCACCGCCAGGCCGAGCTGGCCGGCGATGTCGGCGTAGGCGCCGCCGGGCATCCGGGCGTGCAGGCGCAGCGGCTGCCCGCCGGCGATGTCGTCGCCCTGCCGGACCCGTGGCCACGCCGAGGTGTGCTCCAGCAGCGTGTCGTTGGCGGTGGCCAGCTCCTGCAGCTGCGCCCACCGGTTCACCTCGCCCTTGACGAAGCCGCTGGTCTGCACGATGTCGGGCCGGCCGCTGTTGGTCAGGTCGGCGATCTTGACGTCCCAGCTCCAGCCGCTCCAGGCGAGGTTGAGCGGGGCGCTGCGGTCGACGAACGGCGCCCGCCCGTCGGCGAGCCGCTGCCGCAGGTCGTCGGTGTCCCGGGCCTGGTTGACGAAGGCGAAGTTGCTCTCCTGGATGCCGAACGAGGTGGTGATGTTGCCGACGTACATGTCGTAGAGGCCGTCGCCGTCCAGGTCGCCGACGTCCACGCCCATGCCCTTGAAGGAGTCGTGCCCGAGGATCTTCGACTTGGGCACGGTGAGCCGGCTGCCCTCGCCCTCGACCAGGGCCAGCCGCACCCGGCCCGGTGTGGAGCGGTTGTGCAGCAGCCGGTCGGGGCCGAAGTCGTTCGCCACGTACAGCTCGGGCAGCAGGTCGCCGTCGAGGTCGGTGGCGGTCGACGCGAGTGCCCAGCCACGGGAGACGTCGTCGTCGAAGAGGTCCGGCACGTCGGCGAAGGTGACGCTGTCGGCGGTCGCGCCGGTCCAGCGCAGGACATGGTCGCGCCCGCCGTTGTACGCGGCCGACATGGACCTGTTCATCGCCACGCCGCCGCTGACCGTGTGGTCGAGCACCGGGCCGTCGGGGAAGTAGTTGCCGACGAACACGTCCTCGTGACCGTCGCCGTCGAAGTCCGCCACGCTCACCGTGTTGGTGTTCCACCGCGGCCCGGTGTAGCCGCCGTCGGCGGCGGCGGGCCGGGGGACCAGCTCGACCGGCTGGAACGCCGCCGCGGACAGACCGGTGGCGTCCGGGCGGGCCAGGAAGATCACCGGTGTCCGGCCCCACCAGTAGACCAGCAGGTCGGTGCGGCCGTCCTCGTTGAAATCGCCGGGCGCGCAGCCCATCGGCGCCATGTGCGGCCCCATCGGCAGCGGCGCCGGGTCGAGCACGAACGGCTGGTACCGCTCCTGGCGCGCCCCGGGCGTCGGCGTGACCACCACCCGGTCGATCCGCGGGTCGGTGACGCAGAGGTCGTTGGCCAGGCCGTCGCCGTCGATGTCGTTCATGGCGACCCCGGCGCCCACCGACGAGATCCACGCGTCGATGTGCGTGTACTCCTTGTTGACCCGGCGGATGCTCTGCTGCGGCAGACCACCCGGGATCGCGATGGACAGCGGCGTGAACCGGTAGCCCGCGGCCACCCGTCGCCGTTCCTCGTCGGTAGCAGTGGCCGGCTCGGCGATCAGGAACAGGCCGACGATCAGCAGCAGGGCGGTCAGCCCGGCGAGATGACGTCGGCCCCAACCCAGGATCATGGACACCCGGTCAGCACCTCCCCAGCAGTACGAGATGGTCGGCGATCCGCTGACGCCACACCGCGAAGGCGGGCAGCGACGCCGAGTCGGTCAGATCGGTCAGGGCGGCATCGGTGATCGCGGCGGCCTGCTCGATGCTGGTGACGCAGAACGCGCCGACCGCGACAGCGGTGTGCGTCGGCACGTGTCCGGCCCGCATCCGGGCCTTGGCCGCGAACGCGGCGCCCTGGCCGAGCGCCGCCCGGTGCTCGCCGGCCGCCTCGCGCAGCGTTCGCAGTTCCGTCAGATCGGCGCCACCGGCGTAGCTGGCGGCCAGGCCGACCCCGCTCCACAGGTCGGAGTGCCGGTCGGCGGGGAACCGGTGGAGCAGCCGGACCAGTTCGGCCGGGTCGGCGCCGGCGACGAACCACAGCGCCCGGCCGATGCCCTGGTCCACCGCGTGCGGCGCGTAGTGCCGCAGCTCCGCCGGCCAGATGTGCGCCGGGTCGCGGTGCCGTGCGTGGACGTACCGGCCGGTGTGGAAGTAGGCCTGGTGGAAGCCGTAGCCGTCGAGGGCGAGCCAGCGCAGCAGCGGGTCGGGCGGGAGGATCGCCGGCCGGCGCCAGCGGGGCAGCCGGGCCATGGCCCAGCCGGCGCCCACGTGGGCCATGTAGACGTGCGCGTCGCCGCGCCCGGCCAGGAACCGCGCCATGCCCCGGCCGCCGCCGGGGCGGAGGCCGTCCATCAGGGCGTACGCCATCGCGGCGCCCTCGTAGGCGAAGCCGCGCAGCGGCGCCGGCCGGCTTTCCAGCAGTTCCTCGGCGGCCCGGGGCTCCGGCGCCCCGGCGGCGTCACCGAAACCGCCGATGAAACTCTGCCCGGCGCTTTCCAGGGCCTGCCGCGCGGCGTCGTTCTTGACATGGAAGCCGCGTGTGTCAAACAACGCCTCGCGCTTATCCGGCGTCAGGATTCGTTGTCGCAGTGCCAACAATATTCGGGCCATGGCAAGTCCAATTCGCCGTGGGTGTACGCGTGCGGATCCTGCTCGCCTGCAGAGAAGTTCTTCGATTGGCGTGCCCGCTCTGGCCAATACTCGCGGAACGCCTCGGCGACTGTCTTCTCGCAGGTTGCTGTGTTGCCTCAGGTGACCGTCGGCACCGCTTCGGCGGGCGCGCGGAGCCGGGTGCGCGCAAGCCTGGAAGTGGGTCCCGCACCGGCTCCGGCCAGCACGTATCGCCTGCCGCCGAGGGCGCCCGAGCGGCCCGCGTGCGGCAAATCAAGACTCGTTCAAGAGCCGCACAGCACTATTGGTCACGGTTTCCGGGTAGCGATGGAGGGGCCATGGGGCAGTTTTCAGGTGCCGACTGCAAGGAACATGACGGCCGGTCGGCCGCCATTGTCCGGGTGATTGAGCACATGAAAAGAGAGCTCGGCAGGCCGTTGCCGCTGGAAACGCTGGCGCGCCTTGCCCCGTTCAGCCCCTTCTATTTCCATCGCGTGTTCAAGCAGGCCACCTCGATGACACCGGCACGTTTCCTGGCCGCCCTGCGGATGGCCGAGGCGCGACGGCTGCTGCTGCGTTCCTCGCTCACCGTCACGGCGATCAGCGCCCAGGTCGGGTACTCCAGCGTCGGCACGTTCACCACCCAGTTCCGGCGCTGGGTGAGTCTGCCCCCGGAGCGGTTCCGCCAGCTCGCCCGGCAGTTGGCGGGCGTGTCGGTGGCGGCGCTGCTGCCGGTGATCCGCAGCCGCGCGATAGTCGCCGGCCAGGGCCCCCGGGCGCTGATGCACCTCGACACCGTGGACCTGCCGGGGCTGCTGCTCGCCGCGGTGGCGCCCCACGACGGGGGGCGCAACGAATGGTGGACGGCCGCGCCGCGTCCACTGCCGGCCGCGCTGCCCGCCACCGTGCCGCCGGGCGAGCACCGCGCCCGGGTCCTGCTGCTGCGCCCGGACCGGGACGCCACCTCGGCGCTCGTCGACGGCGCGCCGGACAGCTTCCTGATCGGCGACGCGGACCTGCGGATACCGGCCGAGACGGGCAGCGCCCAGCGCATCACCGTCGCGCGGGCCACGCTCACGGTGCCGGTGCGGCAGGTGCGGGTCACCGATCCGCCGTTGCTCTCCGCCACGCCGCTGCGCTGGCTGCTGGGCGTGTCGCAGGCCGGCTGGCGGGGGCGGACGCCGGTGATGGCCGAGCGGCGCGCGCTCCGAACCGCCTGATGGCCGTGCCGGCCCCGAAGATCGAGCTGCACGTCCACTTCGAAGGGACGGTACGGCCGGAGACGCTCCTGGTCATCGCCCGCCGTAACGGTCAGCGGCTGCCCGCGGAGACGGTCGAGGGTCTGCGTCAGCTCTACGAGTTCACCGACTTCGACCACTTCGTCCGCACCTGGGTGTTGACCACCAACTGCCTGCGTACGGCCGACGACTTCCGGCGCATCGTGGTGGCGTACGCCGCCGAGGCGGCCACGCACGGCGCTGTCTACCTGGAGGGCATCTTCTCGCCGGCCGAGCGGGTGCGCCGGGGCGTCGGCTGGGCGGACATCTTCGAGGGGTACGCCGACGGCGCGGCCGAGGCGTACGAGCGGCACGGCGTACGGGTGCTGTTGACGCCCGACGTGGACCGCGAGCTGGCGCCGGCCGACGCCGAGGAGTGCGCCCGCCAGGCCGTGCGGTACCGGGACCGGGGCGTGGTCGGGTTCGGTCTGGGCGGGCCGGAGCTGGCCGCGCCGGCGAAGGCGTTCGCCCGGGCGGTGGCGATCGCCCGCGACGGCGGTCTGGCGTTCGTCCCGCACGGCGGCGAGGCGGGCGGGCCGGATTCGGTACGCGACCTGCTGGAGCTGGCTCCGGCCCGGATCCGTCACGGCATCCGGGCCGCCGAGGACGACGACCTGCTCGCCGAGCTGCGGGACCGGGGTGTGGTGCTGGACGTGTGCCCCACGTCGAACCTGCGGACCCGGGTGGTGGAGTCCGAGGCCGCGCATCCGTTGCCCCGCCTCGTCGCCGCCGGTCTGCGCTGCTCGGTCGGGACCGACGACCCGGCGATGTTCGGTACCGATCTGGGCCGTGAGCACGAGTTGGCGGCGCGTCTCGGGCTCGGGCCCGAGCGGGCGTACGCCGCCGGGGTGGCCGGGGCGCTCTGCGACGACGCGACGCGTGATCATCTGGTGGCGGTGGGCCGGCGGGCCTACGGCTGACCCGTCGGCACCGGCTTGCCGGCCCGGAAGACGAGTGTGGACGTGTCGGTGTCGTCGGGGTCGCCTTCGCAGTCCACGACGACGATCTGGCCGGGGGGCAGTTCGTTGAACAGGATCCGTTCGGACAGGTTGTCTTCGATGTCGCGTTGGATGGTGCGGCGTAGTGGCCGTGCGCCGAGGACGGGGTCGAAGCCCTTCTTCGCGAGGTACTTCTTGGCGTTGTCGGTCACCTCCAGGCCCATGTCCTTGTTGCGGAGCTGGGTTTCGATCCGGGCGATCATGATGTCGACGATCGAGAGGATCTCGTTCTGACGCAGCTGGTGGAAGACGATCGTGTCGTCGATCCGGTTGAGGAACTCGGGCCGGAAGTGCTGCTTGAGTTCGTCGTTGACCTTCTGCTTCATCCGGTCGTAGTTCGACTCGGAGTCCTCAGAGGCCTGGAAGCCGAGGGAGACGGCTTTGGCGACGTCGCGGGTGCCGAGGTTGGTGGTCAGGATGATGACCGTGTTCTTGAAGTCCACGATCCGGCCCTGACCGTCGGTGAGACGCCCGTCCTCCAGGATCTGCAGGAGCGTGTTGAACACGTCCGGGTGGGCCTTCTCGATCTCGTCGAACAACACCACCGAGAACGGCCGGCGACGCACCTTCTCGGTCAGCTGCCCACCCTCGTCGTAGCCGACATACCCGGGAGGGGCACCGACGAGCCGGGACACCGTGTACCGGTCGTGGAACTCCGACATGTCCAGCTGGATCAGCGCGTCCTCGGACCCGAACAGGAACTCCGCCAGGGCCTTGGACAGCTCGGTCTTACCGACGCCGGACGGGCCGGCGAAGATGAACGACCCGGACGGCCGCTTCGGGTCCTTCAACCCGGCCCGGGTACGCCGGATCGCCTTCGAGACCGCCTTGACCGCGTCTTCCTGGCCGATGACGCGCTTGTGCAGCTCGTCTTCCATGCGCAGCAGCCGGGAGGTTTCCTCCTCGGTCAGCTTGTAGACCGGGATGCCGGTCCAGTTGCCGAGGACCTCGGCGATCTGCTCGTCGTCGACCTCGCTGACGACGTCCAGGTCACCGGCCTTCCACTCCTTCTCCCGCTGCGCCTTCTGGCCGAGCAGCTGCTTCTCGGTGTCGCGCAGCTGGGCGGCCCGCTCGAAGTCCTGCGCGTCGATCGCGGACTCCTTGTCGCGGCGCACCTGGGCGATGCGCTCGTCGAAGTCGCGCAGGTCCGGCGGCGCGGTCATCCGGCGGATCCGCATCCGGGCGCCCGCCTCGTCGATCAGGTCGATCGCCTTGTCCGGCAGGAACCGGTCGGAGATGTACCGGTCGGCGAGCGTCGCGGCGGCGACCAGGGCGGCGTCGGTGATGGAGACGCGGTGGTGGGCCTCGTAGCGGTCCCGCAGGCCCTTGAGGATCTCGATGGTGTGGGCCAGCGACGGCTCACCCACCTGGATCGGCTGGAAACGACGCTCCAGAGCGGCGTCCTTCTCCAGGTGCTTGCGGTACTCATCCAGCGTGGTGGCGCCGATGGTCTGCA
>NZ_LYXF01000013.1:0-5330 GCF_001709195.1 Micromonospora sp. II | reverse complement strand
CGCAGGTCCACCGCCGTCAGCGAGTCGAAGCCCAGCTCCCGGAACGCCCGGTCCGCCGGCACCGACTCCGCACCACCGTGCCCCAACACCTGCGCCACCAGGCCCCGCACCAGCACGTCGACCTGGGCGCGGCCCTCGTCCTCGGTGAGCCCGGCGAGCCGGTCGGCCCAGCCGCTACCGCCCTGCCCCGCCTGGCGGCGGGTGCCGGTCACGCCGATCAGGGTGCGCAGCACGGCCGGCACGGGGCCGCCGGAGGTCGCCGCCCGCAGCGCGGGCACGTCGATCACGGCCGGTACGAGGGCCGGACGGTCGGCACGCAGGGCGGCGTCGAAGAGTTCCAGCCCGACCTCGGCGCTCATCGGCGTCAGACCCGCCCGCGCGGACCGCGCCCGGTCCGCCTCCTCGATCGAGGCGGCCATGCCGGCGGTGTCCCACATGCCCCACGCGAGACTGACGGCCGGCAGACCCAACTGCCGCCGGTGGACCGCAAGCCCGTCGAGGAAGGCGTTGCCCGCCGCGTACGCCGACTGACCGGGCGAGCCGAGCACACCCGCCACCGACGAGAACACCACGAACAGATCCAGATCCAGACCCGCCGTCGCCTCGTGCAGGAACCAACCCGCCGACACCTTCGGCGCCAACACCCCGGCCAGCCGCGCCGCCGTCAGCCCCTCCAGGACACCGTCGTCCAGGACGCCGGCGGTGTGCACGACACCCGCCAGCCGACCCTCGGCGATGACCTCGGCAACCAAAGCGCCGACCTGGTCCCGGTCGGTCACGTCACAGGCGGCGATCCGCACGGACGCGCCCAGCGCGGACAGCCGCTCCGACAGCTCGCCCGCACCGGCGGCCTCCGGACCGCGCCGCGACACGAGCACCAGCGACCGCACGCCGTGCACCGACACCAGGTGCTCCGCGACCAGCGCCCCGAGCGCACCCGTACCGCCGGTCACCAGCACCGCGCCGTCACCCAAGCTGGGCGTCTGCGCGGCCGTGACGCCGGCCCGGACCAGGCGCGGCGAGTACACCGCGCCCTCGCGGACGGCGAGCTGGCCGCCGGTCGTGGCCGGTTCCCGCAGGACGCCGTCCAGCAGGGCAACCAGCGCGGCGTCCAGGTCGCCGTCGACGTCCGCGAGGACCATGCGGCCCGGGTGCTCCGACTGCGCCGAACGCAGTAGACCCCATACCGCAGCGCTCGCCAGGTCGGTCACCCGGTCGCCGTCGCCGATCGACACCGCACCCCGGGTCACGACCACGAGCCGCGAGTCCGCCAGGGCATCCGCCGCGAGCCAGGACTGCACCGTCGCCAGCACGTCCGAGGTCACTGCCCGGACCGACTCCGGCGTCGCCGCGCCGGGCGCGGGGAACACCGGCAGCAGCAGCGTCCGGGGGACGGACTCCTCCCCCGTGACCGTCGCCACGTCGGCGTACGTGGGCATTCCTACCGGTGCCGGCAGCTCCAGGCCGCCGGTCACCAGCGCCCATCCGGAAAGCTCCCCGGCGGGTGCGGTCTGCACGGCCGGCCACCGCAGCTCGAACAGCGACCGCGAGGCCACGCCCGGCGCGGCCGCGCCGGTCAGCTCTCGCAGGACGAGGGAGTCCATCGACACGACCGGCGCGCCCACCTCGTCGTACGCGGCCAGCCGCAGCCCGGAGCCGTCGCGGGTCAGGCGCACCCGCAGCGTCCCCGCGCCTGCGGCGTGGACCTGCACGCCCTCGAAGGCGAACGGCACCCGTGGTCCGCTCGATTCCTCGCCACCGAGCAGCAGCCCGATCGGGTGCAGGGCGGCGTCCAGCAGCGCCGGGTGCACGCCGAATCCGGCGCTCTCCATGGCGGCGGCCTCCGGCAGGGCCACCTCGGCGAACAGTTCGTCGCGGCCGACCCAGGCGCGCTGGAGTCCCTGGAAGACCGGCCCGTACGCCAGGCCGTGCTCCGCCAGCGTCGCGTACCACCCCGCGAGGTCCACCTCCGACGTCGGGGCGGGGGGCCAGGTGATCGTGTCGGGCTCGTCGGCGGTGGACGCCTCCAGCACACCCTCCGCGTGCCGGGTCCAGCCCGACTCGGGATCGTCGTCGGGGCGGGAGTAGACGGCGACGGGACGTTGCGGCGACTCCGACGTGGACACCCGCACCTGAATGCGTACGCCGCCGGATTCGGGGAGCACCAGCGGGGCGGCCATGGTCAGCTCCCGCAGCCGGGAGAGGCCCACCTCGTCGCCGGCCCGTACGGCCAGCTCGACCAGGGCCGTGCCGGGTACGAGCGTCAGCCCGGAGACCGTGTGGTCGGCCAGCCACGGGTGCGTGGTCAGGGAGAGCCGGCCGGTCAGCACCATCTCGTCGTCGCCGGCCAGGTCCACTGTCGCGCCGAGCAGCGGGTGCCCGGTGCGGCCGAGTCCGGCCCCGGACACGTCGCCCGTACGCGCCCGGCCGGCGGTGGGCCAGTAGCGCTGGTGCTGGAAGGCGTACGTGGGCAGGTCGACGCGCCGCGCGCCGGTCTCGGCGAACCACTGCGTCCAGGTCACCGGCATCCCGTGCACGTGCAACTCGGCCAGGGCGTGCAGCAGCGCGTGCGCCTCCGGACGGTCCCGGCGCTGCACAGCCACCGCCAGCACACCGTCGTCGTCGGGCAGCACGTCGGCGGTCATCGCGGTCAGGACGCTCTGCGGACCGACCTCCAGGAACGTGTCCACCCCGGCAGCCCGCAGAGCGGCGATCCCGTCGGCGAAGCGCACCGCCTCGCGCACATGCCGCACCCAATACTCCGGCGTGCAGATCTCATCGCCGGCCAGGGCACCCGTCACGTTCGACACCACCGGCAACAACGGCGTGGCAAAGGTGAGGCCGTGCAGGATCGTGCGGAACTCGTCGAGTATCGGCTCCATCAGCGGACTGTGGAACGCGTGGCTCACCGTCAGCCGGCGAGTGCGCACGCCCCGGTCGCGCCAGTGCCGCTCCACCTCGTCGAGGGCCTCGACGCCACCGGACACCACCACTGCGGTGGGTCCGTTGACCGCAGCGACGCCCACCCGGTCGGCGAGCCCGGCGATCGACTCGACCACCGCAGCCTCGTCGGCCGCCACGGCCAGCATGCCGCCGCCCGTCGGCAGCGCCTGCATCAACCGGCCCCGCGCGGCCACGAGAACGCACGCGTCGGCCAGGGACAACACCCCGGCCACATACGCCGCCGTCACCTCACCGATCGAGTGACCAGCCACCACATCGGGCACGACCCCGAACGACTCCACCAGACGGAACAACGCCACCTCGACCGCGAACAACCCCGCCTGCGTGAACACCGTCTGGTTCAGCAGTTCCGCCTCGGCGGACCCCGACGACGCGAACAGCACCTCCCGCAACGGACGCGGCAGCAACGGATCGAGGTGCCCACACACCTCGTCCAGCGCGGCGGCGAACACCGGGAACCCGGCGTACATCTCCCGGCCCATGCCGGCGCGCTGCGCGCCCTGGCCGGAGAAGAGCAGCGCGATCTGGCCGCGCTGGCCGGTGGCGCCGGAGACGACCGTACCGGCGGGGTCGCCGTCGGCGAGGGCGGTCAACGCCGCGACCAGGTCGTCCCGGTCGGCGGCGGTGACGACCGCCCGGTGTTCCAGCGCGGGCCGGGTGGTGACGGAGGACCAGGCCACGTCCAGCGGACGCGGGGCCTCGTCGACGGTCAGCCAGCGCGCCCACCGGCCCGCCTGCGCCGACAGCGCGGCGGCGTCGCGGGCCGACAGCAGCACCGGCACGACCGGCGGCACGTCGCGGGCGACGACCTCGCCCTCGATCGTCTCAGCCGGCGGCTGCTCGATGATCACGTGCGCGTTCGTGCCGGAGATCCCGAACGACGACACCGCCGCCCGTCGCGGCCGGTCCACCCGTGGCCACGGGGTGGGCTCGGTGGCCAGGGCCACCGCCCCCGCCGACCAGTCGACATGCGGCGACGCCTCGTCCACATGCAACGTCGCCGGCACCAGACCGTGCCGCATCGCCATGACCATCTTGATCACACCGGCCACACCGGCCGCGGCCTGCGTGTGCCCGATGTTCGACTTCACCGACCCGAGCAGCAGCGGCCGATCCTGCGGACGCTCCTGCCCGTACGTCGCCAGCAGAGCCTGCGCCTCGATCGGGTCACCCAGCGTCGTACCCGTGCCGTGCGCCTCCACCACATCCACCTCGGCGGTGGTGAGCCGGGCGTTCGCCAGCGCCTGCCGGATCACCCGCTGCTGCGACGGACCGTTCGGCGCCGTCAAGCCGTTCGACGCACCGTCCTGGTTCACGGCCGTGCCCCGCACCACCGCCAGCACGCGGTGCCCGTTGCGCCGCGCGTCCGACAGCCGCTCCACGAGCAGCACGCCGACGCCCTCGGACCAGCCGGTGCCGTCGGCGGACGCCGCGAACGACTTGCAGCGACCATCCTGCGACAGCCCGCGCTGACGGGAGAACTCGATGAACGTCCCCGGCGTCGCCATCACCGTCACACCACCGGCCAACGCCAGATCACACTCGCCGGAACGCAACGCCTGCGCGGCGAGGTGCAGCGCGACGAGGCTGGAAGAACAAGCGGTGTCGACGGTGACCGCCGGGCCCTCCAACCCGAAGGTGTAGGCGACCCGACCGGACAGCACGCTGCCCGACGTGCCCGTGCCGACGAAGCCCTCGGCGTCCGGCGGCAGGTCCATCAGGCGGGAGGCGTAGTCGTGGTACATGACACCGGCGAACACACCCGTCCGGCTGCCCCGCAACCGCTGCGGATCAAGCCCCGCCGACTCGAACGACTCCCACGACGCCTCCAACAGCAACCGCTGCTGCGGATCCATCGCCAGGGCCTCACGCGGCGAGATACCGAAGAAACCGGGGTCGAACTCTGCCGCCCCGTACAGGAAACCGCCGTGGCGCGTGTACGACGTACCGCTGCGGTTCGGGTCCGGGTCGAAGAGCGACTCCAGGTCCCAGCCGCGATCCGCCGGGAACTCCCCGATCCCCTCACCGCCGCCGGCCAGCAACTCCCACAGTTCGTCGGGGGATTCCACCCCGCCCGGGTAACGGCAGGCCATGCCCACGATCGCGATCGGCTCGTCGGCGCCGACGACCGTGCCGGCGACCTGTGCGCTGGCCGACGCGCTGACGCCGGCCAGCTCCGACCACAGGTGGTCGGCGAGCACGGCCGGGGTCGGATAGTCGAACACCAGCGTCGAGGCCAGCCGCAGCCCGGTGGCCGCGTTCAACCGGTTACGCAGGTCCACCGCCGTCAGCGAGTCGAAGCCCAGCTCCCGGAACGCCCGGTCCGCCGGCACCGACTCCGCACCACCGTGCCCCAACACCTGCGC